>NZ_JAAGOZ010000039.1:0-274975 GCF_010499845.1 Salipiger sp. PrR007 | reverse complement strand
GTGTCCCCCGCCCCGGTCTCCTGCCCGCGATAGCGCTGCGCCCCCAGCGCCAGCAGCGCCGCCTCGACCGGCGCGGCGCGGCGCGGGTCCGGCCCCTCCACGCGCCCGGCCCAGAGATCGAGCGCAGGGCGCAGTGCGACATGGTCGCGCGCCGCGATCACCCGCATCAACGCCCGCCAGGCATGGCCTTCGGAGGCCAGCACGCGCGCGCGCCGCTCGGCCCGCCGCCGCGACAAAGCCGGCAACAGGACGCGCAGCCCGCACCAGAGCAGCCCCAGGGCCAGCAGGGCGCCCCCTGCCAGCAGCGCGAGGCGCGCTGGATCGAGCGGCGCGCTCCGCCCCGGCGGCGGGCCGTCGATCCGCAGCTCGAGCCCGGGCGCCGAGGCGGTCTTCACCACCCCGTCGTCGGTATCATACCACTCGAGCCGCACCTCCGGCAGCGCCCCCCCGCCGCCCGCCTCGGCGAGATAGGTCACGCTTTCGACCCGCGTGCCGCTGAGCGCGCCCCGGTCGTCACTCTCGGACAGCCGTGGCTCGTCCGGGTAGGTCGCAACGCCCGGCAAATCCACGGCCGCCAGCAGCCCTGGCAGGAACATCGGCGACACACCCGTCACCGCGACCGTCACTTGCCGCTTGAGGCTGTCGCCGGGCACCATCGTGCCGGGCTCGCCCTCGATCTGCTGCGTGAGCGACAGCTCGGAGGCGGCGATAAAAGGATCGAGCCCTTCGGCCCCGTCCGGCACCACCCCGGAAAAGGCAATCGGCCCGGTGGTCAGCGTCACCTGCCGCGCCTCGCCCGCGCCCATGTCCTGCCAGGTCACAAGCACCTCCTGCGGCGGCAGCACCACCTGCCCGGGCACCATCGGCGAGATGCGATAGTGCCGCGAGATGCCCGCCCAGGTCTCGCCGCCGATCCGCTCCGACACCGGGTTGGTCGAACGGGACGGCAGGCGCACCAGCAGGTTCGGCGCTTCGAGGCTCGGCCAGACCGGGGGCCTTGGCATGAAGCTCGGGACCAGCACGGTCAGCCGCAGGCTGAGCGGCTGACCGGGGATCGCCTCGGTCTCGGGGAAGTCGACGATGAGCTGCGGCATGTCCTCGGACTCCTGCGCCCTGAGCGGCAGCGGCAAAAGCAGGACGAGCACGCAGAGGACCCGGATCATTGTCCACCCTCCGTGGGCGCCGGAGCCGCAGGCTGTGCCGCCGCATCGCCATCTTGAGACGGCTGTGCCGCCGCATCGCCATCTTGAGACGGCTGTGCCGCCGCATCGCCATCTTGAGACGGCTGTGCCGCCTCATCGCCATCTTGAGACGGCTGTGCCGCCGCATCGCCATCTTGAGACGGCTGTGCCGCCTCATCGCCATCTTGAGGCGGCTGTGCCGCCTCGAGCGCGAAGCGCATCCGCAGGAAGTCCTCGGTCCGCGTGTTGACGGTGTTCATCCATTGATCGGCGGTCAGCAACCCGCCACCTCCCGCGTCCGCAGCCTCGCGCAGCGTCTCCTCGCCCTGCCCGCTCTCGTTGTCGTAAACCTCCTCATCCGCCCCGATCCCCTGGTCCTCGCCGGTGTCCGAGGCGAGCTGCGCTGCCTCGACATAGGCGACGATGCGCTGCGCGGTCTCGAGGTTCTCCGCCGCGCCGGGATAGTCCGGATCGCGCGCCAGCGCCGTCTCGAGGGCCCGCACGCCGTCGCGGTAGTGCCGCCCCTTGATCTGCGCCACGCCCTGAAGGAAGGCCGCCTCAGCCGTCTCGACCCGGTCCAGCACCAGCACGGCATCGTCATATTGCCCGTCCCGGTAAAGCGCATAGCCACGCCAAAGCGGATCGACAAAAAGCTCGGCCGCGCGTTCGTAGTGCTTGTTCTCAAAAGCGATGCGCCCCTGCTGGTCCGGCGTCAGAAACCAGTCGGCGATCCCTTCGGCCCGCGCGCCCTGCGGCGTGAGCAGCAGCGTCAGCCCGGCGATCGCCGCCCACCGCATTGTCCAGCCCCGCCGGAAGCTCAGCAGCAGGATCAGCGCGGCGGGCCAGGCCAGCCAATGCGCCCGGTCCTCCCAGGGCTGGTCCACGTCATCGAGTTGCGCACGCCGGTAGGCCGCGTTGAGCAGCCCGTCGAGCCTGCGGATATCCGACGGATCGGGCGTGGCCTCGACCACCGGCGCCGAGAGCGCATCAAGCCCCCGGTCGCGGCTGCCCTCCGGCCGCATCGAGAGCACCGCGAGCGGTGCCGCGCTGGCATTGAGCGGCGCCACGTCGGCGGGGTCCAGACTGTCAGTGACAAAGAGGATGCCCCCCGGCGCGGTCTCCTCGGCCAGCATCGCCGCGGCCAACGCCAGCGCCTCGCCCGCCACCGCGCCTTCGCGCGGCATGACCTCGGGGCTCAGCCCCTCGAGATAGGGCACCATGACCTGCGCGTCCTCGGTCATCGGCAGCACCACATGGGCAGTGCCCGCATAGGCGACCAGCGCGGTGCGCGCCCCGGCGCGCAGGTCGAGGAAGTCGCGGATCTTCTGCTTGCCGCGCTCGAGGCGCGACGGGGCGAGATCGGTCTGCTCCATGCCCGTCGTCACCGCGAGCACGATCACCGCGGGGGCCGATTGCGCGGCAAAGGGGTCAGGCTGGCGCGACCAGCTCGGCCCCGCGGCCCCGAGCGCGGCAAGGAGGAGGATCGCCGCGGTGCTGTCAATCGGCAGGACGCGCCGGCGCTGCGCCCGCCCCACCGTCAGCGCCTCGCGCAGGTGCGGGGCGATCCCCTCGGCCAGCCTCGCGCCGCGCTGGACCGGGCGGCGCACCCACCACCAGACAAGCACGATCAGCGGCACCAGCAGCAGCCAGAGCGGGCGCAGGAAGTGAAAGGCCTCGAGGAAGATCGGCAGCTCGGTCATGCCGCCTCCTCCGCCTGTCGCGCCGCCCGTGCCTGTCTGCGGCGTCCGCGCAGCTGCAGCCAGAGCACCGCGCCCAGCCCGAGCAGCGCCGCCAGCCCCATGGGCACCCAGGACAGCGAACGGCGCGGTCGGAAGGACAGCGTCTCGGTCTCGCGCGGGGCAAGCGCGTCGATGCGGGCGTAGACCGCCTCCAGCGCGGCGGCGTCCTCGGCAAAGAAGTACTGCCCCCCGGTGCGCGTGGCGATGGTCTGCAGCGTGGCGAGGTCAACCCGGTTCTCGCCGGTGGCCTCGGGATCGCCGACGCCGATGGTGAAGATCTCGACACCCCGATCGGCGGCGATCTCGGCGGCGTTGACCGGGCTCATCCGGCTGGCAGTGTCCGAACCGTCCGACAGCAGGATCAGCAGCCGCTGGTCGATGTCGCTGGCCTCGAAGGTGCGGATCGAAAGGCCGATGGCATCACCAAGCGCGGTGTGCGGCCCGGCCATGCCGACCTCGGTGGTGCCGAGCAACTCGGTGATCGTGGTCAGATCATCGGTGAGCGGCGCCTGCAGGTAGGCCGCGGTGCCGAAGACGATCAGCGCCATGCGGTCGCCGTCGCGCCCGGCGACAAAATCGCCCACCACCTGCCGCACCCCGGCGAGGCGCTGGATCCGCGTGCCGTCCGGCGTGGCGAAATCCTTGGCGTCCATCGACCCCGAAATGTCGATCGCCAGCACCACGTCGCGCGCCGCCTTTTCGATGGTGATCGGCGCGCCGACCCGCTCGGGCCGGGCCAGCGCCAGCACCAGCAGCGCCCAGCAGAGCCCGGCGGTGATCGCCGAGATCACCGGGCGCGACAGGATCACCGCCCCGGCGCGCGGCTCGGCCCCCGCCGCCTCGGCCATGCGCCGGAAGAACGGGAAGCGCAGCGCGCTTTCGCGCTCGCGGTGCGGCGGGACCAGCCAGCGCACGAGCAGCGGCAGCGGCAGCAAAAGCAGCATCCACGGCGCGGCGAGCGAGATCATGCCGCCTGCTCCCGCGCGCGCGGGGCGGGTGCGGCGCGATGGGTCTTCAGCCAGTGCTCGGCGGCGCGGCGCAGCTCGGGCGACGGGGCCGCCCCCGGCTCGCGGTAGGGCGCGCGGCGCAGCTCTTCGCCAGCGGTGTCGGGAAAGCGGCTCCTCGCGGTGCGCGACAGGAAATTCGTCCAGTCGGCCCCGGTGAGCGAGGCCACCTCGGCGCGCGGAAAGGCGGCGAGCGCGGCGCGGCGAAGGACAGCGGCGAGCTCGGCAGTGGTGCTGGCCCGGTCCAATTCGGCCAGCGCGGCGCGGCGATAGGCATTCGCCACGCGGCGGCGGTGGCCGAGCCAGAGCCCCCAGAGGGCGAGCGCCGCGAACAGCACCGCCAGCGCCACCCAGCCCCATGTCTGCGGCACCAGCGGCACCGGCGCGGGCGGAACCGGCTCGATCAGCTGATCGATCAGGCCCACGAGGCTTTCGGTTTCCGCTCCCTCCTCGTTCATCGCGGCCCGAGCCCCAGCAGCCGTCGCATCTGCGGCAGCGTTTCCTCCCCGGCAGAGAGCGGCAGGATCGCCACGCCGAAGCGCCGCTGCCAGTCGAGCACATCCGCCAGCCGCCCCTTCGACATCTCGATCAGCCCCTTGCGGGTGCCGGGCGCGGCCGTGTCGATCTCGGCCTGCAGTGCTCCGTCGGTGACGATGAGCTTCAGCCCCGCCGGGATCTCGCCCGCGCTGGGGTCGGTCACCGGCACGAGGATGAGATCGTTGTGGCGCGCAAGGCCCGAGACGATGCGATCGGTCTCGGCGTCGATGCCGTCGAAGTCGCTCAGCACGATGATGAGGTGATTGCGGCTGACAATTCGGGCGACCGCGCGCAGCACCTGCGTCAGGCCGATCGGCGCGACGTTGGGCGCCTCGGCATGCAGCTGTGTGTTGGCCTCGGCCAGCGCGGTGAGGAAGCGGTTGAGCGCGGCGCGGCTGCGCTGCGGGCGGACCTCGGCGATCATCTCGTCGCCAAAGACGATGCCCCCCACCCGGTCGCCCTGGTCGAGGATGCGGAAGGCGGTCATCGCGGCGGCCTCGGCGGCGGTGACCGATTTCATCGCGCGCCGGGTACCGAAGAACATCGACATGCGCTGGTCGACGACGATCAGCGCCGGGCGGTCGCGCTCCTCGGTCATCACCCGGACGTGCGGCTTGCCGGTGCGGGCGGTGACCTTCCAGTCGATGGCGCGGATGTCATCGCCGGGCAAGTAGTCGCGCAGCTCCTCGAAGTTGAGCCCGCGGCCGCGCAAGCGCGACGCGTGACGGCCGTTCAGCACCGACTGCGCCGGCTGGCGCGGCAGGAAGCTGAGGCCGCGCGCCGGACCTTCGAGGCTGCGCAGGTAGGCCAGATCGGTATGAATGCGCGGATCATCCAAGACCTGCGGGGCCTTGCCCAGGGTGCCGGTGCGGATGCGGGCGGCGCGGTCCTTCATCTTGCCTCCTCAGGGCAGCGCCACCTGCCGGACGATCTCGGCCACCACGGCATCGGGGCTGACGCCCTCGCCCTGCGCTTCGTACGACAGGCCCAGCCGGTGGCGCAGCACATCGGGCACCACGGCGCGGATGTCCTCGGGGTCGACATAGTCGCGCCCCGCGAGCCAGGCGTGGGTGCGCCCGCATTTGTCGAGCGCCAGCGAGGCGCGCGGGCTGGCCCCGACCTCGATCCAGCGCTTGAGGTCGTCACCGAATTCGGCGGGCACGCGGGTGGCGTTGACCAGATCGGCGATGTAGCGCTCCATCTCGGGCGCCACGCGCAAGGCGGCGATCTCGCGGCGGGCTGCGAAGACCGCCTCCTGCGGGATCGGAAGCGGCGCGTCGGCAGCGCCTTTCCCGGCGCCCCCCTGCGCGGCGATCTCCTCGCCGCGCACGAGGCGGATCACCTCGACCTCGTCCTCGACCGGCGGATAGGTGATGTTCACATGCATGAGGAACCGGTCCATCTGCGCCTCGGGCAGCGGATAGGTGCCTTCCTGCTCGATGGGGTTCTGCGTCGCCATGACCATGAAGAGCGGCTCCATCTTGTGGGTGGTGCCCGCCACGGTCACCTGCCGCTCTTCCATCGCCTCGAGCAGCGCCGCCTGCACCTTGGCCGGGGCGCGGTTGATCTCGTCGGCCAGCACGAGGTTGGCAAAGATCGGCCCGGCCTCGAAGCGGAACTCGCCGCCGCCCTCGCCCTGGTAGTAGACCTCGGTGCCGGTGACATCCGAGGGCAGCAGGTCGGGGGTGAACTGGATGCGGCTGAAATCGCATTCGAGGTTGCGGGCAAGCGCCTTGATGGCGCGGGTCTTGGCGAGGCCCGGCAGCCCCTCGACCAGCAGGTTGCCATTGGCGAGAAGCCCGATCAGCAGCCGCTCGATCACCTCGCGCTGGCCAATGATCGCCTCGCCCATGCGGGCGCGCAGGCTGTCGATCTGCGCCCGCGTGCCGCTTTGGGTCATGCCTTCCATACCGTCCTTACCTTTCCACGCAACTCAGTCGGTGGGGAACACCTTGGCCCAGTCCTGCGCCATGTCGACGATGGTCCAGCCAAAGCCCGGGCCTTCGTCGAGGCCGCGGTTCAGCGTGCCGATATGGCCGTCGCGGTCATAGGCAAACTCGCGCGCCGCGTCGGTGTGATGCACCAGCAGGCCAAAGCTCGGCCCCTCGCCCGAGGTGGTGTATTGCAGCATGGCGAAATCACCGTCGGAATTGCCCGCGGCAAAGATCGGCTTGCGGCCGATGTGGCGGATGATGCCGACCGGCTTGCCCTCCTTGTCGTCGATGAAGGTGACGCCGCCGTTCTTGGTCAGCATCGGAAGCCCGTCGACCACCTCGAAGGAGGTGTTGCCCTCGGTGCCGACCACCTGCCACGGCGGGATGCCATAGGTGTCTTCGGAGAAGGCGCGGATGAAATCGATGCCGCCGCCCGAGACGATATAGGTGCTGAACCCTTCGTCGCGCAGGTAGCTCAGAAGCTCGAGCATCGGCTGGTAAACCATTTCTACGTAAAGTTTTTTTGTCGTCGGATGGGTGTAGCTCGTGAGCCAGTCGCGCGCATCGGCCTGAAACTCGTCGACGGTAAGCCCGGAATGCGAGACGTTGATCACCTCGAGCAGCCCGTCCATGCCGGTGGCGAGAACGCCGCCGACGTCGCCCTTGGCGCCGGCCTTCAGCGCGTCGGTGGTGAGGATATCGGGATCGACCTTGGCCTTTTCCTGCAGCACGTCGAGCGCGTAGAGCGCCTGGAAATAGACCGGCTGCTCGGTCCAGAGCGTGCCATCATTGTCGAAGGCGGCGATGCGGTCCTCGGGGGTGACGTAGTCGTCCGAGGCTGGATCGGTCACCGCCTCGACAAATTCGATGATCGCAGACTTGGCGCCGGTGTCGTTCCACGAAGGCAGCGGATCGGCGAAGGCGGGGGCGGCAAGCCAGAGCGCGGCGAGAGCGGCGGCGCAGGGCGCGTGCGGGTCGGGCATGGGTGTATCCCCTTCGAGGGCGGGCGTCTGTGTTCGTCAGCACGCCAGTAACAATCGGAAAATAGAATAATGGTCGGGGCGGCGGCCTGCGCCGGCCCGAGACGGGAGCAGCTGGATCAGTTGCTGCCCATGTTCGCGAGGCTGGCGTTCAGGTCTTCCTGGATCTGGTCGATCGAGAAGCTGTCCGGCCGCTGCGAGGGCGGGAACTCCTTGAAGGTCTCGAAGAACTTGGCGACTTCCTGCGACGCCGGGGCGACGAGATAGGCGTGGTCGCTCACCCAGTCCCAATAGGTGTTCGAGGTGATGTCGGCCCGCTCGTAGGGGTCGGCACGCAGATCGAACAGCTTGGGCACGCGCAGCTGGGTAAAGGGTTCGGCCCAGACCGCCATGGTGCCCTTCACGCGCTGCTCCTTGAAGACGACCTTCCAGTTCTCGTAGCGCAGGCCGACCACTTCGCCATCGTCGTTGATGTAGAAGAACTCGTCGCGCGCCCCCTCGTCCGATGCCCCGGTGAGGTAGTCGAGCTGGTTATAGCCATCGAGGTAGTTCTTGTACTCCTTGCCGTCGATCGTCGTGCCGGAGAGCAAGCGCTGCTTGATGTCGGTGTCGCCGACGGCGGCCATGATCGTCGGGAACCAGTCGAGGCCCGAGAACATCTCGGTGTAGACGGTGCCGGGCTCGATCATGCCGGGCCAGCGGATGAGCGCGGGGACGCGGTAGGCGCCTTCCCAGTTGGTGTTCTTTTCGGAGCGGAACGGCGTGGTGCCGGCATCCGGCCAGGTGTTTTGGTGTGGCCCGTTGTCGGTGGTGTAGATGACGATGGTGTTGTCGGCGACGCCGAGTTCGTCGAGCGCGTCCAGAACCTCGCCGATGACGCCGTCATTCTCGATCATGCCGTCGGCATATTCGGTCCGTGCGGTCAGCCCCGGCTCGCTGCGGTTCTCATCGCGCACGTGGGTTTTGTAGTGCATCCGGGTGGTGTTGTACCAGGTGAAGAACGGCGTGTTCGATTCCACCGCGCGCTTCATGAAGTCGATCGCCCCGGCGGCGGTCTCCTCGTCCACGGTTTCCATGCGCTTGCGGGTGAGCGGGCCGGTGTCCTCGATCTCGCCGTCGGCGTAGGAATGCAGCACCCCGCGCGGGCCGAAGCGCTCGCGGAATTCCGGGTCCTGGGGATAGTTGAACTGCTCGGGCTCTTCCTCGGCGTTGAGGTGGTAGAGGTTGCCGAAGAACTCGTCGAAGCCGTGCGCAGTGGGCAGGAATTCGTCCCGGTCGCCCATGTGGTTCTTGCCGAACTGGCCGGTGGCATAGCCCAGGTCCTTGAGCGCCGAGGCCAGCGTCACGTCCTTGTCCTGCAGGCCGGCGTTGGCGCCCGGAAGCCCCACCTTCGACAGGCCGGTGCGCAGTGTCGACTGGCCGGTGATGAAGGTCGAACGACCGGCGGTGCAGCTCTGCTCGGCATAGTAGTCGGTGAATTTCGCACCCTCGGACGCGATCCGGTCGATGTTCGGCGTGGTATAGCCCATCAGGCCGAAACTATAGGTCGAAAGGTTGGTCTGGCCGATGTCGTCGCCGAAGATCACGAGGATGTTCGGCTTGGCCGCAGCATCGTCTTGCGCCCAGGCCGCCGAGCCCAGAGCCATCGCGGAACTGACGACGACGGCCGTCAACATTGTCCGTTTCATGTAAATCTCCCTAAAAATCAGTTAAAAAGCGAAACCACTTATATAACTCACTAGCTCCGGCTGAGCGGGTCACCGGTTGTCTCATGAGACTTACGCCGCCCCCCCGAGAAAACGGGGCAACCGAGGTTCGGGAGTACAAATTTCCGTCGAAACCAGCCCCTCATCAGCGGCGACCTGCCTCATGCGGCCAGTATCATGTTGCCCTAACGTAAATGCAACCATTCCATTGTGATCTATCGGAATATTACACTTCTTGGCGGCAATGCGCTGCCGAGACTGTGCATATTTACGTCCGCAATGCGGCGCGAGGCCGGCTCGGCGCCGCTCAAGGGCCACATGGCGCGCAATCAACCGCGTTGCTGCCAAATTGCAAATGGCCGCCCCGCAACGATTTTGCGGGGCTGCAGAACCACTTTGAGGCAGGGCCACGCCGCGGGGGCGCTTCGATCCATCGCCCCGACGCAGATCGCCTCGCCGGCGCCGCCGGGCGGCGGTTTGGCACCGATCCCGCCATTGCCACCGGCGTCGAGGTACGTTCATCTCGGGTACAGCGGCAGCCCGGCCCGCGTCGTCGCAGCGTGCCCCCTGCGCGGGGCCCGTGATCGCGCCGCGATGAGCAATCCATGGTGTGCCGTGTCAATCGGGCTGGCCGCGTCCGCCAGCGCCTCTGCTCGGCGCGCCACGACGCGAAACTTCAGGAAACGTCGCAAGGATCTGCCCGCGAACCGACTCATGCCCGCCCCTCTTCAGTGACCAACAGCGCCCGGTCGCACCATCTAAAGCTGTCAAATAGCGCGGATTTCACACCCTTTGGGAGAGTTTGCCTGACAGAAGCGCGTCTCGACTTCACATTTCGGAAACACTGAGTTTGCACCAAGCGAGGCTTCGCCACCATATCGGCAAGATTTAGCCCATGATTTCCGTACATTACCTTGCGGCAACGCAGCAAGGTCCCCAGTTACCGCGATGAAACACAAAAATTCCGGGATAGCCGAGGCGGACAAAGCCTGTATTCTGACCCTGTTACCAGTCTGACGTCATTTAGAATCATTTGTTGTTACGAGTCCCGCTAGGTCGACCAAGCGTCTTTGCGGCTCGGCGTTAAATTTTCCCTCAACGCCGTGCTTCCCCAGGAAAGGAGCCGCGTCCCAAGGCTCCAATCCTCACGTCCCGAACCGGCTCTGCCTGCCTCTGGCATCCTCGTCTCCCCAGCGATCATGGCCGGGGTGGAGGAGTCGCTCACGGACCAAGAAGCCGCGCAGCTGTCTGCGCGGCTTCATACGCGTTCCCGACAGCGCGTTTCCTCAACTACGGCGTGGCGCATCCTCAGCGGTCCGCCGGAGCAATCTCCGGGCTCTTGCGCACGCCCTCCACCAGCGCGTCCCCCACGGTCTGCAGCACGTCCGCGAGCTCGGTGAACCAGCCCTCGCGGTGGCTCGACGCGCGGCACGCCAGCGCCACGATCCGTGCCGGCTCTGGCGTCCCGAAGCGCCGCAGGTGCATGCCCGGCGACGCGCGCAGTTCGGTCAGCGCCGCAACCTCCGGCATCAGCGTCAGACCAAAGCCCGCCGCCACCAGCCGCGACAGCGTCGAGAGTGACGTCGCCCCCATGTTGATCCGCGCGTTGCCCCTGCCCCGGCCACAGACCGCCAGCGCCTGATCGGTCAGGCAGTGCCCGTCTTCGAGCAACAGAAGCTGGCTCTCCGCCAGGCCCTCGGGGCTGGGCACGCCGCCGATCGACGCGAGCCGCGCGGCGCTGCCGGCCAGCAGGAATCGATCCTCGAAAAGTGGCAGCACCTCGATCCCCTCCTGCTCGATTGGCAGCGCCACCAGCGCCGCGTCGAGCGCGCCCTCGGCGAGCCGGGCAAGCAGCGTCTCGGTCTTGGTCTCGGTCACCTCGACGTCGAGCGAGATGTCTTCGGCCCGCAACGCGGCCAGCGCCTCGGGCAGGAAATAGGGGGCGATGGTCGGGATGACGCCGAGCGAGAGCGTGCCGGTCAGCCCGCCGCGCCGCCGCGCCGCGTGCTCCAGCCCCGCGACCTCTGCGAGGATGCGCTCGGCGCTCGCCAGCACCTCGCGACCGAAGGGGGTCAGCAGAACGTCGCGCGCCTGCCGCTCGACCAGCGGGCCGTTCAGCGCCGCCTCGAGCTCGCGGATCTGCACCGACAGCGCGGGCTGCGAGACATTGCAGGAGTCCGCGGCGCGGCGGAAATTGCGCTGCGCGGCGAGGGCCCGGAAATAGCTCAGCTGGCGAAGGGTAACAGGCATAAGAAAATCCTATCACTCCGACAAGAATCCGCAATTGGGAACTTAGGCCCGCCCCTCTAGTTGATCGCACACAAGGGCACACCCGCCTCATCTCCATGGAGGACTCATGAGCAAGCGACTGACCACATCCGCCGGCGCGCCGGTGCCGACAAACGAAACCTCGGCCACCGCCGGTCCGCGCGGTCCGGTGCTTCTGGAAGACTACCAGCTGATCGAGAAGCTCGCCCACCAGAACCGTGAGCGCATTCCCGAGCGGGTGGTGCACGCCAAGGGCTGGGGCGCGCAGGGTACCTTCACCGTGACCCATGACATTTCCCAGTACACCTGCGCCAAGATTTTCTCGCAGGTCGGCAATACCTGCGACATCCTCTCGCGCTGGTCGACGGTCGCGGGCGAACAGGGCGCGGCGGATGCCGAGCGTGACGTGCGCGGCTTCTCGCTGAAGTTCTACACCGAGGAAGGCAACTGGGACATGGTGGGCAACAACACCCCCATCTTCTTCATTCGCGATGCCTACAAGTTTCCCGACTTCATCCGCACGCAGAAGCGCCACCCCAAGACCAATATGCGCTCGCCCGAGGCCATGTTCGACTTCTGGGCCGGCCAGCCGGAGTCGGTGCATCAGGTGACGATCCTGATGTCGGACCGCGGCATTCCGAAGAACCCGATGCACATGCATGGCTACGGCTCGCACACCTATTCGCTGTGGAACGCGCAGGGCGAGCGCTTCTGGGTGAAATTCCACTTCCGCTGCCAGCAGCCGATCGCAAATTACACCAACGAGCAGGCCGAGAAGATCGTCGGCGAGACCCGCGAGAGCTTCCAGGAAGACCTGTACAATGCCATC
Source organism: Salipiger sp. PrR007 (assembly GCF_010499845.1). NCBI lineage: Bacteria > Pseudomonadati > Pseudomonadota > Alphaproteobacteria > Rhodobacterales > Roseobacteraceae > Salipiger > Salipiger sp. PrR007. The sequence goes on along the minus strand of NZ_JAAGOZ010000039.1, from coordinate 262,797 downwards.
GACGGCGGCAATTTCCCGAAGTGGGAGATGAACATCCAGGTGATGCCCGAAGCGCAGGCGGCCGAGCTCGACTTCAATCCGTTCGATCTGACCAAGGTCTGGTCGCACAAGGACTTTCCGCTGATCCCGGTGGGCATGCTCGAGTTCAACAAGAACCCAGACAACTATTTCCAGATGGTCGAGAACGCCGCCTTCTCGCCGTCGAACAAGGTGCCCGGCATCGGCTATTCGCCCGACAAGATGCTGCAGGGCCGGCTCTTTGCCTATGCCGACGCGCACCGCTACCGGCTTGGCACCCATTACGAGGCGCTGCCGCCCAACGCGCCCAAAAGCCCCGTTCACACCTACCACAAGGACGGAGCAATGCGGTTCTTCCCGCCGCAGACCGGACATATCGACGCCTATTACGAGCCGAACCAATACGAGGAGTCGGCCAAGGCGGACCCGTCGGTCATGGAGCCGCCCCTGAAAATCTCGGGCGACGCCGACCGCTACACGCAGGAGGACAAGGATGCCGACTACGTCCAGCCCCGCGCCCTCTACAAGGAGGTGTTGGGCGATGACGAGCGCGCGCGTCTGCACCTCAACATGGCCCGGGCCATGGCGCCGGTCTCGGACGGCGTGCGCGAGCGCTGGTACGCTGTGCTGGAGCGGGTGCACCCGGACTACCTTGCCGGAGTGAAGAAGGCCGCGGCGGACCTCGAGAGCGGCAATATCGACGACTACCCGGGGATCCCGGTCACCGGCGACACGCCGGTGCGCGCGGCAGAGTAAGCCCGCCGCCGCGACCCAAGACACTGGGGGCGAAGCTGGCAGCTTCGCCCCCTTTTCATGCCCGACGCGCGGGTCAGGCGCTCAGCCGATCAGCCCACCGCCCGAAGCGTCCAGCGCCTCGTAGTGCCGCCGCAGTCGCTGCAGGGCGATGCGCAGCACCACCTTGCCCGAGCGCGCCGCCCACCCCAGGGTGCGTTCGGTCTCTTCGAGACCCTCGAGATAGCAGCAGCACCGAAGCGCGACATCGCCGAGCCCCGGCCCGAGGTCGCGCAGCGCCCCGGTAAAGCGCACACGCGCCGCCTCGGAGCCCTGCGGGAGCCGCGTGGCAGACCCGGGCTTCACACCCGCCGTTAGGAAGTGATCCCAGTTCTGGGTCGTCCGTGGCGCCATCTGCGCCAGCTCGAAATCCTCGCGCAGCCGCTCGCCGGCGCGCACCAGCGCCTCGTCGAGAAAGGGCTTGCCGTCCCGGTCGCGCCGGCGTCCGAGCGAGGCCAGCGGGCTTTCGGTCGCTGCGTAGCGCCGGCGGCCGCGCGGGTCGGACTCTTCCTCGGCCATGGCCGCCTCGGCCGCGCGGCCGCTTTCGAAGCCGGCCTGCGCCTCGGCAAATCCGCGCAACCGGCTCTCCTGTTCGGCCATCAGCTGCCCGAGCGCCCCGCGTCCCGCCGCGGTGATGCGGTAACGCGAGATCCGCCCCGGCGCGTCGCAGCGGATCCAGCCCTTGAGCGCCATGGCCTCGGCCACCGGCACATCGACCACCGCGGTGCGCGCCGAACCGCCCCCTCCGGTGTCGCGAACGACCACGGCCTTGTCCATCTCGGTGGCCACTGCCAGCACCGCGCCGCTCTCGCAAAGCCGCCGCAGCACCCGCCGCGCCTCGCGCGAGAGCGTTGCCGCATCCAGGGTTGGAGCGCCGCTGCCGGCCTCGTCGCGATCGTCCTCGGGCTGCGTCATGCCCACCTCCTTTGCTGGCGCGGCGCAGGCGGCGCGCGCCGCCCCGAGCCGGCGCAGGGCCTCGTCCACCAGCGGGTCGTCCCGCAGCGTCTCCATCCGCCGCACCTGGCGCAGCACGGTCGAGGCATGGCATCCCGCCGATCGCGCCAGCGCGCGGATCCCCGCGCCATCCTCGGTATGGGCCAGGTAGTGGCGGGCCATCTCGGGCACCCAGGCAGGAAGACCGGGTGCCTTGGTGAAGTCCTTGGAAAAATCACGGTATCGCATCATTGCAGATGTCCCCTAGGTTGCACCCCGCCGACGCAGGGCTTGCGGAAGTGAACCTGAAAACTGCTCGCCTCAAAGTTATCTAAAAGTTAATGATTTTAGACGTTTAACAGACTTCTCTACAAATTATAAACATCGGTAAACGCCGCGCGCGCAGCCCCACGCGCCGGGGCAACATCGCTGCCCCCCATGTCACTCTCCGGGCCTGTTCACCAAATGGGAGACGACCCGATGCAGGACCTCCAGAGCCTTCTTTGCGCCTTGCGCCGCCCGCGACTTCTCGTGCGCGCCGCGCGCTATGGTGCCGCCGACTACCAGCGCGAGGCGCATCTGCCACGGCTGCTCGGCACGCCCTATCCCGAGCGCCACGGAGCGGCGCTTCTGCGTCTGATGGAACTGGAAGACGGGATCGACAGCAGCCGCCGCGCCCGCGCTTCGAGCTACTCGGCGACGCGTCACGTGGAGGTGCTGGCGGCGATTATCGCGGAGGACCGCCTGCGCGAAGCCCAGCGCCACACCTCCGCTTGAAGCGGCGATCCGTCAGAGAAAGGCGTCGGGCATGGCGGCCTTGCGGCGCGCCACGAAATCGCCCAGCGCCTCGCTCGTGGCGGGATCCATCGCCGGCTGCTCGTAGCTTTCCAGCAAGGCTTTCACCCGCGCCGAGGCCAGCTGCATCGTGTCGCGCCCGCCCTCTTCGGACCATGTCTCGAAGGGCTTGTAGTCGAAGAGCTCGGAGCGCCAGAAGGCGGTCTTGAAGTTCTCCTGGGTGTGGGCGCAGCCAAGGTAGTGCCCGCCCGGCCCGACCTCGCGGATCGCGTCCAGTGCCTGTGTCGTCTCGTCGACGGTCACCCCCTGCGCGAACTTGTGCAGCGCGCCGAGTTGATCGGCATCCATCACGAATTTCTCATAGGAGGCGACCAGCCCGCCTTCGAGCCAGCCGCAGGCGTGCAGCATGAAGTTGACCCCCGACTGCAGCCCCATGTTCAGCGAATTGGCGCTCTCGTAGGCCGCCTGGGCGTCGGGCAGCTTGGAGCCGCAGAACGCCCCCGCCGAGCGATAGGGCAGCCCCAGCCGCCGCGCCAGCTGGCCGACGCCGTAGCTGATCTGCGACGCCTCGGGCGTGCCAAAGGTGGGCGCGCCGGAGTTCATGTCGATCGAGGTGACGAAGGCGCCGAAGATCACCGGCGCGCCTTTGCGTACCAGCTGCGCGTAGGCGATGCCCGCCATGCCCTCGGCCAGAACCTGCGTCAGCGTGCCCGCCACCGAGACCGGCGCCATCGCCCCGCCGACGATGAAGGGCGAAACGATGCAGGCCTGATTGTTGCGCGCGTAGACCTCGAGCGCGCCCATCATCGTGTCGTCGAAGGTCAGCGGCGAGTTGATGTTGATCAGCGAGGTCATCACGGTGCTTTGCTGCACGAAGTCCTCGCCGAACAGAATGCCGCACATGTCGACGCTGTCCTGCGCCCGGCTCGGCTCGGTCACCGAGCCCATGAACGGCTTGTCCGAGAGGGTCATATGGGCGTGCAGCATGTCGAGGTGGCGCTTGTTCACCGGCACGTCGGTGGGCTCGCAGAGCGTGCCGCCCGAATGGTGCAGCCAGCGCGACATCTGCCCCAGTTTCACGAAATTGCGGAAATCCTCGATCGTGCCGTAGCGCCGTCCCTTCTCGGCGTCATGCACGAAGGGCGGACCGTAGACCGGCGCCAGCACCAGCGAGCGGCCGCCGATTTCGACCGACCGCGCGGGGTTGCGGGCGTGCTGGGTGATCCGCGAGGGCGCATGGCCGCAGAGCTGCCGCGCCAGCCCGCGCGGGATGCGCACGCGTTCCCCCTCGATCTCGGCGCCAGCGTCCTTCCACAGCGCCAGCGCCCCGGGGTTGTTGACGAAATTGACGCCGATCTCCGCCAGCACCGTCTCGGCACCGGCCTCGATCATCTCCAGCGCCTCTGCGGAGAGAATCTCGAAATTGGGGATGTTGCGCTCGATGAAGCGCGCCGTCTCGACCCGGGCCGACCCCCGTGCCGCCCGACGGGCCGCGCCGCCGCCGCTGCGTGTCCGTTTCCGCGTTTCTGTCTCCGACATGGCGCCTCTCCCGTTCCGTCACACCCCCGACAAGTAGTAGCCGAGCCGCCCGAGGACCAGCGACGAGTTTGCGCCCCCTGACGGATAAATACGACATCCGCGCGGACCCGCACCGGCTGAAAGGGCATCTTAAGGTGTCTCTGCGCAGAATGTTTCACGGGGGTACTGCGCTTCGACCGGCCAAGACTTCGACCCACCAGGCTTCGACCGACCAAGCCTTCGGTCGGCCAAGACTTCGACCGGTCAGGCTTTGGTCGGCCAGGCTTCGACGGACAAGACGGGGGAGCAGATGAAAGACGTGCAACTCGAAATCGGCGGGCGGCCGCTCGACGGGGCCGAGCTTGGCGCGCTGGCGCATCTCTACCGCGGCGAGGTCTACCGCTGCAGCGTCTGGCGCACGCGGCTCGACACCACCACCAACTGGGCCGTCGTCACGCTGGGCGTGGCCCTGTCGATCGCCTATGCAGCGCCCGATGCGTCGCCGCTGCCGCTGGTGCTGGTGGGCATCTCCAACCTTTTCTTCCTGACGCTCGAAGCGCGGCGCTACCGCTATTGCGACCTCTGGCGCCGCCGCTTCCGCAGCATGGAGATGAATCTCTACGGACCAATCCTCAGCGGCACCGCCGGACCGGACGCCTCCTGGGCAAGGGACCTGCGCGACAGCTACGTGCGGCCCGAGTTCGGCATCACCTACCTGCACGCGATGGGGCGGCGCATCCGGCGAAGCTATTTCTGGATCATGCTCATCCAGCTCCTCGCTTTTCTCGGCAAGATCACCGTGCATCCCAGCCCCGTCGAGAACTTTGAGCAGGCCATGCAGCGCGCCTCCGTAGGGGTGATCCCCGGCGAGGCCATGGCCTTGGGCGGGCTGATTTACGCCTTGGTCTTGACCACACTCGCGCTCTGGTCGCTGCTGGCCGACAGAAGGGCTCGAATCGAGGAGGACCTCTCCGCGCCCGACGCCACCTACTGAGCTGCGTTAAGCAATGCGTCAGCTCTTTGCGTCAGGGTCAGGTGGAGACGGGTCTCGGGATGGGGCGGCGAATCCTCAGGGCCGAGGCGCGGGCCGCCATACCCTGCCCCAGTGAATGCCAACCCACTGCCACTGCCACGGCCACGGTCGCCGGAGAGTCCACAGGAGGTTCCCATGACGCCCCCCCACGTGCTTCTTGCCCTGACGGTTTGCACGGTGCTGGTCCTGTCCTCGGCCGCAGGGGCCGACAACAAGATCACCTACCCGCCCACGGGCCATGACACGGCGCCCTCCCACGGCAGCGCCCCGCCCGGCGCCCCCCCTGCGGCGGATCATGGTGCCGGACACGCCGCCCAGACCGCCAGCGCGCATGGCGCCGATCCCGGGGGAGAACACGGCGCCGCCGACGGCCCGCTCTGCACCGGCTTCGGCCCGCAGACCCCGCGGGATATCGGCAATCCCTATGGACGGAACCCCGTTTCCTTCGGCCTTGCCCCGCCGCCGGACGAGATGACCCTGTGCAACATCCACACCCACACCAATGCCGAGCATCTCGGACCAGGCTTTTCCATCTACGCGGGCCCTGGCGAGCACGGCGGTTTCAAATGCGCGGGCTCGGCCAATCTCAGCGCCGCCGAACTCTCCCGCCCCGGCAGCGGCCCCGCCCGCTTCGAAGGGGTCGAGCCCGGCGACACGATCGAGGTCCATTGGGTCTATTCCTCCTGCGACGTGGCGCCGGGCCCGGGTCTCGGCGCCTGCCTCTCGGCGTCCTGCTCGAACCCCGAGTTGCGGGTCGAGTCGCAGGTCTTTCTGGTGGTCAACGACCCCAATGCGCTCGACTTTCGCGATTTCATCTACCTCGGAACCATGCGCAACGGTCGCCACCAGGCCCGCGCTCTGCCCAGCGGCACCGGCGCGCCGGTGGTGTTCCGCGGCTCGACCACCGGGCCCAGCTACTCCCAGCAGGTCTGCTCGCCGCTGCAGGTCACCTGGTCGGTCCGCCCGCGCTGCGCCCGGCTCGACATCGCGACGCTCGACGCCTGGGCGGGCATGGGCAACGTTTTCGAGGAGACCCACAGCCACGGCGTGCGCCGGCTGGTCACGGCACCGGCATTGCTCAGCCAGATCGAATGAACGCGCGCCCGCCGATCCCCCGGCGCTGCGCCATTTCCCTCTGCGCGGCACCCAGCCTCTTGCGCGCCGGGCGCGGCCCGCCTAAAGCAGCCGCATGACCCAGCATGATCGCCTCCTTATCATCGACTTCGGAAGCCAGGTGACGCAGCTCATCGCCCGTCGCCTGCGCGAGCTGAATGTCTACTGCGAAATCCACCCCTATCAGAACGTCACCGATGCGTTCCTGAAGGAGTTCGCCCCCAAGGCCATCGTCTTCTCCGGTGGCCCCGACAGCGTGACGCGCGAGGGCTCGCCTCGCCCGCCCAAATCCGCCTACGAGCTCGGCGTGCCGATCCTCGGGATCTGCTACGGCCAGCAGGTCATGATGCACGACCTCGGCGGCAAGGTCGAAGCCGGCCAGAGCCACACCGCCGAATTCGGCCGTGCCTACGTGACGCCCAAGGAAGACCGCCTCGACCTGCTGTCGGGCTGGTTCCTCGATGGCTCGGGCCGCGAGCAGGTGTGGATGAGCCACGGCGACCACGTCTCGGAAATCGCCCCGGGCTTCGAGGTCTACGCGACCTCCCCCGGTGCGCCCTTCGCGATCACCGCCGACGTGACCCGCAAGTTCTACGCCGTGCAGTTCCACCCCGAGGTGCATCACACCCCGAACGGGAAGACGCTCTACGAGAACTTCGTCCGCGAAGCCGGATTCACTGGCGACTGGACGATGGATGCCTACCGCGAGGAAGCGGTGCGCAAGATCCGCGAGCAGGTCGGCGCGTCCAAGGTGATCTGCGCGCTTTCGGGCGGCGTCGACAGCTCGGTCACCGCGGCGCTGCTGCACGAGGCGATCGGCGAGCAGCTGACCTGCGTTTTCGTCGACCATGGCCTGCTGCGTCTCAACGAGGCCGACGAGGTCGTCGCGATGTTCCGCGACCACATGAACCTCTCGGTGATCCACGCGCAGGAACAGGATCTGTTCCTCGGCGAGCTCGAGGGCGTGTCCGACCCCGAGACCAAGCGCAAGATCATCGGCAAGCTCTTCATCGACGTGTTCCAGAAATACGCCGACCAGATCGAGGATGCGACCTTCCTCGCGCAGGGCACGCTCTACCCCGACGTGATCGAGAGCGTCAGCTTCTCTGGCGGCCCCTCGGTGACCATCAAGTCGCACCACAATGTGGGCGGCCTGCCGGAGAAGATGGGCCTCAAGCTGGTCGAGCCGCTGCGCGAGCTCTTCAAAGACGAGGTGCGCGCGCTGGGTCACGAGCTTGGCCTGCCGGCCAGCTTCATTGGCCGCCACCCCTTCCCCGGCCCGGGTCTGGCGATCCGCTGCCCCGGCGAGATCACCCGCGAGAAACTCGATATCCTGCGCAAGGCGGATGCGGTCTATATCGACCAGATCCGCAAGCACGGTCTCTACGACGAGATCTGGCAGGCCTTCGTGGCGATCCTGCCGGTGCGCACCGTGGGCGTGATGGGCGACGGCCGCACCTACGACTACGCCTGCGCCCTGCGCGCGGTGACCTCGGTCGACGGCATGACGGCGGATTACTACCCGTTCAGCCACGAGTTCCTCGGCGAGACCGCGACACGGATCATCAACGAGGTGAAGGGCATCAACCGCTGCACCTACGACATCACCTCGAAGCCTCCGGGCACGATCGAATGGGAATGATCAGCCAGTGATCAGGGAGGCCGGGGAAACCCGGCCTCCTTTTGCGTTCGGGCCACGCATCAAGATCACACCCCGCCGCCAACCGCGGAGGGGCGGCCCGATTGCCCCTTGCCCCTTGCCGTGCCGCGCGCCAGTGTCCGCAGCGAGAGGACCCCCATGACGACCAGAGTTTCCGCGCAGCCGCGCCCCGCCGACTTCCCGCACAGCCAGCCAACCCGGAGCGCGACATGAGCGCCGTGCAGCTGACCGGCCGCATGACCGCGCCGCCCGAGCGCTGCCCCAACGTGCGCGCTGCCATGGCCGACCACATCCGCCTGACGCGGGCCGAGCCCGGCTGCCTCTACTTCGATCTGCGCGAGAGCGAAGACGGGGTCTTCGAGGTCTCGGAACTGTTCCAGAGTCGCGACGCCTTCGAGGCGCATCAGCATCGCACCCGCGGCAGCGCGTGGTTCCGCATCACCGGCGATCTGCCGCGCGACTACGAGGTGGCAGAGCTGTGAGCACGCGCCCCCTTGCCGCTCCGAGCCTGGGCGCCGTGCCGAAGGCCGCGCTCTGGATGCTCGGCTCGATCGTCTCTTTCAGCGCCATGGCGGTGGCCGGGCGCTATGTCAGCTCCGGCCTCGACACCTTCGAGATCATGCTCTATCGCTCGCTGCTCGGGGTGGCGATCATCAGCAGCATCGTGATGCTGACCGGCAAACGCCGGACCGTCGCAACACGCCATATCGGCACCCATATCATCCGCAATATCAGCCATTTCACCGGGCAGAACCTTTGGTTCTACGCGATCACGGTGATCCCTCTGGCGCAGGTCTTCGCGCTGGAATTCACCGGCCCGATCTGGGCCATGCTGCTGGCGACGCTGGTGCTGGGCGAGCGGCTGACCTGGCCGCGCAGCCTGGCAGCGCTGGTCGGCTTCCTCGGCATCCTGATCGTCACCCGCCCCTCGCCCGAGACGCTCTCGCCCGGCCTCTTCGCCGCCGCGGGCGCGGCCATCGGCTTTGCCGGCTCGGCGATCTTCACCCGCAAGCTCACCCGCACCGACAGCACCCTGTGCATTCTTTTCTGGCTGACGCTGACCCAGGCGATCATGGGACTGGTCTGCGCCGGCTTCGACGGCGACATCGCCGTGCCCTCGGCCGAGGCCGTCCCGGGGGTGATCGTCATCGGCCTCGCCGGGCTTTGCGCCCACTATTGCCTGACCACGGCGCTCAGCCTCGCGCCCGCCTCGGTGGTCATGCCGATCGACTTCACCCGCCTCCCGGTCATCGCGATCGTCGGCATGCTGCTCTACGCAGAGCCGCTTGATCCCTGGGTGCTGCTTGGCGCGGCGATCATCTTCGCCGCGAATTACGCCAATATCCTGCGCGAGACCCGCGCCGCGCGCCGGGCCTAAGGATGAGGGCGGTGTTTGACGCGGCGCGCGGGCGCAATTACCTGTCGGCGCAGACGACGCAGGAGCCCTTTGATGCTGTATGAAACCGCCGCCGACTGGCAGGATGCCGCGCGCAAGCACGTCGTGCTCTTTGCCATGTCGGGGCTTGGCAAGACCCATGTGTCCTCGATGCTGCGGCAGTCCGGGGACTGGTTCCACTACTCGATCGATTACCGCATCGGCACGCGCTACATGGGCGAATACATCGCCGACAACGCCAAGGCCGAGGCGATGAAGAACCCCTTCCTGCGCGAGCTGCTGCTGTCGGACTCGATCTATATCGGCTCGAACATCACCTTCGAGAACCTGACCCCGGTCTCGACCTACCTTGGCAAGCCGGGCGATCCGGCCCGGGGCGGTCTGCCGATGGACAGCTACCGCATGCGGCAGGATCAGTTCCGCCGCGCCGAGGAGCAGGCGCTGCTGGACACGGGCTATTTCATCGAGCGCGCCCAGCAGCTCTACGGCTACCCACATTTTGTCTGCGACACCGGCGGTTCGATCTGCGAATGGGTGGACGCCGCGAACCCGCGCGATCCGATCCTGTCGGACCTATCGCGCCAGGCGCTGATGGTCTGGATCCGCGGCAGCGAGGCGCACACAGAGGAGCTGATCCGGAGGTTCGATCGCGCACCCAAACCCATGGCCTACCAACCCGAGTTCCTCGAGGCAGCCTGGAGGCGCTACCTCGACGAAAAGGGCGTGTCGGAAACATCGGTGGATCCTGACGCCTTCATCCGCTGGACCTACGCACAGGCGCTGGCACACCGGCAGCCGCGCTACCAGGAGATGGCGCGCAACTGGGGCGTGACCGTCGAGGCATCCGATATGGCCACGGTGCGAGACGAGGCGGACTTCGTCGCGGTGATTGCTGCGGCCATCAGCGCCAAGGCGTGAGCAGAGCTCAGGCCGCGGCGCTTGCCCGTCCCGAGGTCACGGGTCCATTTTCGCCGACGTTGAAGCCGCGCATCAGGTCCGACAGACGGCCCGCGTCGCCGCGCAGCATATGCGCCGCGGCGGTGCTTTCCTCGACCATGGCCGCGTTCTGCTGGGTGACCCGGTCGAGGTTGCTGACGCCCACGTTGATCTCGTTGAGTCCCTGCGCCTGTTCGGCGGCCACCCCCGCGATGTTGCTGACCAGTGTCGAGATCTGGTTCACCTGCGCGACCACCTCGCCAAGCGCTTCACCGGAGCGCTCGACCAATTCGACACCATCTCGGACCCGGTCCGCCGAGCCGCTGATCAGCGTCTTGATCTGCTGCGCCGCGTCCGAGCTGCGCTGCGCCAGCGCCCGCACTTCCGAGGCCACCACTGCAAATCCCTTGCCCGAGGCCCCGGCGCGTGCGGCCTCGACCCCCGCGTTGAGCGCAAGAAGATTGGTCTGAAAGGCGATATCGTCGATCACCCCGATGATTTCGTTGATCTGCTGTGAACTGCGCTCGATGCCGCCCATGGCCTCGATCGCCGAACGCATGACCTCGCCGTTTTGGTCCGCGAGCTTCGAGGCCGTCTGCACGCTGCCCTCGGCGTCGCGCGCCGCCTGCGCCGCCTCGCGCACCCGGGCCAGCATCTCTTCGAGGGCTGCGGCGGTCTGTTCGAGCGTGGCGGCCTGGGTTTCGGTGCGCCGCGAGAGATCGTCGGAGGCGCGGGCGATCTCTTCCGCGCTGCTGTGGATGTTGAGCGCGCCGGAATTCACCTCGGTCATCGTGGCGCGCAGGCTGTCGACGGCGCGGTTGTAGTTTGCGCGCAGTTCCTCGTATTCGTCCGGGAACTCCTCGGCGATCGCGTGGTGCAGCGAGCCCGCCGCGAGCGCATCGAGCGCATCGCTGAGGTGACGGACGACGCGGTTCTGCGCCTCATGGGCGCGGCCGCGGGCCTCTTGCGCCTCGCGCCCGCGCGAGAGGGTCGCGGTGAGATCCGCAAGGTGACGCGCCAGCTCGCCGAATTCGTCGCGCCGCGCGTGCATCGAAAGCGCGACGTCGTAGTCGCCCGCGGCAACCCGCGACATGGCGGATTGCAGGGAGGTCAGCGGCCCGAGCACGATGCGCCGCAGCAACAGCAGGACCAGGAGCAGCATCGCCACCAGACCGGCCAGGGCGCTGGCGAGCATGACCGTCTTGTCTCCCGCGATCACCTCCTGCAGGGCGCTGTCGGTCCAGGCCATCGCCACGGCGCCGAGCGGTGCGTCCTGCCCCTGCAGCACCACCGCCTCGGCGGTGAGGAAGCCACCCGCAGCGCCCGCACGACCGCCCGAAGACAGCGCCTCCCTTGCGACGGCGACGAGCGCGTCCCGCGCGTCGTCCAGAGCGCCGACCTGTGCCAGGATCTCGCCGTCAGCGCCGAGCACGAGGCCGCCGAGCAAATCGGCCTCACCGCTCGCAAGCTGCTCCTCGAGCAGGGCCATGGCGCGGGCTTCGTCGCGGAACCGCAGCGCCGGGAGCAGCGAGGCGGCGGCCGCGCCCACCGATTGCCGGGCCATGCCGGCAATGCCCGCCTGGGTCACCTTGTCGCTGAGCCGCCAGGCTTGCCACGCAAGAAGCGAGACGACCACAAGGGTGGACACGACCACCAGCGCCGCCACCTTGGTGAAAACCGAGCCGAGGACGCGGGCGACCGCCGGCCCCCCGCCGATCCGGGGTGCGCGCAGCTTCACGGCAGCATCTCCGCATCGAGGCCCAGGGTCAGCGCGCCGATCGCCGCTCCCGACTGGGGGTCGCTGACGGTCAGCGAGAGTTGCTGCGTGTAGACCTGGGTCGATTCGTCGAACTCGACGGCGCCGACGTGGATCGCTCCGGCACCGCGTGGGAAGGTCTCGAGATACTTCTCCTCGTCCCCCTGCCAATAGTCCGAGGTCAGATGCGAGACCGCGACGTTGAGACCGCGGGCATCCATCACGAACATCTCCTTTATCAGCCCGCCGGACCTGTCGACCTGCGCGCGCAGCGCGTCGGAAACCGGGTTGTCCCAGACCGGGGTGATGGTGGGAATCATCGTGGAGCCGATTTCCGCCTGCCACTTCGAGTCGAGTTCGCCGATCTTTGCATCGTCGTAGCCGGAGGTGACCGCGTTCTGCGCCTTCACCGCCGCGATCAGCTGGGGATCCTCGAGGAGAGGCTGCACGTATTGCGCGATCACCGCCTGAAGCGGCGCATCGATCTCGGCCGCAGGGGCGGCCGGCGCGAGGAAAAGCAGCGCGCAGACGGCGAGCGCCGTCCATTCGGAAACGATCGGGCAGCGGGACGAGGCTGGCGAGCGACGGGTAGACATGGAACACCTCCGCAACAGGAATTTCAGCCCCCGTCTAGCCGTGATTTCCTCACACCAAGTTAAGACAGGCAGATTTTTGACGCCCTCCGCCGCCGCACCTGTCCGTCCCCTCAGCGCCTCCCGGCTTGCAGCGCCGCGCGGGCCGGGTCAGAACGGGGCCAGCCTCAGCGGAGTTCGCAATGCCCTACATTACCCTCGCCCTTGCCGTCCTTGCCGAGACCATCGGCACCGCCGCGCTGCAGGCCAGCCAGCAGTTCACCCGGCCGCTGCCCTCGGCGATCGTTGTGGTCGCCTATGCCGCCGCCTTCTACCTTCTGTCGGTTGTGCTGCGCAGCATGCCGGTGGGGCTGGCCTACGCCATGTGGTCGGGGCTGGGGATCGTCTTCATCTCGGTGATCGGGCTCTTCGCCTTCGGGCAGAAGCTGGACCTTGCCGCGGTTGTCGGAATGGGGCTTATTGTGGCCGGGATCCTCGTGATTCACCTGTTTTCCGGGGCCTCGCCGCATTAAGGGCTGGCAATTTCCCCCTTCCCCGGCTAACCCGCGCGCAAACCTCCCTTCAAAGGCATTCCTATGGACCTGCGCAATATCGCGATCATCGCACACGTTGACCATGGCAAGACCACCCTGGTGGACGAGCTGCTCAAACAGTCCGGCGCGTTCCGCGAGAACCAGGCCGTGGCCGAGCGCGCCATGGACAGCAACGATCTCGAGCGCGAGCGCGGCATCACCATCTTTGCCAAGCCGACCTCGGTCGAGTGGAAGAACACCCGCATCAACATCGTCGACACCCCCGGCCACGCCGACTTCGGCGGCGAGGTCGAGCGCATCCTGAGCATGGTCGACGGCGTCGTGCTGCTGGTGGATGCGGCCGAAGGCCCGATGCCGCAGACGAAGTTCGTGACCTCCAAGGCGCTGGCCCTCGGCCTGCGGCCGATCGTGGTGCTGAACAAGGTCGACAAGCCCGACGCCGAGCCCGACCGCGCGCTCGACGAGTGCTTCGACCTCTTCGCCTCGCTCGGCGCCGACGAAGACCAGCTCGACTTCCCGCACATGTACGCCTCGGGCCGCAACGGCTGGGCCGATGCCGAGCTCGACGGGCCGCGCAAGAACCTCGACGCGCTGTTCCGCCTGATCGTCGACCACGTTCCCGCGCCGAAGCAGATCAAGCACCAGGACGACGACTTCCGCATGCTGGCGACGACGCTGGGCAGCGATCCCTTCGTGGGCCGCCTGCTCACCGGCCGCATCGAGACCGGCCGCGTCAAGGTTGGCCAGACGGTGCAGGCGATCAGCCGCATCGGCCAGAAGATCGAGCAGTTCCGCGTCACCCGCGTGCAGGCCTTCCGCGGCCTCGCACAGGCCGACATCGAAGAGGGACTCGCAGGCGACATCGTCTCGCTCGCCGGCATGACCAAGGCGACCGTCGCGGACACCATCTGCGCGCTGGCCGTGGACGAGCCGCTCGACGCGCAGCCGATCGATCCGCCGACCATCACCGTGACCTTCGGCATCAACGACAGCCCGCTCGCGGGGCGTGACGGCAAGAAGGTGCAGTCGCGCGTGATCCGCGAGCGCCTGATGAAGGAAGCCGAGGGCAACGTCGCGATCAAGATCGCCGACACCCCGGGCGGCGAGGCCTTCGAGGTTTCCGGCCGGGGCGAACTGCAGATGGGCGTTCTCATCGAGAACATGCGCCGCGAGGGCTTCGAGCTCAGCATCTCGCGCCCGCAGGTGATCATGAAGGAAGAAGACGGCCAGCGCATGGAGCCGGTCGAGGAAGTCACCATCGACGTGGATGACGATTACACCGGCGCGGTGATCGAGAAGATCACCGGCCCGCGCAAGGGCGAGCTCGTCGAGATGAAGCCCGCCGGCGCCGGCAAGACCCGCATCGTGGCCCATGTGCCCTCGCGCGGCCTGATCGGCTACCACGGCGAATTCCTCACCGACACCCGCGGCACCGGCGTTCTGAACCGCGTGTTCCACGGCTGGACGGCGCACAAGGGCCCGATCGAAGGCCGCCGTGCGGGCGTGCTGATCTCGATGGAGAATGGCGAGGCCGTGGCTTACGCGCTGTGGAACCTCGAGGACCGCGGCAAGATGTTCCTCGGCGCCCAGGCCCCGGTCTACACCGGCATGATCATCGGCGAGCACAGCCGTGACAATGACCTGGAAGTGAACCCGCTGAAGGGCAAGAAGCTGACCAACGTCCGCGCCTCGGGCACCGACGAAGCCGTGCGCCTGACCACGCCGATCACCCTGTCGCTGGAAGAGGCCATCGCCTACATCAACGACGACGAGCTCGTCGAGGTGACTCCGACCGCGATCCGCCTGCGCAAGCGCTACCTCGACCCGCATGAGCGCAAGCGCCAGTCGCGCAGCCAGTAAGCCCGGCGCGCGGGCTTCGGGGGCTCTGCCCCCGGACCCCCGGGCGTAGTTGCCAAGAAAAGAAGATGAAAGCGCGGTCCCACTGGACCGCGCTTTTTTCATGGCCCGGTGCAGCGGGATCAGCCGAAGGGGCCGCGGAAGATGAAGAAGGCGCCGAGCGCGATGAAGCCAAAGCCGACCGCGTGGTTGAGCGTCAGCGGCTCCTTCAGCCAGAAGGCAGAGAAGCCGGCGAAGACGATCAGCGTGATGACTTCCTGCAAGGTCTTCAGCTCGGCGGCCGAATAGACCCGGTGGCCGAGCCGGTTGGCGGGCACCGCGAGCCAGTATTCGACCAGGGCAATGCCCCAGCTGATAAAGACCACGGCCCAGAGCGGCGCGCCGGGAAAGCGCAGGTGCCCGTACCAGGCCATGGTCATGAAGAGATTTGAGGCCACCAGCAGCAGGACCGGCAGCAGATGCGCGAGGCTCAATCGCGGGCGCTCACTCGCTGGTTTCGACGATCAGCAACTCGCGCTCCGACGCGCCGCGCGCGTGGCCCAGGGCCTCCTGGTACTCGGGCGAGTGGTAGCAGGCCTCTGCAGCCTCGACCGAGGGGAATTTCGCCACGACATTGCGTGGCCGCTCCTTGCCCTCGAGCTGCACGTAACGGCCACCGCGGGCGACGAATTCCCCGCCGTGCTTGGCGATCGCGGGACCGGCGAGCTTGGCGTACTTGCCGTAGGCCTCCTCGTCGGTGACGGTGACATGGGCGATCCAGAGAGCGGGCATTAGAGTCCTTCCACGATGACGAGATCGCGCGTCGAGGCGCGCAGGGCGATGGGCAGGATGCGCTGGTATTCGGGCGAGTTGTACCAGCGTTCGGCGGCGATGCGGCTGGGGAATTCCACCACCACGTGACGGCCCGGCCCCTCGCCTTCGACAAAGGCCTGCGGCCCCCCTTTCACAAGGAAGCGCCCGCCGAATTTCTCGGCGAGCGCAACGGTTTGGCCAGCATAGACGGCATAGTCCTCGGGGTCTGTGACCTCGATGCGGGCGATCATGTAAGCAGTCATAAGCTCCTCCCTAAGCGATTGATTAGCCTACCAGAACTGCCTCGGCCGCCGCAATGGCCGCCTCGGCCTGGCTGGCATCCTTGGCGCCGCCCTGTGCAAGGTCCGGACGCCCGCCGCCGCCCTTGCCTCCAAGCGCCGCGACCGCCGCCTTGACCACATCCACCGCCGAGACGGTGGCCTTGAGGTCCTCGGTGACGCCGGCAGCCACGGCCACCTTGTCACCGGTGTCGGCGATCAGCAGCACCACGCCGGAGCCAAGCCGCGACTTGTGCTCGTCGATCAGCGGGGGCAGATCCTTGCCCTGGACGCCCGAGAGCACCTGGCCGACGAACTTCATGCCGCCCACCTCGCGGGCCTCGGCGCCGCCGCCTTGACCGGCACCGCCGGCCATGGCGAGATCGCGGCGCAGCTGGGCGACCTCGTTCTCGAGCTTGCGGCGCTCGTCGAGCAGCGCGGAGACGCGGGTGACCGCCTCTTCGCCGCTGACCTTGAGCAGCCCCTCGATGCCCGAGAGGGCCTTGTCACGGCGACGCAGCGCGGCCATGGCAGCCTCGCCGGTCAGCGCCTCGATGCGACGCACGCCGGCCGAGGAGGCGGTCTCCGAGGTCAGGGCGAACAGGCCGATGTCGCCGGTCTGCGCAACATGGGTGCCGCCGCAGAGTTCCAGCGAGTAGGTCTGCCCGTCCGAGCCCTTGCCCGATCCCGGCAGCGCGCCCATGGACACCACGCGCACCTCGTCGCCGTATTTCTCGCCGAAAAGCGCCTGGGCGCCGAGTGCGCGGGCATCGTCCGGGGTCATGATCCGGGTGCTCACCGCCGAGTTCTGGCGGATGAAGGCGTTCACCTCGGTCTCGACCTGCGCGATTTCCTCGGCACTGAGCGCCTTGGTGTGCGAGAAGTCGAAGCGCAGGCGATCCGGCGCGTTCAGCGAGCCGCGCTGCGCGACGTGATCGCCAAGCGCGCGGCGCAGGGCCTCGTGCAGCAGGTGGGTTGCCGAGTGGTTGGCGCGGATCATGCTCCGGCGCGTGTGGTCGACCTCGAGCACCGCGGCCTCGCCGCGCTTCACGCTGCCCTCGGAGACCTCGCCGATGTGCAGGAAGACGCCCTCGACCTTGCGGGTGTCGGTCACGGTGACCTTGCCGCCCTCGGTGCGGATCACGCCGGTATCGCCGACTTGGCCGCCGCTTTCGCCGTAGAAGGGCGTCTGGTTGAGCACCAGCGTCACCTTCTCGCCTTTGGCGGCGGTCTCGGCCAGCGCGCCGTCCTGCACCAGCGCGAGGATCTGGCCCTCGGCGGTCTCGGTGTCGTAGCCGAGGAAGTCGGTGGCGCCATGCTTGTCGGCGATGTCGAACCAGACGCGGCTGTCGGCGGCCTCGCCCGAGCCGGACCAGGCGGCGCGCGCCTTGGCCTTCTGTTCGGCCATGGCGACGTCGAAGCCTTCGGTGTCGACGGTGCGGCCCTGCTCGCGCAGCGCATCTTGCGTCAGATCGAGCGGGAAGCCGTAGGTGTCATAGAGCTTGAATGCCGAGGCGCCGGGCAGCTCGGCCCCTGCGGGCAGGCCGATCAGTTCTTCGTCGAGCAGCTTGAGGCCTCGGTCGAGGGTCTGGCGGAAGCGGGTTTCCTCGAGCTTCAGCGTCTCTTCGATGAGCGGCTGCGCGGCGCGCAGCTCAGGGTAGGCCTCGCCCATCTGGCGCACGAGCTCGGGCACGAGGCGGTGCATCAGCGGATCCTGCACGCCCAGCAGGTGCGCATGGCGCGCGGCGCGGCGCAGGATGCGGCGCAGCACGTAGCCGCGACCGTCGTTGCTGGGCATCACGCCGTCGGCGATGAGGAAGGAGGTCGACCGAAGGTGGTCGGCGATCACCCGGTGGTGGGTCTTGCCCGGACCGTCGGGATCGCTGCTGGTGGCGTTGGCCGAAGCCTCGATCAGCGCGCGCATCAGGTCAGTGGCGTAGTTGTCGTTGGTGCCCTGCAGCAGCGCCGCGACCCGCTCGATCCCCATGCCGGTGTCGATCGACTGCATGTCGAGCGCGCGCATCGAGCCGTCCTCGAACTGCTCGTTCTGCATGAAGACGACGTTCCAGATCTCGATGAAGCGGTCGCCATCCTCCTCGGGCGAGCCCGGAGGGCCGCCCCAGAACTTCTCGCCATGGTCGAAGAAGATCTCGGTGCAGGGACCGCAGGGGCCGGTCGGCCCCATCTGCCAGAAGTTGTCCGAGGTGGCGATGCGGATGATCCGGCTTTCCGGCACGCCGATCTTCTTCCACAGCTCGAAGGCCTCGTCATCGGTGTGATAGACGGTGGTGTAGAGGCGCTCGGGCGAGATGTCGAAATGCTTGGTCACCAGTTCCCAGGCAAAGGGGATCGCCTCGGCCTTGAAGTAGTCGCCGAAGGAGAAGTTGCCGAGCATCTCGAAGAAGGTGTGGTGCCGCGCGGTGTAGCCCACGTTGTCGAGGTCGTTGTGCTTGCCGCCGGCGCGCACGCATTTCTGCGCGGTGGTGGCGCGCTTGTAGTCGCGCTTCTCCACCCCGGTGAAGCAGTTCTTGAACTGCACCATGCCGGAGTTGGTGAACATCAGCGTGGGGTCGTTGCGGGGAACAAGCGGGCTCGAGGGCACGATCTCGTGGCCCTGCTTGGCGAAGTAATTCAGAAACGTCGAGCGAATGTCGTTCAGCGTGGGCATGGGTGTTCTCTTGCGCCTCGTCTGCGGGTTCCGGACGGGTGTATCTCCCCATCCCGCCCCTGTCCATAAGGCGCCCGCGAAAAGCGCGGTCGGCGTGAGGGGCTGCTTTCTGTCCCGATCAGATGTGGCGCCGACGCGGCGACGTCTGGTCTAGAGCCGCAGTCGCCGCCGTGCCGGCAGGGCCTCGTCGGCCACCAGCCAGAGACCCGAGCCGATCACCAGCGCCGCGCCGAGACTGGCGCCGACGCCGGGCAGTTCACCAAAGCAGAAAACCCCGATGCCCACCATCCAGACGAACTGCAGGTTCATCAGCGGCGTCGCCACATAGGCCGGGAGCAGCCGCAACGCCTCGACCGAGACGAACCGCGCACCGAAAAGGAAGAGCGCGTAGCCCGCGACCCAGAGCCAGTCGGCCAGCGGCATCGGCTGCCAGACGAAAGGCAGCGCCATGCCCATGACCAGCGCCAGCGCGAGGTTGGGCCAGAAGACCTGTGCCAGCGGCTTGCGCTCGCGCCGCGCGATGGCGCGGGCGGCGACCATCGACGCGGTTCCGGAAACCGCCCCCAGCAGCGCCCAGACATGCCCGGCATTCCCCCCTGCCCGGCCCTCGGGCATGAGTGCAAGGAGGCCCGACGCACCGAGCGCCAGCGCCAGCCAGGCAGCGGGGCGCACCGGCTCATCGAGAGCCACACCCGAGAGCGCGGCGGCGATGAGCGGCATCAGCCCGATGAAAAGGAAGACGTCGGCGAAGGGCAGAAGGCGAAACGCCTGGAAAAAGCCGATTGCCGCAAGCACGGTCAGGAGCGATCGCAGCGCCATGGTGCCCCGGCTCTGCACCCCCAGCGCCGTGCGCAGCGCCCCCTGCCGCCGCGCCGCACCGAGCGCGAAGAGCAGCACCAGCGCCGAGGAGACGGCCAGGAATTGCGGCGCCGCGTAGCTTCCGGCGATCAGCTTGGTGATCCCGTCAGCAGCGGCGATGAGCGCGGTGTAGAGCGCGACCAGCGCGGCGCCGGCGAGCGCGGCCCTCATGCCCGGCCAGCCCGGGCGAAGCCCTCGAAGAAGGCGTCGAAATGCGCCGTCTCGCGGGCCATGAGGTCGAGCAGGTCGATCACCCCGGGCGGCAGCGCCCCCTCCATGCGGCGCCGCATCACCGCCCAGTCGGCGCTGCGCCGCCCCTTCATCGTAAAGAGCGCCCGCGACAGCTCGCGCAGCGGCGCCATCCGCCGCGGCGACCGGTCGAAGCGCATCCGCCCCGACTCCAGCGGCGTGCGGAAGGGCTCCTCTCCCGCCAAGGCCAGCTGCCAGTTGCAGACGAGGAAATCGTGGTAGCCGTCCTGCAGCGGGCCCTGCGGGTCCGTCTCGACATGGAAAAGCTGCGTCTCGCGGCTCAGCCAGCCGGTCCAGAGCGGCGGCGGCAGCTCCCCGGCGTAGCGCAGCGCAATGCAGACCTCGGCCAGCAGGTCGGAGTTCTGCTCGAGAAAGGCAAGGTTGCCCGCGAAGTGCAGGCTGGTCAGCGCCTCGGCCTCGAGCCGCGGATCGCGGCGCCCGTATTCGCTGAGGTAGAACACGATATGGGTAAGCTCGTAGGCGGCCTTCTTGTTCGGCAGCGCAAAGATGCCGGGCCGGGCGCAGAAACCGCGCAGCCGGTCCTCGAGGCCCAGATCGGCCGGACCGGAGACCCCGCGCCGCGCCAGCAGCCGCCGCGCTTCCATGCGCTGCAGATCCGACAACTCTGCGCCGGGCGCAGCGGACGCGGCTATGCTCTGCGCCATGCGCGCCCCGGTCTCGCCCGGCATGCCGAGATCCTCGAGATCGAGCACCATGGACAGCAGGAAGCGGTAGTATTGCGGGAAGAAGGCCAGCCGCGCCTCGGCGCTGGCATAAAACTCGACATGCGGCAGCAGCGCCCGGGGGCCGATCCCGGCCCATGCCGCCGCGCCGGTGCAGTCGAGGATATTGAGCAGCTCGGCGTTCTCCTTGAGCCAGAACACATCCTCCTCGCTGCGCCGGTGCTGCGCGAAACAGGCGATCAGCGCCGCGATGCGCGTGTCCGGGTCGGCGATGCGCGGCACCGGGTGGAGAGCAATGACGTTGGACATGCGGAGGGCCTTTCTGCGCGGGCGTGCGGGACACAGGCAGGGTGACAGGCGGGCACCAAGACGGTGCCCGCCCGTGCGCGACGGGCTCAGGCGCCCGATGTGAAGAGCGCCGTGGCGTCGCCGGCGCCGAGCTCCGAGCGCAGCGGCGCAGCGCCGGAGGTGAAGAGACCGACCGCCTCGCCCGCGGCGGTCACCGGACCAGCGCCGGAAGTAAAGAGCGCCGCGCCGTCTCCCGAGGCGATATCGGCGCCGGCAGGTGCGGCTCCGGAGGTGAACATCTCGATCCCGCCGCCGAGCAGCGTTTCGGCCTCGGCAGGCGCCGCGCCCGAGGTGAACATGGCGCAGCCCTCGCCGCCGAACAGATCGGCCTCGACACGGTGCTGCGCGTCTGCGGTCACGAATTGCTTGAGTTGAGCAGTCATGGAAGTTCTCCCTGGTTGGATTGACACGAGAAACGTGCTTCAGGGTTTCTTGCGATGATTGCTTCAGGCAATATGGTTTCTTGTTAAGGTAGATTAATACAGGAGTTCTTCACAGAAACAATGACTTACAATTTCGTCGCTTCGCGCGACAATCTCTCTTCCCCACAGAAGATTCTTTTCTGGGGATAGTTTCCGCTGCGTCACTCAAATCCCAGAATCGGCGACGAATCGTCGATGCCCGCCGCCGAATCACCCGCGAATCCGCCCCGCTGCACTTGTCCCTCAGCCGGCTTTGCGCGATAGCTGGCGCAACTTCCGGAGGGCTCCAGATGAAGATCGCCACCTTCAACATCAACGGCATCAAGGCGCGCGTCGGTGCGCTGACGGACTGGCTCGACGAGGCGCAGCCCGATGTCGCGCTGCTGCAGGAGATCAAGTCGGTCGACGAGGCCTTCCCGCGCGAGCTTTTCGAGGAGCGCGGCTACAACGTCGAGACCCACGGCATGAAGAGCTTCAACGGCGTGGCGATCCTGTCCAAGCACCCGCTCGAGGACGTGAGCCGCGGCCTGCCCGGCGACGACAGCGACGAGCAGGCGCGATGGATCGAGGCGACCCTGGTCGGTGAGAAGGAGGCGGTGCGCCTCTGTGGGCTCTACCTGCCGAACGGCAACCCGGTGGAGTTCGACGCCGAGGGGCAGCCGATCCGGGACGGCAAGTATGGCTACAAGCTGGACTGGATGGACCGGCTGCACGCGCGCGCGCAGCAGCTTCTGGCCGACGAGACCCCTGCCCTCATGGCGGGCGACTACAACATCATCCCCCAGGCCGAGGATGCCGCCAAGCCGCAGGCCTGGGAGAAGGACGCGCTCTACCTCCAGCAGAGCCGCGACGCCTTCCGCCGCATCCTCAACCTCGGCTACACCGAGGCCTTCCGCGCCCGCGTGCAGGGACCGGGGCATTATTCGTTCTGGGATTACCAGGCCGGCGCCTGGCAGCGGAACAACGGCATCCGCATCGACCACGTGCTGATGACGCCGTCCTGCGCCGACCTGATGACCGACTGCGGCATCGACCGCGACATCCGCGGCCGCGACAAGCCATCGGACCACGTGCCGGTCTGGGTCGAGCTGGATCTCTGAGCCTCGCCCCCTCGTCCGTCCTGGTTCCGCCCCCGAACCAAGCCGAGAAAATGGCCCGCGCTTGCACCCGCGCGGCGCCCGTCTTACATCTGAGTAGAACAGTCTGACAGCGGAGTCCGCCCACATGGCAATAGAAGCGACGGAGATCGAACAGCTCATCCGCGCCGCCTTCCCCGAGGCCAAGATCACCATCACCGACCTCGCCGGAGACGGCAATCACTATGCCGCGGAGGTCATCGACGAAAGCTTCCGCGGCCAGAACCGTGTCCAGCAGCAGCGCGCCGTCTACGCCGCGCTGAAGGGCAAGATGGACGGCAATCATGGCGAGCTGCACGCGCTGGCGCTTACCACCAAGGCCCCCGACTAAGACACACCAGCAAGACAGACATCCACGCCGCGCCCCTGCCGGGCGGCGCGCGCAGACAGGAGACAGAGATGACGACCGACGCAACCACCCGTATCGAAGAAACGGTGAAGGCGAACGACGTGGTGCTCTTCATGAAGGGCACCAAGACCATGCCGCAATGTGGCTTCTCCAGCCGCGTCGCAGGCGTGCTCAACTACATGGGCGTCGACTATCTCGACGTGAACGTGCTGGCCGATGACGCCATCCGCCAGGGCATCAAGGATTACTCGGACTGGCCGACGATCCCGCAGCTCTACATCAAGGGCGAATTTGTCGGCGGCTGCGACATCATCACCGAGATGACCCTCTCGGGCGAGCTCGACACGCTGTTCGAGACCAGCGGCGTGACCTACGACAAGGACGCCGCCGAAAAGATCCGCGAAGCCAACGCCTGATCCGCGTCCGGATCTGCAAACGTGACCCAGATCACCCTCCGCACGGCGGCGAGTCCCGAGGATTTCGCCGCCGTGCGCGCGCTCTGCCTCGCCTACCGCGAGGACCTGCGCGCCCACCATCCCGCCGCCCCGGCGCTGGTGGCGCTTTTCTACCCCGACCCCGCCTATACCGAGCTGCTGGATGCCCTGCCCGGCAAGCATGACGCCGTTCTGCTGGCCGAGCGCCATGGCGCCCCGGTCGGCTGCGCAATGTCGCAGCGGCTGCCCGACGGCAGCACCGAGATCAAGCGGGTCTACGTTGCCCCCGAGGCGCGCGGCCAAGGGCTCGCGGCGCAGCTGGTGGAAGAGTTGGCCATCCGCGCCCGCGCCGCCGGTGCGCCACTGCTGCGGCTCGACACGATGAAGACGCTGGCTGCCGCCTGCCACCTCTACGCCAAGCTGGGCTTCGTCGAGCGCGGCCCCTACCAGCCCATCCCGGATGTGGCGCTGCCGCACCTGCGCTTTTTCGAACGAACGCCCTGAACCCGGGTCATCCCGGCTGGGTGACCACCAGCGCGCCGGTTTCGGTCGCGACCACCGTGTGCTCGTATTGCACGACCGGCGCGCAGGGCTCGCTGTAGAGCGTCCAACCGTCCTCGCCCTCGCTGGCCCACTGCCCTCCCATCGACAAAAACGGCTCGACGGTGAGCACAAGCCCCTTGGTGATCCGCCGCCGCTCGCCGCGCACGGGCCAGGTGGGGATCTCTTCGGGGTATTCATGCAGGGAATGGCCGACACCGTGGCTGGCGAGATTGCGGATCAGCGTGTAGCCCTTGCTGCCGGCAAACCGCCCGATGGCCGCGCCGATCCCCGCCAGAGGCCGATCCGCGCCAACCTGTGCGATGCCGATCTGCATGGCTTTCTTGCCATCGCGGCACAGCCGATCGAGTGGCGCTTTCACCGGCGCCACACGAAAGGTCGCGCCGGTGTCGGCAAAGATCCCGGCCTTCGAGGCCGAGACGTCGATGTTCACCAGATCGCCGCGCTGGATCACCCGCGGACCGGGGATGCCGTGGGCGATTTCCTCGTTGATGCTGATGCAGGTGGCGCCGGGGAAGTTGTAGCTCGTCTCGGGCGCCGATTGCGCACCTTCGGCTTCGAGCATCGCGCGGCCGATCTCGTCGAGCTCCAGCGTCGTCATGCCCGGCTCGATCGCCTTCGCCATGCCCTGCAGGGCGTTCGCGACGATCCGGCCGATGTCCTTCAGCCCGGCAAGGTCGTCCATGTCGTTGATCGTCATCTGCAAATCCCACGTTGCGAGGGCGCAGACTAGCCGCAAGCGGCGGCAATGTCTTCCGTCACGAGCGGGCAGCCCGCTTGCACCAGCTGCAATCCGCAGGCGATACGCCTAGGCGCAAAGGCAGTGTCAGCTCCCGGCGTTGGGATCCTCGTAGACGCCCTGTTCCTTCAGCGCGTCGATCACCTCTTTGGGCATGTAGGTTTCGTCGTGCTTGGCGAGGATCTCGCTCGCCCGGAACACGCCATCGACATAGCGCCCGGTGCCGACCATGCCCTGGTTCTCGTCGAAGAGGTCCGGCAGCACGCCCTCGAAGACCACAGGCACCGAGGCGCCGCCATCGGTCACCGAGAAGCTGATCTCATGCCCCTGACCGCGCACGAGCGAGCCTTCCTCGACCAGCCCGCCAATGCGGAAGGTCTCGTTCGGCGAGGGCGGTGCCTCGACCACCTGGCTCGGCGAGCGGAAGAAGTTGATCCCGTCGCGCATCGCATAGCCGATCAGCGCGGTCGAGACGACCAGCGCCACCGCGGCCAGCGCCACGATCTGGATGCGCCGCTGCTTCTTCAGCGATTTGAGACCCATTGTCTTCCCCCCACATGCATGCGGTTCTCTCTATATGGCACCTTAAGGCGCCGAGAGCACCGCTCCAAATCAAATTGCGTCACCGCGCCGCGGCCCGCCCGTTCTTCAAAACAAAACTATCCCCGAGGTGTGGGGCCCGCGCGCCCGCTTTGTCCTGCCCGCCAGGATGACACCCCGCCCTGTCGTGCCCGCCGGGGGCGGCCCTTATGCAGCCTCGAAGCTCAACGGCCGCTTGAGGAACTGCGTCGCATGCACCGAGACCTTGCGCGGATCGCCGGTGGTCAGGAAACGGCTCTCGGTCCCGCTGCCGTACATGTCTGGATGGCGCTGGAGGTAGTCGGCAAGCGACTCTGCCACGAGGTTCGCCTGCGAATAGACCGCGACTTCCTCTCCCAGAGCCTCCTGGAAGACCTCGAGCATCAGCGGATAATGGGTACAGCCAAGGATCGCCGCCTGCGGCTCGGGCATCTTGCGTTTCAGCGCCTCGACGTGGCTGCGCACCAGCGCCTCGGCGAGGATCATGTCACCCTCTTCGATGGCATCGACGAGCCCGCCGCAGGCCTGCGCCTCGACGTCGACGCCGATGGCGCGGAAGGCCAGCTCGCGCTGGAAGGCACGCGAGCGCACCGTGGCCGGCGTGGCAAAGAGCGCGACGTGCTGCACCGCGACCTCGCGCGGCGGCGAGTTGTCGCCCCATTGCCGCTCGGTCAGCGCCTCGATCAGCGGCACGAAGACCCCCAGGACGCGCTTGCCCTTGGGCAGGCCGCCCTCCTGCATCCGGCGCAGCGCCGCCGCCGAGGCGGTGTTGCAGGCGAGGATCACCAGATCGCAGCCCGCGTCCCAGAGGCGGTGCACCGCATCGACGGTCAGTTTATAGATGTCATCCGCGTCGCGCACGCCGTAGGGCGCGTGCCGGTTGTCGCCGTAGTAGACCAGCGGCACCTCGGGCAGCCGCTTTGCGACCGCGTCGAGAACCGTGAGCCCGCCAAGCCCGGAATCAAACACACCAACCGCCATTCTCTGCCCTCCTTGCCGGGACGCACACCCGGCCTGCCTCACGTGACGCCGCGCCGACTCACGTGGCGCAAGCCCCGAAGACCGGTCTTACGGCGCTTTGGGATGGAGATCCATTGCGCCCTGTGGCGACGCCCGCGCCCCCGGGAGGGCGCGGGACGCGGGGGCGCTGCCCCCGGACCCCGGGGGTATCTTGCCCTGAAAGAAAGGCGCGAGACCTCTGCGCCTATTCGGCGGCCCTGGCCATGGGGCTGCCGCCGGCGTGGATGGCGGCAAGCAGCTCTTCGCGACGCTTGGCGGCAGCGCGTTCGGCCTTTTCCTTCACCGGGCCGTAGCCGCGGATCTGCAGCGGCAGTTCGGCGAGCGCGACCGTGGCGTCGAGCGTCTCGGGCCTCACCTTGGGCAGCACCTCGGCCATGTCGCGCTCGTATTGCGCGATGAGGGCGCGCTCCATTTTCCGCTCCGCCGTGCGGCCAAAGGGGTCGAGCGCAGTGCCGCGCACCCACTTCAGCTTCGCCAGCAAGCCGAAGGCCTTCAGCATGCCCTCGCCATAGGTCTTCTTCTGCGGACGGCCGTCGGAGCCTTCCTTGGAGAGCATCGGCGGGGCAAGGTGGAAGCTCATCTCGAAGCCGGGCTCGAAGGTCTGTTCGGCCCTCTTGCGGGTCTCGAGATGCATGCGGGCCACCTCGTACTCGTCCTTGTAGGCGAGCAGCTTGTGGTAGCCCTTGGCCACCGCCTCGCGCAGGCGCTTGTCGGGAATACCGTCGAGCAGGGCGCGGTACTTCTTCGCCAGCCGCCTGTTCTGGTAGACCGCAAGATGCGCTTCACGGAAGGCGATCTTCTCGTCCAGCGACTTCGGCTTCTCCACCACCTTGGGCGTGATCAACGCCGCGGCCTCGGCAGGGTGGACCACCGCCCAGCGGCCGATCTCGAAGGCGCGCAGGTTGCGCTCCACCGCCGCGCCGTTGAGGCGGATCGCCTCCTCGATGGCATCATGCGGCAGCGGCAGGAGCCCCTGCTGCCAGGCGGCGCCGAGGATCATCATGTTCGAGAAGATCGAGTCGCCCATGGCGATCCGTGCCAGCTCGGTCGCGTCGAAGATCGCCAGCCGGTCCTGCATTCGCGCCTCGAGCGCCACGCGGAGCTGGTCGAATGGAAGCTGGAACTCGGTGTCGCGGGTGAACTCGCCGGTGATGATCTCGTGTCCGTTGACCACCGCCCCGGTGCGGCCGCGTTTCGTCAGCCCCAGCGTCTTGGCCCCGGCGCTGACCACGAGGTCGCCGCCGATCAGCGCGTCGGCCTCGCCGGTCGCCACGCGCACCGCCGAGATGTCCTCGGGGCGCTTTGCAAGCCGCAGGTGGATGTGCACCGCGCCGCCCTTCTGGGCAAGGCCCGCCATCTCCATCATCCCCGCGCCCATGCCGGCGATCTGCGCCGCCTGCGCCAGCACTGCGCCCACGGTCACCACGCCGGTGCCGCCGACGCCGGTGATCACCACGTTGTGGGTCTTGTCGATCTGCGGCAGTTGCGGCTGCGGCAGATGCGGCAGGTCGATCTCGGCGGTCTCGCCCTTGCGCATCTTCGCGCCCTTGAGGGTGACGAAGGAGGGACAAAAGCCCTTGAGGCAGGAATAGTCCTTGTTGCAGCTCGACTGGTCGATGGCCCGCTTGCGACCCAGCTCCGTTTCGGCGGGAACGATCGAGACGCAGTTCGACTGCACGCCGCAATCGCCGCAGCCCTCGCAGACGTCGGTGTTGATGAAGACCCGCTTGTCAGGGTCGGGGAAGGTGCCCTTCTTGCGGCGGCGGCGCTTCTCGGCAGCGCAGGTCTGGATATAGAGGATGACCGAAACGCCGCCGATCTTCTCGAAGCGCTTCTGCACGGCGTCCATCTCGGCGCGCTCGAATGTCTCGACGCCGCCGGGGAAGAGGTCGAAGTTCACCTCCTCCTTCTCGTCGTAGACCACCGCGAGATGCTCGACGCCCATGGCTTTAAGCTCGCGGGCGATGCGATCTGCCGTCAGCCCGCCCTCGTTGGGCTGGCCGCCAGTCATCGCCACGGCGTCATTGTAGAGGATCTTGTAGGTGATGTTGGTGCCCGCGGCGAGCGCGGCACGGATCGCCAGCGAACCGGAGTGGTTGTAGGTGCCGTCGCCGAGGTTCTGGAAGACATGGCTGCACTTGGAGAAGGGCGCCTCGCCGACCCAGTTCACCCCTTCGCCGCCCATGTGGGTGAAGCCGGTGGTCTCGCGGTCCATCCATTGCACCATGTAGTGGCAGCCGATCCCGGCATAGGCGCGCGCGCCCTCGGGCAGCTTGGTCGAGGTGTTGTGCGGGCAGCCCGAGCAGAAATACGGCAGCCGTGCCGCGAGGTCAGGGGCGTTGTCGGCCTTGCGCGCCTCGTCGAGCGCCGAAAGCCCGGCCTTGATGCCCTCGGTGCCGCGGCCCTCCTCGACGAAGATCTCGCCGAGCTTCTGCGCGATCCACACCGGATCGAGCGCGCCGCGGGTGGGGAAGAGCTCTTCGCGGTGCATGCCGCCTGCCCCGCCCTTGTACCAGCCATAGACCCGGCGGCCGCGACGGTCGTCGAAGATCGCTTCCTTGACCTGCACCTCGATCAGCTTGCGCTTTTCCTCGACGATGACGATCAGCTCGAGCCCCTCGGCCCAGTCGTGGAAGCCCTTCATGTCGAGCGGGAAGGTCTGGCCCACCTTGTAGGTGGTGAGGCCAAGACGCTCGGCCTCGGCCTCGTCGATGTTGAGCAGCGACATGGCGTGCTGCAGGTCGAGCCAGTTCTTGCCCGCGGCGACGAGGCCAATCTTGGCGCCGGGCTTGCCCCAGACGCGCTTGTCCATGCCGTTCGCGCGCGAGAACGCTTCGGCCGCGAAGCGCTTGTAGTCGATCATCCGCGCTTCCTGCGCGTGCGGCGTGTCGCCGAGGCGGATGTTCAGCCCGCCTTCGGGCAGCTGGAACTCGGGTGTCACCA
Source organism: Salipiger sp. PrR007 (assembly GCF_010499845.1). Classification (NCBI taxonomy): domain Bacteria; kingdom Pseudomonadati; phylum Pseudomonadota; class Alphaproteobacteria; order Rhodobacterales; family Roseobacteraceae; genus Salipiger; species Salipiger sp. PrR007. Next base: position 233,805 of record NZ_JAAGOZ010000039.1, on the reverse strand, counting down.
GCGACATGCGGTCCGGGCGACCGTCAACCACGGCGGTGGCCTCGACCGTGTCCTTCATCGTCTTCAGGCCGACCCATAGGCCCGAGAACCGCGACAGCGCGAAGCCGTAGATGCCGAAGTCCAGCACTTCCTGAACGCCGGCGGGCGAGACCACGGGCATGTAGGCATCGACCAGCGCCCATTCGGACTGGTGCAGCACTGTCGAACTCTCGCCGGTGTGGTCGTCGCCCATGGCCATGAGGACGCCGCCATGTTTCGACGTGCCCGCCATATTGGCGTGGCGCATGACGTCGCCCGAGCGATCGACGCCGGGGCCCTTGCCATACCAAAGACCGAAGACACCGTCGTACTTGCCCTCGCCACGCAGCTCGGCCTGTTGCGAGCCCCAGAGCGCCGTGGCCGCGAGATCCTCGTTCAGCCCTTCCTGGAAGAGCACATCATTCTCGGACAGCAGCTTTCCGGCGCGCTTCATCTGGATGTCGACGGCCCCCAGCGGCGAGCCGCGATAGCCCGTCACATAGCCCGCCGTATGCAGACCGGCGGCGCGATCGCGCTCTTTTTGCATCAGCATCAGGCGAACCAACGCCTGCGTGCCATTCAAAAGTACCGGACTCTTGCTTAAGTCGAACCTGTCCTGCAGGGAAATTGCTTGCTTGCTCATGCGCGCCTCCCATCGCTCATAGTGCTTGCAGCTCCGCACCATGATAGGTCACACATGCTGACCCGGATAGGGAAATTTTCGTGAATTTCCCACACTCGGCGAAGATGTGTTCCCGTTAACCGTTCCTGTCGTATACAGGGCGCCAAAGTTGAATAAGATGCCGCCATGGATTGGGATAAGCTCAGGATCTTTCACGCTGTCGCTGATGCGGGCAGCTTGACACATGCGGGAGATGCGCTGCATCTGTCGCAATCCGCCGTGTCGCGCCAAATCCGGGCGCTCGAAGAGGCACTGGATACCACCCTTTTCCACCGTCATGCCCGGGGACTGATTCTCACCGAGCAGGGCGAGTTGCTGTTCGACGCGACCGCCGCCATGGTGAAACGCATCGACAGCGCCACCGCGCGCATCCGCGACAGCGAGGAAGAGGTCTTCGGCGAACTCAAGGTCACCACGACCCACGGCTTCGGCGTGCTCTGGCTGGCCCCGCGCCTGACCAAACTCTACGAGAAGTTTCCCGACCTGAAGATCGACCTGATGCTCGAGGAGCGCGTGCTCGACCTGCCGATGCGCGAGGCTGACGTGGCGATCCGCATGAAGGAGCCCAGCCAGGCGGACCTGATCCGCAAGCGGCTCATGTCGATCCGCATGCGCATGTATGCCTCGCCTGCATACCTCGAGGCGAACGGCCTTCCCGAGTCGCTCGAGGATCTCTCGTCGCACCGGCTTATCTGCCAAAATCCCAACTCGGCGCAGGTGCTTTCCGGCAAGGCGCTGGTGCAAAAGCTGCTCACCTATGACATCCGGACGGGTCTCACGGTGAACAACTACTTCGGCGTGCTGCAGGCGGTGATCGCCAACCTCGGCATCGGCGTGCTGCCCGACTACATCATCGAGGATTTCCCGCACGTGGTGCGGGTGCTGCCCGACGTTGAGAGCAACGAGGTGCCCGTGTTCCTCGCCTACCCGGAAGAATTGCGTCATTCCAAGCGGGTAACCGCCTTCCGCGACTTTGTGCAGGACGAAATCTTCGCGCATCGGCGACAGCTCAAGGCGATGGGCGCCGACTGACGGCGCCCAATAAACAGGCGCCATGCAAACAGCGCATGGCAGCAATGTCCGATTGAGACCGTTTCTTCCCTTGATCGACTCAAGACTGATCACATATTCAGCACACGAAGCTTGAAGCGCCCTAGTGCGCGTCATCTTCAACCTCCCTGTTGGACTTCGGCCGAGCTTTGTGCTCGGCCTTTTTTTTGCGGCTGGCCCCGCAGCCCCGCCGCGAGGCGCGCCCCGACCCTCTGCCCTGCCGGCGCAACGGCGGGAAAGATTGCAACGCGCCGGGGCGCTCGGGCCCTGACCCCTCTTCCCCCTTTGCCGCCCTTGCCTTAAAGAGCCCCCAACCACGCTAAGGGGAGCAAGGATGCAGGAACCGTCCATCACCGAAGAGCTCATCGCCGCCCACGGGATCAAACCCGACGAATACGAGCGGATCCTGCAGATCATCGGCCGCGAGCCGACGTTCACCGAGCTGGGGATCTTCTCGGCCATGTGGAACGAGCACTGCTCCTACAAGAGCTCGAAGATCCACCTGCGCAAGCTGCCGACCAAGGGCCCGCAGGTCATCTGCGGCCCGGGCGAGAACGCCGGCGTCGTCGACATCGGCGACGGCCAGGCGGTCATCTTCAAGATGGAAAGCCACAACCACCCCTCCTACATCGAGCCCTACCAGGGCGCGGCGACGGGCGTTGGCGGCATCCTGCGCGACGTCTTCACCATGGGCGCGCGGCCGATCGCGGCGATGAACGCACTCAGCTTCGGCGAAAAGGAACACCCCAAGACCCGCCAGCTGGTGCATGGCGTGGTCGAGGGCGTCGGCGGCTACGGCAACTGCTTCGGCGTGCCGACGGTGGGCGGCGAAGTGCGCTTCCACCCGGCCTACAATGGCAACTGCCTGGTCAACGCCTTCGCGGCAGGCCTCGCGGACACCGACAGCATCTTCTACTCCGCCGCCTCGGGCGTCGGCCGCCCGGTCGTGTACCTTGGTGCCAAGACCGGCCGTGACGGTGTCGGTGGCGCGACCATGGCCTCGGCCGAGTTCGACGAGACCATCGAGGAAAAGCGCCCCACCGTGCAGGTCGGCGATCCCTTCACCGAAAAGCGCCTGATGGAAGCCACGCTCGAGCTGATGCAGACCGGCGCGGTGATCTCGATCCAGGACATGGGCGCGGCGGGCCTGACCTGCTCGGCCGTGGAAATGGGCGACAAGGGCAACCTCGGCGTGCGCCTCGACCTCGAGAAGGTGCCGGTGCGCGAAAAGAACATGACCGCCTACGAGATGATGCTCTCGGAGAGCCAGGAGCGCATGCTCATGGTGCTCGACCCCGCCAAGGAGGCCGAGGCCAAGGCCGTCTTCGACAAGTGGGACCTCGACTTCGCCATCGTCGGCGAGACCATTGCCGAGGACCGCTTCCTCATCGTGCTGAACGGCGAGGTGAAGGCCGACCTGCCGCTCAAGGCGCTCTCGGGCACCGCGCCCGAGTACGACCGCCCCTGGGTCCCCACCCCCGCCGCAGAGCCGCTCGCCGACGTGCCCGGCATCGATCCGATCGACGGGCTGAAGGCGCTGATCTCCTCGCCGAACTACTGCTCGCGCGAATGGGTCTACGAGCAGTACGACAGCCAGGTCATGGCCGACACCGTGCGCATCCCTGGCTTCGGCGCCGGCGTGATCCGCGTGCATGGCACCGACAAGAAGCTGGCCTTCACCTCGGATGTGACGCCGCGCTACGTGCGCGCCAACCCGGTCGAGGGCGGCAAGCAGGCGGTGGCGGAAGCCTATCGCAACCTCGTCTCCGTGGGCGCCCGCCCGCTGGCGACCACCGACAACATGAACTTCGGCAACCCCGAGAAGCCCGAGATCATGGGCCAGTTCGTCGGCGCCATCGACGGCATCGGCGCGGCCTGTCTTGCGCTCGACACGCCCATCGTCTCGGGCAACGTCTCGCTCTACAACGAGACCGACGGCGAGCCGATCCTGCCGACGCCGACCATTGGCGCGGTGGGGCTGATCGCCGCCGGCGAAGAGCCGATCCTCGGCTATGCGCGCGACGGCCATGTGGCGCTGCTGGTCGGCGATACCGCCGGCCACCTCGGCCAGTCCGCCCTGCTTGCAGAGGTGTTCAATCGCGAGGAGGGCGACGCGCCCGCAGTCGATCTCGAGGCCGAGCGCCGCAACGGCGAGTTCATCCTCGCCAACCGCGACTGGATCCGCAGCTGCTGCGACCTGTCGGACGGTGGCCTCGCCATGGCTGCCTTCGAGATGGCCGAAGCCTCGGGCGTCGGCGTGCAGATCGACGCGGCGGATACCCCGACCCTCTTCGGTGAGGACCAGGGCCGCTACCTCATCGCCTGCAGCTTCGACGCCGCCGAAGCGCTGATGAGCGCGGCCTCGGCAGCCGGCGTCACGCTGGCGACCGTTGGCAAGTTCACCGGCGACACGGTCCGCTTCGGAAGCAGCGAAGCCCCGCTCTCGGAACTGGCTGCCGCCTACCGTGGCAGCTTCGGCGGCTACTTCGGCTGATTCGCACCGGCGCGTATCGCGCGCGCCGGGCTCCGCCGCAGCACCAAGAACGGCGGTTCTCCGCCCATGAAAACGCCGCGTCCCGTCCCGGACGCGGCGTTTTTCCTTCCCCAGCGTCAATCTGATACAAATTGTCACCAATTTGGGATCACCCCCTGCTTGCTTGCCCAGAGCAACGTCCTAAATTAATCGGTAACTCATCCGTTAAGAGCGCGCGCCGAACCTTACACAACCGACGAGGGAAAAGCGCGCGGCCGACCGCCGATCTAGGCGACCCAAAAGCCCGAGCAGAAAAAGACCATGAACAATTGGGACGACCTTCGGTTCCTCGTAGCACTTTCCAAGACCGGCACGATGACCGCAGCGGCGAAGCTGCTGGGCACCAATACCGCGACCGTATCGCGCCGGATCGAACGCCTTTCCGAAACGCTCGGTGTGCCCGCCTTCGTCAAGACGGCCGATGGGTGGCGCCCCTCCGAGGCGGTGCGCGAGTTGATCAACGTCGCGCAGAACTTTGACGGGCAGCTCAAGTCGACGCTCAACAACCAGGGCGCGGGGCTCGACATCGACTCCGTCTCCCTGAGCCTCGGCGCCTCGCCGATCATCGCCTCGCTGGTTCTGTTTCCCGGGCTCGGCCCGCAGGCCGACCTATTGGCCAATGTGCAACTGACGGTCACCGAGCGTCGCGAGCGCGAGGGCCTGGGCGAGAATGACCTCGTGGTGCAGTTCGGACGACCCGACCAGGGCCGCATCGTTGCCCGCAAGGCGGGCGAGATGAGCTTCCGCCCCTATCGGTTCCGCGACAGCGATGCAGAGGGCGGCTGGGTCGGGCTGAACACCAGCACGAGCCGCTCGCGCATCTTGCGCCAGGCCTATGATGTCTTCGGCAAGGAGCCGAAGATCACTGTCGACAACTTCATCGCCCTGCACCGGCTCATGCAGATCACGCGGATGGCAGGCCCCTTGCCCGATCTTTTGGCATGCCAGACACCGGATCTCGTGCCCGCTGCACCTGACGCGGCGCCAGAAACGCTGGAATGTTGGCTCTTCTATCATGAAAGCCGCAGGACGGACTCTGGCATGCGCCGGGCCGTGGACTGGATTATTCAATGTTTCGAGGCGTCTGACGCCCTAGCCGTGACAGCTGTGGCGCGTAACTAACAATGTTTACGCAAAGGCAAACTTGAAAAGTTCCCGCTTGATTTGTGCTGGTCAAGTGTAACAATGGCGACATGTAACCGGCCGGGCCATTCGATTCCGGATTAACGAGCAGGACGATTGTGAACTTTTTTCCGACTTTTCAATGCGCGCTGCGAATTCTTCTCGCCCTGTTGCTGGGCTATACGGTCGCGCTGGAAATCTTTACCAATGATCCGGTGTTCACAGGCACCCTCGATGTACGCATCCCCGAGCCGTTGGTCGCGCTGACCTGTGCAATCCTAGCGTCGATCAGCATTTGGCTGATCCTCGGCGTCGCGACCCGCACCGTCGCCCTCATCGGCTTTGCCATCTACCTCTGGCACGAGCTTTTGCTGCCCGACTTCGCGGTCCTGGATCTCGAGACAACCCAGCGGCTGGTCGTCGTTGCGCTGCTGGCGCTGCCGCTGGTCATCTTCGGCGGAGGCCGCTTCAGCGTGATATCTCCGCACATCCCAGAAACAGTTTAAGTCCGGTCCACCACTCACGCACCCGGATACCAGAAGCGGCCCCTCGGGGCCGCTTCATTGGTTTTGGCCGGTGCCTCAGAGATCGTATAGAGCCCCGAATTTGGCCTCGAGATACTCGAGCAGCGGCGCCTCCGAGGGGGCCGTGCCGCAGGCGCGCTCGATGACGTCGCGCGGGTGATAAAGCCCGCCGTGACGCTGCACGCTCTCACGCAGCCAGCCGGTGGCGGCGGAAAGATCGCCCTCGGCCATCTGCGCGTCAAGGTCGGGCACCGCCTGCCGCAGCGCCTTGTGCAGGCAGCCGGCATAGACATTGCCAAGGCTGTAGGTCGGGAAGTAGCCGAAGAGCCCAGCCGACCAGTGCACGTCCTGCAGAACCCCGTCCGAGGGCTTATCGACGGCAAAGCCGAAGTCCGCGGCGAAGCGCTCGTTCCAGGCGGCCTCGAGATCGTCCACGGAGAGATCGCCCGAGATCAGCGCCTGCTCGAGATCGAAGCGCAGCAGCACATGAAGGTTGTACTGCACCTCGTCGGATTCGGTGCGGATGTAGTTGTTCTGCACCGCGTTGACGCTGGCGTAGAACGCCTCGGCGCTCAGCCCCAGATCGCCGAACTGCGCCTGCATCTGACCGTGGAGCCAGCTGGTGAAGGCCCGCGAGCGGCCCAGCTGGTTCTCGTAGATGCGGCTCTGGCTCTCGTGCACGCCCATCGACACGCCCTCGCCCAGCGGGGTGAAGCGATACCCCGGCGCGATGGCCTGCTCGTAGGCGGCGTGGCCGGTCTCGTGGATGGTCGAGTAGATGCAGTTGAACGGGTCGAGCGGGTTGGTCCGCGTGGTGATCCGCACGTCATCGCCGCTGCCCGAGCTGAAGGGGTGCACCGCCTTGTCGACCCGGCCCCGCGCCATGTCGTAACCGAAGACCTCGGCCAACTTGCGCGCCAGAGCCATTTGCCCGGCGTCATCGAAGGTGCCCGAGAGCGCCTTGGGCGCGGGTTTCTCGAGGATCGCCTGCCGCAGCGCCACCAGACGCGGCCGCAACGCGCCGAACATCTCGGAGAGCTGCTGCGCCGTGGCGCCGGGCTCGTAGTCATCGAGCAACGCGTCGTAGACGTCTCCACCGTCCGCCAGCGCCGCGCCCTCCTCGCGCTTCAGCGCGACGACATCCTTCAGGATCGGCGCAAAGGCCGCGAAGTTGTCGTCGGCCCGCGCCTCGGCCCAGGTGCGGTGCGCCCGGCTGGTGATCCGGGCGAGATCCGCCGCCAGCTTGCCCGAAACGCGACCGGCGCGGGTGAAGCTGCGCTGGATGTGCCGCAGCTGCGCCTGCCCGACCTCGTCCAGCGCCGCGGCATCAATGGCCGCCAGCCATTCGCCGACGCGCGGATCGGTGCGCCGGGCGTGCAGCACGCTTTCCAGCGCCGCCATCTCCTCGGCGCGCTGGTCGGCAGCACCATGCGGCATGGTGGTTTCCTGGTCCCAGCCAAGGCGGCCCGCCACCTGCGCCAGCGCGCCGGTGTCGCGCTGGAACGTCATCAACTCGTCAAATGCACTCATCTCAGCGGGCCTCGCGGATCGATTGGGTTTTGGGGAACTGCGCCCCGAAGCGGGCCCGCAGGATCAGCACCCAGAGCACGACGGCCCCGAGCTGGTGGGTGATGGCAATGTGCCAGGGCGCGACGTAAAGCACCGTGGCGATGCCCAGCACGACCTGCACGCAGAGCATGGCCAGCACCGCGTTGTAGCGGAATCGGGTGTCCGCATTGGCGGACTTGCGGCCGCGCAGCCAGACCACCACGCCGAAGACGAAGAGCAGGTATCCGACGATCCGGTGCATGAACTGCACGAGGCCCGGGTCCTCGAAGAAGTTGCGCCAGACCGGCACCAAGTCGAACGGCTGCGGCGGGAAGAAGCCGCCCGCCATCAGCGGCCAGTCGGTGAAGGAGCGGCCCGCGTCGATCCCCGCCACCAGCGCGCCCAGCAGGATCTGCACGAAGGCGAGATGCAGCAGCCCCGTGGTCATGGAAAAGAGCTTCGGCTCGCGCAGGCGCCGGGCCTGCATCAGCTCGCGTTCCTGCCGTCCAAGCAGGAAGATGTCCCAGGCAATGAACGCCAGGATGATGAAGGCAAGCCCAAGGTGGATGGCCAGCCGGTAGGAGGCCACGGCGATCATCTCGCCAACGAGGCCGGAGGAGACCATCCACCAGCCCACGGCCCCCTGCAGCCCGCCAAGCCCGCCAAGAAGCAAGAGCCGCCCGGTCCAACCGGTTGGGATCTGCCGCGCCACGAGGAAGACGAGGAATCCAAGCGCCCAGACGAGGCCGATCACCCGGCCCAACTGCCGGTGCCCCCATTCCCACCAGTAGATGCCCTTGAACTCCGACAGGGTCATGCCCTTGTTGAGCAGCTCGTATTGCGGGATCTGCTGGTAGAGGGTGAATTCTTCCTGCCACTCGGCCTCGCTAAGCGGCGGGACGGCGCCATGCAGCGGTTTCCATTCGGTGATCGACAGGCCGCTGTCGGTCAGCCGGGTCAGCCCGCCGACGCAGATCATCGCCACCACCAGCGCGAATAGAAGCATCAGCCAGACCCGGATCGCCCCCCGCGCGCCGGTGCGCCCCCTGTCGATCATGCCGCCCGTGGGGGCGGCCTTCGGGGTCTCCGCCCCAACCTCCTCAAAGAGCTTGCGGTTTCCGGCCATGATCTTCTCCTACATCCGTCGCGGCGACGATAGGGGCGCACCCCGCCCCCTTCAAGCCGCCATCAGCCAAGCAAGGCGCGGCTCAGCCGCGCTCTTTCCAGCGCACCATCTGGCGCATCACCCCATGCAGGGTCTTCACGTCCTCGCGGGTCAGCGGCATGCGGCTCCAGAGGTTGCGCAGGGTGAGCTTCATGCTCTCCGCCTTGTGCTCGGGGAAGAAGAACCCCGCCTCGGTCAGCCGCTCCTCGTAATGCTCGGCCAGCTTCTCGACCTCGATGCCGCTGGCCCATTCGGCGCCCGCCATCTCGACCCGCAACGCCTCGATCTCCGACGAGGCCCGCTGCCATTCGTAGGCGCAGAGCAGCACGCATTGCGCGAGGTTGAGCGAGGGGAACTCGGGGTTCACCGGCACGTTGATCAGCGCATTGGCCAGCGCCACGTCGGAGTTTTCCAGCCCGGCGCGCTCGGGGCCGAACATCACCGCGACCTTGCCCCCCTGGGCGATGCGCTGGCTGGCTTCCTTCATCGCCTGCTCGGGCGAATAGACGGGCTTGGTGAGCCCGCGCATCCGCGCCGTGGTGGCAAAGACCAGATCGCAATCCTCGACCGCCTGCGCGGTGGTCTCGACCAGCTGCGCCTCGTCGAGCAGCCGCCCGGCGCCCGAGGCCATGGCGGTGGCCGAGGGGTTCGGCCAGCCGTCGCGCGGGCTGACCAGACGCATCCGGTCCAACCCGAAATTCCACATGGCCCGCGATGCGGCCCCGATATTCTCACCCATCTGCGGCCGCACCAGCACGAATGCGGGCTGCCTCGTCTCGCTCGGCATGACAAACTCCGTAAATCCGGCTCCCGCATAGTCCCGCGCGGGCGGAAGAGCAAGAAAGCGACACCTCGGGGCCCGGATTTCTCGAGCCCATTCCCATCCTTGCCGCTCCCGTCTCCGGCTGCCAAAAGGGGCGCAGCCTGACAGCGGAGCCCGCATGACCCTCAGAGACGCCAGACCCGACGACGCCTCCGCCCTCGCCGCCCTGTCGATCGAGGTCTGGCTCGGCACCTACATCCGCCGCGGCGTGACCGCCGAATTCGCGGACTACGCGCTCGAGACCTTCACGAAGGCGCAGTTCGAGCGCGCGCTGGCCGATCCTTCGCAGCGTTTCATCGTCTCCCAGAACGAAGAGGGCATCGATGGCTTCCTGCGTCTTTCCCAGGGCGCCCCCGGGCCGCTCCCGGGCTGCTCGGACACCGAGATCGCCACGCTCTACGTCCAGCCCCGTCACAAGGGCCACGGCATCGGGCGCGACCTTCTGCAGGCCGGCCTCGGCGCGGCCCTCGCGCTGGACGCTCCCTCCGTCTGGCTGGCCACCAATTCAGAGAACACCCCCGGCATCGCCTTCTACAAGGCGCAGGGTTTCGAGCGGATCGGCCGGACCTATTTCCGCCTGGGAGAAGAGGCCTACCCCAACGAGGTCTTCCGCTTCACCTTCCCCCGGCACTGAGCGCTGCGCTTTCTTCCGGGCAGAAATATCCCCGCGAGGGGGTCTCCAAAGGATATGCTTCACGCATTCCCCGCAAGGAGCGCAGCGCATGAGCTTTGACGAAGGCCTCGCCGAAACCGTCCGCGACGACATCGGCCCTCTGCCCGGTCTGACCGAGAAGCGCATGTTTGGCGCGCTGTGCTTCCTGCTCGACGGCAACATGATCTGCGGCGTGCGGGCCGAGGGCGGGCTTTACCGCGTCGGCAAAGAGGCGCAGGCGATGGCCACCGCGCTCGACGACGTCGGCCCCGCCATCATGGGCGGGCGCCGCATGGGCGGCTATGTCGAGGCCGCGCCCGAGGCCATGGCGGACGATGCCACCCGCACCCGCCTGACCGCGCTGGCGATCGAGTTTGTCCGCAGCCTGCCGCCGAAATGACGCTGCCCCCTTCCTTGTATCCTAAAGCCGCGATATAGGAGCGCAATTCGCAAGTCAGGAGCCGCGCCATGGCCGAAGCAGACCAGCCTCAGCTCTATCTCGTCACCCCGCCGGAGTTCGACCTTTCGGTCTTTCCGGACAAGCTTTCCTCGGTGCTCGATGCCGCCGAGATCGCCTGCATGCGTCTGTCGCTCGCCACGCGCGACGAGGACCGGCTTCTGCGTGCCGCCGACGCGGTGCGCGAGGTGGCACATCGCTACGACATCGCGCTGGTGATCGACACCCACGTGGTGCTGGCTCAGCGCCTCGGGCTCGACGGCGTTCACCTCACCGACGGGTCGCGCTCGGTCCGAGCCGCGCGCAAGGACCTTGGCCCGGACGCCATCGTCGGCGCCTTCTGTGCCAGCTTCCGGCATGACGGCATGGTCGCTGGAGAGGCCGGAGCGGATTACGTCTCTTTCGGGCCGCTCAGCGGCGAGGCGCTCGGCGACGGGACTCTGGCAGACTTCGAGATCTTCGAGTGGTGGTCGCAGATGATCGAGGTGCCGGTGGTGGCCGAGGGCGGGCTGACCCCCGAGCTGGTGGCCAAGCTGGCACCGGTGACCGATTTCCTCAGCATCGGCGAGGAGATCTGGAGCGCCGAGGACCCAGCCGCCGCACTGAAGACCCTTATCGCCGCGATGCACTGACTTTACAGCGCGTTACGGGATATTTCTCACGCAATGTCTTCGGAAGGATGCGCGGATCGGAGCCGCGCTTCCGCCGCCCGCGCCAGAGCCTTGCGATGGGCGAAATCGGCGACCCTGAGCGGCTCGTGGTAGACCACCTCCACGTGCCCCTGGCAACGCGCTCCCAGCACCTGCAGCAGATGCGGCCCCAGCGCCATGTCCCCCCACCAACCGTAGAAGGCGGGATCAGCGCCCGGCGGGGCATGATAGACCACCGTGACCGGCTGGACCTGCAGATCGGACTTCACCTCTTCTGACAAAAACGCCTCGAAAAGCGTTGTTTTGAAAGGGAGAATTCGCCGGCCATCGGTCGAGGTCCCCTCCGGGAAGAAGAGCAACCTGTCGCCTGCCAGAAGCCGCGCCTCGATCAGCTTGGGCTGTGCCTTGGCCGCGCGCCGGTCGCGATTGATGAAGACCGTGCCGGTGAGCTTCGCCAGCATCCCGATTCCCGGCCAGTTTGCCACCTCGGCTTTTGACACGAAGAGCACGTTGCGCCTGGCGTTCAGTGCGAAGATGTCGAGCCAGGACGAGTGGTTGGCGACATAGGCTCCCGGGCCGGTCATGCGCGCGCCCCGCGCCTCGAGGCGCAGGCCGAGAATGACGAAGACCAGACGGCAGACCCCCTGCGTGACGACCGGCGACCAGACCCGCTGCCCGCCCCGGACCAGCCGCTCGACCAGCAGAACTGCCAGCTTCACCATGATCCCGCAGATCAGCAGCAGCACGACCAGAAGCCCGCGCAGTGTCGCCCGCGCGTAGTCGGCCCAGCCAAGCGCGATTTCCGGGGGTTCTGCCCCGCGCCAGGTCGGGTCCGCCGGCCCCGAAGGACCGCTCATCCGCGCCCCCGCCGGACCCGCGCCGCCGCCTGTGCGTTGAGCCTCTGCGTGTCCATCACCAGGCAGACATCCGTGGTGTTGAAGGCGTGGTCGACGAAAGCGCCCTCGCCCACCATGCCACCGAGCCGCAGGTAACCCTTGATCAGCGCCGGGGTCTCGACCATGGCGCGGCGGCGGTCGATCTCCGCCTCTGGCAGCAGGTCCATCGGCTGGAACACCCGGCTGCGCACGCGCAGCTCGTCGGGCGCAAGATGGCGCGCGTGCAACAGCGACAGCGGATGCGCAAGGCGCTGCACGTCGGTGCCGTGGAAAGAGGCGGTGCCGAAAAGGATCTCGATCCCGTGCTCGGCCACGTAGTCCGACACCGCCTGCCACATCAGCATGACGCCCGGCCCGCCGCGATAGTCGGGATGCAGGCAGGACCGGCCCAGCTCCAGCAGCCGACGCCCGCTGGCGCGCAGCAGCGAGAGGTCATACTCATCCTCGGAATAGAATTGCCCCGCCGCCTCGGCCTGGTCATCGCGCAACAGCCGGTAAACGCCGACCACCGCGCCGTCCTTGCGGGCATCGGTCAGCAGCAGGTGATCGAAGAACGGGTCAAACCGATCCCGCTCGAGCCGGTTCTCGTGATCCACCAGGGTCCCGCCCCCGCCCAGCTCGGCGACGAACACCTCGTAGCGCAGGCGCTGCGCCGCCGCGATCTCATCGTCCGTGCGCGCCAGCCGCACCGTCAGGTTCCTGTCGTCCAGCGCCATGGCCGTCCTCTGCTTGTTGGCGCGGTTCTAAAGCGGAAGAGCGCAAAGGAAAACAGATTTTCCGCGGCCCGCCCCGAGCTGTCCGACGCGACCGGCCAGCCACGGGCGGGGCTTCGGCGAGCTTGGTTAACTATTCGTAAACGACTGAGCCCTAAGCCTAGACGTCGAACACCGGCAGGAGGGTCACACGTTCGCCGTCGAGCACGACCTTGCCCTGCTCCCGAAAGTTGACAGTCACACGGCCGCCGATATTGGATTGCACCTGCCCCAGCCCCCAATCCGGTCTGTCGGGATGCTGTACCAGCATGCCCGGCTCCAGCAATGCGTTGAGATCGTTCATACCCATCCCCTTTCCACGAGGCCTTGATGCAACAGCATAACGCCAAACTCGCGACGCTGGTAGCCTCGCGCCTCTGCCACGACCTGATCAGCCCGGTCGGGGCCATCGCAAACGGGCTCGAGCTTCTGGCGCTCTCGGGCACGCCGCTCGACACGCCGGAGCTGGCGCTGGTGGACGACAGCTGCCGCGCCGCCCGCGCGAGGATCAGCCTGTTCCGCGTTGCCTTTGGCCATGCCGAAGGCGAGCAGATGATTGGCCCGCCGGAAGCCACGCGCCTGCTTCGCGACTATTGCAAAGGCGGGCGGCTCAGCTGCGACTGGCGCCGCCAGAGCGCCGCGCCGCGCCCCGAGGTTCAGCTCGCCTTGCTGGCGGTGCTCTGCTGCGAAAGCGCCTTGCCCCTGGGCGGGCAGATCGAGGTAGAAGAGTTGAACCAGGGCTGGCGGATCACCGGGACCGGCAAGCGGATCGCCCATGACGCGTCACTCTGGAATCTGCTCGCCCACCCCGGGAAGCTGCCCGCCCTTTCGAGCGCGCAGGTGCATTTCCCGGTCTTGGCCGCCCTCGCCGAGGAGCGCGGTCGCAGCATCGAAGTGACCGCCGGTGAGGCGGCGGTCACGATCGAGATCAGCTAAACTCAGCCGCGCACCGCGCCGTCCGAGCGCACGACGTATTTGAAACTGGTCAGCTGCTCGGCACCCACCGGGCCGCGGGCGTGCATCTTGCCGGTGGCGATGCCGATCTCGGCCCCCATGCCGAATTCGCCGCCGTCGGCGAACTGGGTCGAGGAGTTGACCATGACGATGGCGCTGTCGACGCGCTGGATGAATTTCTCGACCGCCGCCTCATCCTGCGACAGGATGCAGTCGGTGTGCTGCGAGCCGTAGCGACGAATGTGGGCGATGGCATCGTCCTCATCGGCGACCACCTTTGCGGCAATGATCTTGTCGAGATACTCGCGGCCCCAGTCGCCCTCGGTGGCCGGGCTCACCCCCTCGACCTGCTGGACGCCCGCGTCGCCGCGCACCTCGACCCCGGCGTCGAGCAGCGCGCGGATCACGCCCTGGCCGATGGTGTCCATCGCCTCGCGGTGGATCAGCAGGCATTCGGCGGCGCCGCAGATGCCGGTGCGCCGGGTCTTGGCGTTGAGCACCACCTTGAGCGCGGTCACCGGATCCGCGGCGCGGTCGATGTAGATGTGCACGATGCCCTCGAGATGGGCAAAGACCGGCACCCGCGCCTCGCGCTGCACGAGGCCGACAAGCCCCTTGCCACCGCGCGGCACGATGACGTCGACGTAGTCGGTCATGGTCAGCAGCTCTTGCACCGCGGCGCGCTCGCGCGTCGGCACCAGTTGGATCGCGTCCTCGGGCAGGCCCGCCTTGCGCAGACCGTCAACGAGGCAGGCGTGGATCGCCGAAGAGCTGTGGAAGCTCTCGGACCCCCCGCGCAGGATCACGGCATTGCCGGACTTGAGGCACAGTGCCCCGGCGTCGGCGGTGACGTTCGGCCGGGATTCGTAGATCACCCCGATGACACCAAGCGGCGTACGCACGCGCTTTATCTGCAGTCCGCTGGGGCGGTCCCACTCGGTGATCACCTCGCCCACGGGATCGCGCTGCGCGCCGATGGCACGCAGCCCGTCGACGACGCCCTGCAGGCGCTCCTCGGTGAGCAGCAGCCGGTCCATCATCGCCTCGCTGAGCCCCTTGTCGCGGCCGAACTGCATGTCGTTCTCATTGGCGGCGAGAATCTCGGCGCGGCGGGCCCAGACCGCATCCGCCGCGGCCTCCAGCGCCTCGGTCTTGCGCTCTGGCGGGGTAAAGGCGAGCTCCGCGGCGGCGGCCTTGGCGCGTTTGCCGAGGTCGATCATGGTCGCGTGGATGTCTGTCAGGTCTTTCATCGCTCTTTACCCTAGGTTTGGGGTTTGGAGCTTTCTTATAGCGCCGTGACCCCGGGGGATACAGAGCGGATTGCGCGCCGTTCGCGCGCCGCTCGGGACGAGCAGGGCCCGGTCAGCGCGTACTTGGAAAGAGGAAGGGTCCATGCCCTTCTTCTCTGCGCAACCACGCCTCATTTCCCGTGCCATCGGCGCGGCGGATCAGAGCGCCATGTCGTCGCGGTGGATCAGCACGGCGCGGCCCGGATAGCCCAGCACCTGTTCGATCTCCGAGCTGTGGTGTCCGATGATCGCCTGCGCCTCATCGGCGGTATAGCGGGTCAGCCCCTGCCCCAGGGCGCGCCCGTCGGCGTCGCGGATGGTCACCGGATCGCCGCGACCAAAGGCGCCCTCGGCCCGGGTCACCCCGACCGGCAGCAGCGAGCGGCCCTGCGCCAGAGCGGCGGCGGCGCCAGCGTCGACGGTCAGCACGCCGCAAGGCTTCATCGCTAGGATCCAGCCCTTGCGCGCTGCGTGCGGGTCCATCTGCGGCGTGAACCAAGTGGCGTTGGCGCCGTCTTCCAGCGCGCTCAGCGGATGCAGCACCGAGCCCTCGGTGATCGCCATGGCACAGCCGGCGCCGGTGGCGGTCTTGGCGGCCATGAGCTTGGTCTTCATCCCGCCCTTCGACAGGCCCGAGCCGGCGTCGCCGGCCATGGACTCGATCTCGGGGGTGATCTGGTGGATGACGTCGTAGCGCCGCGCCTTGGGATCCTGCGCCGGGTTGGCGGTGTAGAAGCCATCGACGTCCGACAGCAGGATCAACTGGTCGGCCCCCACGGTCACGGCGACCTGCGCCGCCAGCCGGTCGTTGTCGCCGTAGCGGATCTCGTCGGTGGCGACGGTGTCGTTCTCGTTGACGATGGGCACCGCGCCGAAGCCGATCAGCGTCTCCATCGTGGCACGGGAATTGAGATAGCGGCGGCGCGAGGCGGAATCCTCGAGCGTCACCAGAACCTGCGCCGTGGTGATCCCATGCGGGGCCAGCGCCTCTTCCCAGGCGCGGGCAAGGCGGATCTGACCCACCGCGGCGGCGGCCTGGCTCTGCTCGAGCGGCAGCGCCACCGGGGGCAGTTTCAAGATGCCGCGCCCGAGCGCGATCGAGCCCGATGAGACCAGCACGACGTCGGTGCCGCGCGCCTTCACCCGGGCCACATCGGCAGCCATGGAATTCAGCCAGTCCTGGCGCAGCGCGCCGGTCGCTTTGTCGACCAGAAGGGCCGAGCCGATCTTTACGACGAGGCGGCGCGCCTCGCTCAGGGTCGCCATGTGGTGTCTTCCTCGGGCGCCTCGCGCAGGCGGTTCTCGTCGATGAAGCCTCGCAGCGCGCGCAGCACCTCGGTCACGCCCTCGCCCGCCGCGCCGGACATGAGCATGACCTTGCCGCCCGTCGTGGCCTCGAGCTCTTCTTTCAGGAAGGCCCGCTCCTCGTCGTCCAGCGCGTCGATCTTGTTGAGCACGGTAACCCGGGGCTTGTCGGCGAGCCCTTCGCCATAGGCCTCGATCTCGGTGATGATCGTCTGCCAATCCTCGAGCAGCGTGCCCGAGGTGCCATCGACGAGGTGCAGCAGCACGGCGCAGCGCTCGACGTGGCCAAGGAAGAGATCGCCGAGGCCGCGGCCTTCATGCGCGCCCTCGATCAGCCCGGGGATGTCGGCGACGACAAATTCCTTGCCGTCCACGCCGACGACACCAAGGTTCGGGTGCAGCGTGGTGAAAGGATAATCGGCGATCTTTGGCCGCGCGTTCGACGTCGCCGCGAGGAAGGTCGACTTGCCGGCGTTGGGCAGGCCCAGCAGCCCGACATCGGCGATGAGCTTCAGCCGCAGCCAGATGGTGCGCTCGACCCCCGGCTGGCCGGGGTTGGCGCGCCGCGGCGCCTGGTTGGTCGAGGTCTTGAAGTGCAGGTTGCCCCAGCCGCCGTTGCCCCCCTTGGCCAGCATCACGCGTTGACCAAGCTCGGTGAGATCGGCGATCACCGTCTCCTCGTCCTCGTCGAGAATCTCGGTGCCGACGGGCACGCGCAGCACGATGTCATCGCCATCGGCGCCGGTGCGCTGGCGCCCCATGCCCGGCACGCCGTTGCCGGCGAAGAAATGCTGCTGGTAGCGGAAATCGATGAGCGTGTTGAGCCCGTCCACCGCCTCGGCCCAGACGTCGCCGCCCCGGCCGCCGTCGCCGCCATCGGGCCCGCCGTACTCGATGAACTTCTCGCGGCGGAAAGAGGTGCAGCCTTTGCCGCCCTGGCCGGATCGGATGTAGACCTTGCAAAGATCGAGGAATTTCATGGTCTGGCTTTCCGGCTGGGTGACGTCGCGGCGCGAATTCGACTGGGTTGCGGCGCGGTTTAGCGCGACTCGGCGCGCGGCTCAAGTTACTGGCGGAGCGTCATGGGGGCGCCGCCCCCGCCGCGCTGCGCGCGACTCCCCCGCGATAGTTCTGCCCAGAAGAAACGGAGGTCTGCTCCGCGCTTCCGGTCCGGGCAACCGAAATCGGAGGCCCCAAAAGCAGAAACGCCGCGCGGCCCGAAGGCTGCGAGGCGTCTGCGTTCCGAAGAAAGTGGCGCGGTTGACGGGGCTCGAACCCGCGACCCCCGGCGTGACAGGCCGGTACTCTAACCAACTGAGCTACAACCGCTCGCTACCGTCTGGACTGTGTCCCGAACGTGGGGCGCTTTTAGGCGGGGGGCCGGACCCCGTCAAGCGCTTTCCTAGGGGCAGTTGCGGATTTTTCTGCCGAGCTCGAAAAAACCCGCTGGACCGGCTGCCCGCGCGGGCAGACTGGCGGGATGTTTTCCAGATTACGTCGCTATTCCAGATGCTTACGCTTGGTAACCCCGGGCACGGCAAAGCTCACTGCGCCGCGGCCTCGCGCGCCATCCGTTCCAGTTCCGCCGAAATGAGGATGATCCGCGACACCTGCCCGCGGCCGTCGTTGCGCGCCATCTCATAGGCGCAATGTTCCAGCAGCGCCGCCGAGAGGCGCAGCAGTTCCGAGACCGCGCGATTGCCCTGCATTTCATGCGCCATGGCAATGACGTCATCGAACGCGGCATTTTCGGCCGCGGATTCCCTTACCGAGTGAAGCATTCCCAGTCCCCTCCCCGTTCCCCCGTTTCCTTCCCAGACGCCCAGGCTTCGTCAGCACCCTGATGCGCCCACCCCCCCCGGACTCCCCCGTCCGGCGCGATGCAATCCCCAAGCGCGGCGCATGCAATCCCCTTGCGTCGCCCCGTTGTCCGAGGACCATGGTGCGTGTCCGGCGGCCCCTTGCGCCACGCGCCCCCGCGAAGGGGATGCAAAAGCTCTTGACGCCGAACAGCATCAGGATACCACAGTCGGCGCCCACAAAAAGCCATTTTTTATACGAACGGATATGTACGGGCGGGGCTGCTCCGCCTCGACAGCCCGGCGGGCACCCTTTACCCCGGCGCGCGCTTTTCCTATATCTTCGGTCAGGAACCCCGAGGAAGGACCCGCCATGACCGACGCACCGCTCGAAGGCGCCCCACTGATCGCGCCCTCCAGCACTGATCACCCGTTGTACGATTCGGTCGTCGAAGCGTGCCGCACCGTGTTCGACCCGGAAATTCCGGTGAACATCTACGACCTCGGCCTGATCTACACGATCGAGATCGCCGGCGAGGGCGACGTGAAGGTGATCATGACGCTGACCGCACCGGGTTGTCCGGTCGCGGGCGAGATGCCGGGCTGGGTGCAGGACGCCGTCGCCTCGGTCCCGGGGGTCAAGGACGTGGATGTCGACATGGTCTTCGATCCGCCCTGGGGCATGGACATGATGTCCGACGAGGCGCGGCTGGAGCTGGGCTTCATGTAAGCCTCCGCCGCCGCGGACCAGAAATGCCAAGCGCGCCCCGGTGGCGCGCTTTTTCTTTGGCGCTCTGCCACCTCCGCCGCACGCCGCGCCTGCAGGGGCGGAACCAACGGGGCGCGCTTGCCGTTGATCTGCGATGACCCTGCTCGCCCGCCTCCTTTCGCTTGCGCTGCTGACGCTGCTTCTGGCCCTGCCTGGCCCCGGCCGCGCGCAGCAGGGCGAACTCGACCGCTGGTACGAGGTCGAGATGG
The DNA here is from genome assembly GCF_010499845.1 of Salipiger sp. PrR007. Lineage (NCBI taxonomy): Bacteria > Pseudomonadati > Pseudomonadota > Alphaproteobacteria > Rhodobacterales > Roseobacteraceae > Salipiger > Salipiger sp. PrR007. The sequence goes on along the minus strand of NZ_JAAGOZ010000039.1, from coordinate 214,608 downwards.
TCAACCCCGGCCTCGGCAACGCCCCGCAGAACATCGACAGGTCCACCCCGCGCGCCGCGCTCGAGAGCTTCCTCTTCCGTGCCGATGCCGAGGACTGGGAAGGCGCGGCGCACCTGCTGGACCTTTCGTCCATCGAGCCCGGCGAGCAGGCAGAGCTTGGGCCCGAGCGCGCCCGCCAGTTCGCCACGCTCATGGATCGCAAGATCATGATCGACTGGTACGACCTGCGCGATCGGCCCGACGGCGTCGACGCCCGCACCAAGGATGCCCCCATGGCGGGCGAGCCGCGCCGCTCGCTGCTGCTGTGGTATGTCAAGCTCGGCGACCGCCCGGTGCCGATCCGGATCAACCGCGTTAAGCCCGCAACCGGCGATCCGGTCTGGCTCGTCTCGCGCCAGACGGTGCAGGCGCTGCCGGCGCTGGCCGAGGCCTTCGGCCCCACGGAGCTGGAAATCGCGCTTCCGGCGCCGCTGCGCGAGCGGGCCTTCTGGGGCCTGCGCTGGTGGGAGGTCATCGCGCTGCCGCTGGTGCTGATGGCCACCGGCTTCATCGGCTTGCTGGTGAACAGGCTCATGTCGCGCGGGCTGAACCGCACGCTGCGCGATGCGCCCTACTCGACGCTCGTGGCCCTGCGCGGCCCGACCACGCTGGCCGTCGTCACCCTGACCATGTCCCTGCTCACCCGGCACGTGCTGGTGTTCTCGGGGCGAATCGACACGATTCTCTCGCCGCTGCTCATCCTCGGCTTCGTCTCCACCGTGCTCTGGCTGGTGATCAACGTGGCGGACGTGATTCTCAACCGACTGGTGAAATTCGACGGCGACGAACTGGCCGAGATGGGAGACGGCCAAGAGCAGCGCCGCAATATCGCGACGCGCGTCTCCGCCGCCCGCCGCGCAGTGATCGTCCTTGTGGCGCTGGTGGGCGCTGGCATCGTCATCTCCGAAGCCAGCGTCATGCGCTCGCTGGGCATTTCGCTGCTGGCCTCCGCGGGTACGGCAACGATTATCCTCGCATATGCCGGGCGCAACGTGCTGACCAATATCATGGCCTCGATGCAGATCGCGCTGAACCAATCGGCGCGCATTGGCGACAAGGTGCTGTTCAAGGGCCATCTGTGCTCGGTCGAGCGCATCCATTTCACCTATGTGCAGCTGCGCGTCTGGACCGGGCAGCGACTGGTGGTGCCGGTGGTCGACTTCGTCGCCGAGCCCTTCGAGAACTGGACCATGCAGGAGCACTTCCTTATCCGCGAAGTGGTGCTGCGCCTGTCCCACAGCGCCGACGTCGAGGCGCTGCGCCAGCGCTACGAACAGATTCTCGATGATATGGAAGGGCTCGCCGACCGTCCCGAATCGCGCGGCGTCTACGTCTCCGGTCACGATGTTTTCGGCAAGGAAGTGCTCTTCCTGATCCCCTGCCCCGATCCCAACATCGCCTGGTCGCTCGAATGCGAGGCCCGCGAGCAGCTTCTCGTCGCGGCTCAGGAACTCGACAGCACGGCGCAGCCGATCTTCCCCGACGCGCGTCCCGCAGAGGCAGCCTGACCCTCCGCCCCTTGTTTCCCCGGCCGCAGGGGCTTAAATTCCTGACAAAGCTCATAGGAGACGCGGATGTTCGGCATTCCCGGAAAACAGGCGGTCACCATCACCCCGGCCGCGGTGACGCAAGTGCGCAAGCTCATGGAACGCGACGGGCGCGCGGGCCTGCGGATCGGCGTGAAGAAGGGCGGCTGCGCAGGCATGGAATACACCATGGACTTCGTCGACTCGCCCGAGGCCAATGACGAGGTCGTGGAGCAGGACGGCGCGCGGGTGCTGATCGCGCCGATGGCGCAGATGTTCCTCTTTGGCACCGAGATCGACTACCAGACCTCGCTGCTGGAATCCGGCTTCAAGTTCAACAATCCCAATGTCGCCGACGCTTGCGGCTGCGGCGAGTCGATCAAGTTCAAGGACATCGAGGAACTCGAGGCCGAGCGCCGCGGCTCGGAATAAGCCCGCCGGCACGTCGCCTTGGGCCGTTTCCGCCCTATCTCCTTGATTGCGCAACCAAGCTTGACGCTGCTGGCTGCGCCGCGATGATACGCGCGAACTTCAACGAGAGGAGCGACCATGCGCAGGAAACTTGCCGCCGGCAATTGGAAGATGAACGGGCTGGCCGCCGCATTGGATGAGCTGAAGGCCATGGCGGATGCGGATGGTGGCGAGACCGAGGTGTTGATCTGCCCGCCCGCCACGCTGCTTGCGCAGGCTGCGGCAGGCTCGGGAGACATTGCCATCGGGGGGCAGGACTGCCACGCCAAGGCCTCGGGCGCCCACACCGGCGACATCTCTGCGGACATGCTCAAGGACGCGGGCGCAAGCTACGTGATCCTCGGCCATTCCGAGCGCCGCACCGATCATGGCGAGACCGACGAGGAGGTGCGCAACAAGACCCGCGCCGCCTGGGACGCCGGGCTGACCGCCGTGGTCTGCGTCGGCGAGAGCCTCTCCGAGCGCGAGGCGTCGAACACGCTCGACATCATTGCCGGACAACTCGCGGGCTCGATTCCCGACGGCGCGACCGGCCACAATCTCGTGGTCGCCTACGAGCCGATCTGGGCCATCGGCACCGGCAAGGTGCCCACCACGGACCAGATCGGCGAGGTGCACGACTTCATGCGCGCCCGGCTCGAGAAACGCTTCGGCGAAGGCGTCGGCCGCTCGGTCCGCCTGCTCTACGGCGGCTCGGTGAAGCCGGGCAACGCGGGCGAGATCTTCGCGGTCTCGAACGTCGACGGCGCGCTTGTGGGCGGCGCCAGTCTCAAGGCGGCAGACTTCGTGCCGATCATCGAGGCCCTCGGGAAAGCCTGACCGGCTAGCAATGCGTATTTAGAATGAGAAGAAGCCGGGGGCCCTGCGCAGCCCCCGGCTTCTTTTCTTTGCAAATACGCCCGCGGGAGGTGGTCCTGCCCCAAAAGAACGTGCGGCGCCCGATAAGGGGCGCCGCGCTCTTTTCCAGGCCCCTTCCGGCAGGGCTCAGTTGGTGATGATCTCGGGACCCATGAAGGTGGTCGGCAGCCAGGTCGACAGCCAGGGGATATAGGTCACCATGATCAGGAAGACGAAGAGCACCGCGAGGAAGGGCAGCGCCGCCTTGACCACGCGCATCATCGACATGCCCGCTACGCCAGAAGTGACGAAGAGGTTCAGGCCGACCGGCGGGGTGATCATGCCGATTTCCATGTTGACCACCATGATGATGCCGAGGTGGATCGGGTCGATCCCGAGCTCGATGGCGATCGGGAAGACCAGCGGCGCGACGATCACGATGAGACCCGAGGGTTCCATGAACTGGCCGCCGATGAGCAGGATCACGTTGACGATCACCAGGAACATGATCGGCCCGAAGCCGGCGTCGAGCATCATCCCGGCGATGCGCTGCGGGATCTGCTCGTCGGTCAGCACGTGCTTGAGGATCAGCGCGTTGGCGATGATGAACATCAGCGTGATCGTCAGCTTGCCGGCCTCGAACAGCGTGTCCCGGGTGTCGCGGTGGAAGAAGGCGGTGACCAGCGCGATCGGCTTGCGGAGCAGCGACAGGTTCGGCGCGCCGTCCTTGCCTGCGAGCGGACCCATGTCACGGTAGACGAAGTTGGCGATGAAGAAGGCATAGACTGCCGCCACTGCCGCCGCCTCGGTCGGAGTGAAGATGCCGCCGTAGATGCCGCCCAGGATGATAACGATGAGGAAAAGCCCCCACATCGCGTCGCGGCCCGAGCGGATCACTTCACCCCAGCCGTGCCAGTCGCCCTTGGGCAGGCCGCGCACGCGGGCGATGGCGTAGATGGTGATCATCAGCATGGTGCCCGCGAGCAGGCCCGGGATGACCCCCGCGAGGAACATCCGGCCGACCGAGACGTCCGTGGCCGAGGCGTAGACCACCATCACGATCGACGGCGGGATGAGGATGCCGAGCGTGCCCGCGTTGGCGATGACGCCGGCCGCGAAATCCTTGGAATAGCCCACCTGCCGCATGCCGGCGATGACGATCGAGCCGATCGCGACCACGGTCGCCGGGGACGAGCCCGAGAGCGCGGCAAAGAGCATGCAGGCAAAGACGCCGGCGATGGCGAGACCGCCATGGAAGTGGCCCACCAGCGAGATCGAGAAACGGATGATCCGCCGCGCCACGCCGCCCGTCGACATGAAGGACGAGGCGAGGATGAAGAAGGGAATGGCGAGCAGCGTGTAGTGCCCCGCCATCGCCTGAAACATCGATTGCGCCACCGAGGCCAGCGAGGTGTCCGACAGGACCAGCAGGAAGATGATCGACGACAGGCCCAGCGAGACCGCGATCGGTAGGCCGATGAGCATCAGACCGATGATGCAGAAGAAAAGGAGAAAGACTTCCATCGGACTCAGTCCTCGCGGTTCAGGTGGGCGACGTCATCGACGGCGTCTTCGGCTTCGTGGCTGACAATCAGGCTGTCTTTCTGGCCGGTCCAGATGCGGACGCCGGCCTGGATGAAGCGGAAGAGCAGCAGCGCCATGCCGAAGGGCAGGATGAAATAGGGGATGAAGCGTGGCAGCTTCTCGTAGTGCTCGCCCTCGTTGATCCAGGGCTCGATGAAGCGCAGCCAGTCGGGCATCGGGATGTCGACGACCTCGTACCAAGACCGGTAGGAGGTGCGCTTCATCTCCTCGAAGCCGGTGGGGAACCAGCGCCCGGTGGTCTGCGGCAGGTTGGCGAAGTTGGCCCAGTAGTCCCAGGCGCCCTTCATCAGCAGGAAGGCATAGAAGATGCAGAGGACGGCCGCGATCAGTGCCAGCACCCGGCGCGCGGCGGGCGGCAGGAGGCCGGTGATCGCGTCGACCCCGAGATGCGCGGTGACCTTCACCGCGTAGCTCACCCCGAAGAGCACCAGCCATGCAAAGAGGAAGGTCACCGCCTCGAGGCCCCAGATCACGCCGGTGTTGAACCCGTAGCGCAGGACGACGTTGACGAAGGTGAGGAGCGTCATCAGCCCGAGGATCACGGCGATTGCCGTTTCCTCGAGCTCGTTGACGAAGCGGCCGAGTGCAGAGCCGCCGTGCATGGTATTGGACATCTAGTCCCCCGCTATGCCGTATGGGTTGCCCCAACGTGAAAATTCGGGTGTGAAAAGGCCCGGCCCCGCGCTGCGCAGGACCGGGCCGAAGCCATCCGCGCCGGATCAGAACTGCGCGTTGAATTCCTGCGCGGCGGCGATGTTGTCGGCGCCGACCTCGCTCTCGAAGCGCTCCCAGACCGGCTTCATCGCGTCGACCCAGGCCTGACGCTGCTCGGGCGTCAGTTCGCGGATCACGCCGCCGGCGTCGAGGATCGCCTGACGGTTGTCGGCATCGACCTCGGCGATCGCGGCGTTGCGGCTGGAGGTCACCTCGTCAAGGATCTGGCCCATCTGCATGCGCACGTCCTCGGGCAGGCTCTCCCACCAGTCAACCGAGGTGACGACCATGTAGTCGAGCACGCCGTGGTTGGTTTCGGTGGTGCCGTCCTGCACCTCGAAGAACTTCTGGCCGTAGATGTTGGACCAGGTGTTTTCCTGGCCGTCGACCACGCCGGTCTGCAGAGCGCCGTAGACTTCCGAGAAGGCCATCGGCTGCGGCGAGGCGCCGAGCTGCTCCATGTTCGCCTTCAGCACCTCGGAGGGCTGCACGCGGAACTTCAGGCCCTTTGCATCTTCCGGCGAGATCAACGGCTTGTTGGCCGAGAACTGGGTCAGGCCATTGTGCCAGAAGCCAAGGCCGAGCAGGCCACGGCGCACCATGGACTCCTTCATGTCCTGGCCGACGTCCGAGGTCTGGAACGCGTCCACGGCTTCCATGTTCTTGAACATGAACGGCAGGTCGAAGATGCGGAACACCTTGGTGAACTGCTCGAATTTCGACAGCGAGGGCGCAGCCATCTGCACGTCGCCGTTCAGCATTGCCTCGAGCACCTGGTCATCGTTGTAGAGCGTCGAGTTCGGGAAGACCTCGACACAGGCCTTGCCGTCCATCTCCTCGTTCACGCGGTCGGCGAAGAGCTGCGCCGCGATACCCTTGGGGTGCTTGTCGGTGTTGGTGACGTGGCTGAACTTCACCACGATCTCGCCATCGTCGCAGGCGGCGGTTGCGGCCTGGGTGCCGGACACGAGTGCGGACACCGCGGCAGCGGTCATCAGGAACTTTTTCATGAAATCCTCCCGGAACTTCTGTTTGTCGAAGCACCGACCGCGACCTCCTACCGTCACGATCGATCTGAATATCAAGAGATACTCTGGTGAATTTTGTCGCAACGTTTTTGGGAGGATTTCGTGATGATAGATTTTTCTATTTAATTATATATATTTAAGTATCACCTTTCGGAGGCCAATTGTTCGGCACGCATGATCTTGTGCGAGATCCCGCACGCTGATTGCGTATGACTGTGCGAGAATCCGCACAGTTCTCACCTCGCCCGAAAATGCGGCAGGGGGCGGAATCGCCGCTCAGCGATAGTCTTCTGCGCGAATGCCGTATTTCGCCAGCTTGTCGTAGAAGGTCTTGCGCGGCAGCTTCAGGGCCTGCGCGGCCGCACTGGCCTGCCCGCCGGTGCGCTTCAGCGCCTCGACCAGCAACGAGCGTTCGACCTGCGCCATGCGTTCGGTCAACCCCAGCCCCTCGCCCATGTCCTCGCTCTCGCCGAGCCCGAGCGCGAAGCGCATCGCCGCCGACATGAGCGAGCGGGTGTTGCCCGGCCAGTCCCGCGCGATGAGCGCCGAGATCACCTCCTCGGTGATCTCCGGCGGCTCGAGACCGGCCTGCTCGGCGGCCTGCGCCACGTAGTGGCGGAAGAGCACCGGGATGTCCTCGGGCCGCTCGCCGAGCGCCGGGATGTGGATCTGCATGACCTCGAGCCGGTAGAAGAGCTCGGCGGAAAACGCGCTGCTCTCCACCTCCTTGCCCAAATCGCGCACCGTGCCGGCGATCAGCCGGGGCCCTCCTTCCTCCAGCAGATCGACCAGCGCCAGTTGGCTGTCCTTCGGCAGCTGGCAGATCTCGTCGAGGAACACCGTGCCCGCCGCGCAGCCGCGCCAGAATTCGCCGAGCGCTGCGCGGTCCAGACCGGCCGCCGATCGCTTCTCGAAGGGGCCCTTGGAGCGGTTCGAGCAGAGGTGCACAACCTCGGCAACCTTCGAAAGGCCCGACCCCGGTGCCCCGGTGATCAGAACGTCGGTTCCGGCCCGCGCCGCCACACGGCAGCGCGCCCGCAGCCCGTCCGCCTTGCGCGAGATGCCGAAGAGCATCCTTGCGGCGGCGTCGCCGGTCTCCAGCTCGGCCTTCAGGCGGCGGTTCTCCAGCACCAGCGCGCGGGTGCGCAGCGCGCGCTCGACCACGGCGGTCAGATCGCCCGGCGCGCAGGGCTTTTCGAGAAAGTCAAAGGCCCCTGCCGCCATCGCCCGCACCGCCATGGGGATGTCGCCCTCGCCGGTCAGCAGGATCACCGGCAGCTCGGGGTCCTTGCGGTGCGCGTAGTCAAGCAGGTGGAAGCCGTCACGGCCGGGCATGCGAATGTCGGAAACGATCACCCCCTCGAAGGCGGGCTCGATCAGCTCCTTGCACTCGACAAAGCTGCCCGCGGTCACCGCGTCGAGGTCGGCCAGCTCCAGCGTCTGGCCAAGCGCCTCGCGCACCGCCGCATCGTCGTCCACGAGAAGCACCCGCCGGGTCATGCGCGTTTCTCCATCTGCGTGATCTCCATGCCTGCCTGACGCAGATCCAGCGTGAACTGCGCCCCGCCGCCGGGCAAATTCTCGCCCCGCAGCTTGCCACCGAAGCCCTCGACGATCCCGTAAGAGATGGACAGGCCAAGCCCCATCCCCTCTTCCGGGCCGACCTCCTTGGTCGAGTAGAACGGGTCGAAGATGCGGTCGGGCTCGCGGATGCCCGAGCCGGTGTCGCGGACCGTCAGCCGCACCATGCCCGCGGCGTCCTCATGATTGATGCGCAGGGTGAGGCGCCGGACGTCCTGCCCTTGCATCGCATCGAGCGCGTTCGAAATGAGGTTCACCACCACCTGGCTCAACCGCACCTCGCCGCCCATGACGATGGCCGGCCGGTCCGGACGCTGCCAGTCGACCGTGGCGCCGGTGGTCTCGATCCGGCGTTGCATCAGCTCGAGCGCCTGCTCGACCACCGCCGCAAGACCGACGCGATGCGCGGGCCCCGGCTCGGCCTTGGCGAAGGCCCGCAGGTTCTTGATGATCCGCCCCATGCGCCCCGCCATATCGCTGATCCGCCCGAGGTTCTCTGCCGCCCGCTCGGGCTTGCCGCGCTCGAGGAAGGCGGCCCCGTTCTCGGCAAAAGAGCGGATCGCCATCAGCGGCTGGTTCAGCTCGTGGCTGATCCCCGCGCTCATCTTGCCAAGCGCCGTCAGCTTCGAGGCCTGCACCAGTTCGGCCTGCGCGCGCTTCAGCGCGGCCTCGGCCTCCTGCCGCTCGACCACCTCGCGGCGCAGCGCGAGGTTGGCCTCTTCGAGATCGCGGGTGCGCGTGGTGACCCGTTCTTCCAGGTCGAGGTTGATCGCCGCCAGCGCCCGCCGCCGCTCGAGCGCGAACCACAGCAGCGCGACGAAAAAGAGCACCCCCGCCGCCACTGCCTGCGCCTGCAGCAGCGCGTAGCGCCGCGCCGGGCGCACGTCGATCAGCAGCACGGCGGTCATGCCGATCACCGGCAGGTCGACAACGCGGCGCAGCGCGCGGGCGGGGATGTAGGGCGACCAATTTTGCGACAGGATCGTGTAGTCCCCAAGTTCCGTCGTCTCGGTCTCGCGCCGCTGCCCCGAGGGCGAGACCAAGGCCCCATCCCCCTCGCGTCGCCAGCCCAGCAATTCGGTCCGGTTGGTGACGAAGACCGTGCCGCTCTCGTCGAGGAAGAAGACGGCGGGCAACGAGCCGCGCCAGTCGCGCTCGAGCACCGCCGCATCGACCACCACCACCAACGCGCCGCGCACCTCGCCCGAAGGCGCGAAGTTCGGCGCGGCGAAGAAGAAGGCGCGGTCCACGTCGCCCGGCCCCTCGCCGTGGGCGATGCCAAGCGCACCGGTCAGGGCGCGGCGAAAATAGGCGCTGCGCGCCACGTCCCTAGGGACCATGTCACCCGAACTGGCCAGCACCTCGCCCGAGCCCGCGACGTAGAAGGCACTGACTGCGCCGGTCCGGTCGGCGGCGGTGAGCAGCATCTCGTCCGCCGGGGCGCGGGGCCCGCCGTCGAGCAGCGCCTCCAGCGCCGGGTGGCGGGTGGTGAGCACGGCAAACTCGCGGAACCGCTGCAGCTGGCTGACGAGGCGGTCCGACGCGAGGTCGAGGTCGCTCTGCCCGCGCGCGGCGAGCGGCCCAAGCGCCTGCAGGTAGCCATAGTGCCACACGCTGCCCGACAGCGCGGCCACGAAGGCGAGCGTCAGCGCCAGCCAGAGGGCGCGGCTCCGGGTCAGAAGGTCCCAGCTCATGACCCCTCATAGCAAGACCGCTCTTGCCAAGAAAGCGCGGGCGTGTCCTAGGGTTGCGCCATGACCACGATGAGACCCATGCAACGCTTTTCCATATCCCCGACCGATCCCGCCTTCGTGCAGGATCCCTACCCGTTTTACGACGAAATGCGCGCCGCCGGCGATCTTGCCTTCTGGGAGGACTACGCCCTGCCCTGCGCCGTGTCGCAGCGTGCCGTCTCGACGCTGCTGAAGGACCGCCGCTTCGGCCGCGAGGTCCCGCCAGAAATCGCCCCCGAGATCCCGGCCCACCAGGCGCCCTTCTACGCGGTCGAGGCGCACTCCATGCTCGAGCTCGAGCCGCCGCGCCACACGCGGCTGCGCGGGCTGGTGCTGCGCGCTTTCACCTCGCGCCGGATCGCCGCACTCGGACCGGAGATCGCCACCTTGGCGCACCGGCTCATCGACGAGATGCGCGAGCACGGCGAGATCGACCTGCTGCCCGCCTTCTGCCAGCCGATCCCGGTGATCGTCATCGCGCGGCTGCTTGGCGTGCCCGAGGCGATGGCGCCGCAACTGCTGCGCTGGTCGGCGGACATGGTCGGCATGTACCAGGCGCGCCGGGACAAGGCGATGGAGGTCGCGGCGGCGACGGCGGCCACCGACTTCTCGGACTTCCTGCGCGGCTACGTCGATGAGCGCCGCACGAGTCCCGGTGACGACCTGCTGTCGCACCTGATTGCGGCCGAGGAAGGCGGCGAGAAACTCTCGACCGACGAGCTGATCACCACCTGCATCCTGCTGCTCAACGCCGGGCACGAGGCGACGGTGCACACCATGGGCAACGGCATCAAGGCGCTGCTGGAACAGGGCGTGACGATCACCGAGGACAACGCCGCGCCGGTGGTCGAGGAGGTGCTGCGCTACGACCCGCCGCTGCACATGTTCACCCGCTACGCCTACGAGCAGGTCGAGGCCTTTGGCCATACCTTCCAGCGTGGCGAGCAAGTGGCGCTCATGCTGGGCGCGGCGAACCGAGACCCGGCGGTCTGGGCGGAGCCCGCGCGCTTCGATCCAGCGCGCCCGGTCGTGACCAACACCAGCTTCGGCGGCGGGATGCACTTCTGCGTCGGCGCGCCTCTGGCCCGGCTCGAACTGGTGACGGCCCTCCCGATCCTTTTCGAGCGGCTTGCCGGGATGCAACTGGCCGGAACGCCGAGATACGCCGACCTCTATCATTTCCACGGCCTCGAGGCGCTGAAGATCACGCGCTAATTCGCCAGGCTTACTGATCGCAAAAGAAAAGGCGCGCCGCTCTCGCGGCGCGCCTTCGTTATTCCTCCCGAAAGCCTCAGGACAGGCGGCTGATCACCACTGTCACCTCGGGTTTCTTGCCGATCTCGTTGACCGAGGAGTTGCGCACGATGCGGCGCATGCCTTCCTCGAGCTTGTCGTCGTCGCCGAGGGTCTTCTCGCCGGCGCGGCCAAGGAACTGGCTGAGGTCTTCTTCCAGGATATCCACCAGCGGCGCGTTCGAACGGCCGATCTCCGGCAGGCCCATCAGCTCGCACCAGGGCTCGCCAAGCGGCTCGTCGTCCTCGTCGAGGATCACCGTCACCACCACGTGCCCGTTCAGCGCCATGCGGATACGATCGCGCACGATGCCGTCGAGCGCCCCGATCTGCACCGAACCGTCGAGGTAGGTGCGGCCGGTCTCGACATAGCCTGCCACCGTGGGCTGGTTGCCCGACAGGTCGACCATGGTGCCGTTGATCGCCAGAACCCCGGCGCGGCCACGTCCCTCGGCCAATTTCATGTGCTCGCGCAGGTGGCGGTGCTCGCCGTGCATGGGCACGACGATCTGCGGGTTCACGATGTCCTGCATGCGCTCGAGGTCAGGGCGGTTGGCGTGGCCCGAAACGTGGTACTTGCCGCCGTCATCGTCGACGATGTCCACGCCCTTCTCAGAGAGCGAGTTCATGATGTGGATCACGCCCTTCTCGTTGCCCGGAATGGTCTTCGAGGAGAAGAGGAAGAGATCGCCTTCCTTGAGCTCGATGCCATTGTACTTGCCGCGCGCCAGCTGCGCCGAGGCCGCCCGGCGTTCGCCCTGCGAGCCGGTGACGATCAGCATGACGTTCTCGCGCGGGATCTGCGTTGCGTCCTCGGGCGAGATCACCTTCGGGAAGGAGGTCACCACCCCGGTCTCGATCGCTGCCTCGACCATCCGGCGCATCGCGCGGCCGAGCAGGCAGATCGAGCGCCCGGCGCGCTCGCCGGCCTCGGCCAGTGTCTTCACCCGCGCCACGTTCGAGGCGAAGGTGGTGGCAACGACCATCTGCGGCGCGCTGGCCACCAGCGTCTCGATCTCGGGGCCGACGGTGATCTCGCTGCGGCCGGGGTGCTGCGAGAAGACGTTGGTCGAATCGCAGATCAGCGCCTTGACGCCATCTTTCGACACTTCGGCCCAGAGCTCGGGATCGAAGGCCTCGCCGACCACCGGGTTCGCGTCGAGCTTGAAGTCGCCGGTGTGGATCAGCCGCCCGCCGGGGGTGTCGATGACCAGCCCCGAGCTTTCCGGGATCGAGTGCGAGATCGGCAGGAAGCCGACGGTGAAGGGACCGGCCTTCACCGTTTCCGGCCAGCGCGACACGGTGGTCACCGTCTCGGGCGAATGGCCGTATTCCGCGAGCTTGCCGCGCGCGAGGTTGGCGGTGAAGGCACGCGCGTAGACCGGCACGCCAAGGTCTTCGAAGCAATGGCCGATGGCGCCGACGTGGTCCTCGTGGGCGTGGGTGATGAACACGGCCTCCAGCCGCTCGCGGTTTTCCTTCAGCCAGCTGATGTCGGCAAAGATGATGTCGACGCCGGGCGTCGTGTCCATGTCGGGAAAGGCAACGCCGATGTCGACGAGGATAAGGCGTTCCTCGCCCGGCTTGCCGTAGCCGTAGACATAGGCGTTCATGCCGATCTCGCCGGCACCCCCGAGGGGGAGATAGATAATGCGTTCGCTGCTCATGAGCTTTGGCTCCTGCCAAGATTGTATGCGTGGATGACGGTGAGACCATGCATGGTCAAATCCTCCCGCCAGTCGTCGAAGAGGTCTTCGGATTGCTGGAAGAGCGGTGCCAGCCCACCGGTTGAGATGACGCGCATCGGCCGGTCACGTTCGGCCTTGATGCGCGCGCAAATTTCACGGACGAGGCCGACATAGCCCCAGAAAACGCCTGACTGCATGCAGGCGACGGTGTTTGTTCCGACCACGCGCTGTGGCTTGGTGATGTCCACATGCGGCAGCGCGGCGGCAGCCTGGTGCAGCGCTTCGAGGCTGAGGTTGACGCCCGGTGCGATCACCCCGCCCTCGTAGGCGCCGTCCTGCGCCACCACGTCGAAGGTTGTCGCGGTGCCGAAATCGACAACGATGATATCGCCGCCGTAAAGATCATAGCCCGCCACCGTGTTGACCAGACGGTCCGGGCCCACGTTTGTGCCGAGATCCACCCGCACGTCCACGGGAAGCGCGCATTCGGGCTTGCCTACCACCATGGCGCGGGTGTTGAAATAGCGATCCGCCAGCACACGCAGGTTGAACACCACGCGCGGCACGGTCGAGGAAACGATCACATCGGTGATCTCGGCCTCGATCTTCTGGAAGGCCATGAGCGTCGAGAGCCAGACGTAATACTGGTCGGCGGTGCGCTGGTGCTCGGTCGAGGTGCGCCAGGTCGCAAGGAAGCGCGCCCCGTCCCAGATTGAGAACACGGTGTTGGTATTGCCGCAGTCGATGGCCAGAAGCATGGGCCGCCCCCTCAGAAAAACACGTCTGCCGCGGCAATCGCCTGCCGCGCGCTGGCTGTCCTTAGGACAAGATTGCCGGCATCGTCCACCGTTTCGAACGTTCCGGTAAATTCGTGGCGCCCGGTGCGCGCGGTGATCACCGAGCCGAGCCGCGCGGCGCGCGAGAGCCAGGCCTCGCGAATACCGGCAAAGCCGAGCGCCATGAACCGCGCCTCTTCGCGCGCGTAAGCGGCGGCAAGCACGGTCAGGAATTCTTCTGGCGTCACCCGCACACCGGCCTCGGACATCAGAGAGACCGGGCGCAGCGCACCGGGCTCGACCTCGCCAACGTCCGGCGCCGCGGCGAGGTTCACCCCCATGCCGATGGCCAGCCAGTCGCGCCCCGCGTGACGCCCGAGGCTTTCCAGCAGGATGCCCGCCACCTTGCCGCCATTGACCAGCACGTCGTTGGGCCATTTCAGCGCCAGCATGTCGGCCCTGCCGGTCACTGCGACAAAGGCCTCGTGCAGCGCCAGGGAAGCGACGAAGCTGCGCAGGGCAACCACCTGCGGCGGCTCGGCGACCGGCAGCACCAGCGTTCCGGCGAAGTTCCCGGCAGGCATGGTCCAAGGCCGGCCTCGGCGCCCGCGCCCGGCGACCTGGTTCAGCCCGAGGATCCACTCGGGGCCGGTCAGGCCGGGCACGATCCGCGCCGCCTCGGCATTGGTGCTGTCCACTTCCGCCAGCACGCGCCGGCCATAGCCGTCAGGCCACATGCGCCTGCCCTTTCATCCGTTTCCATCCGTGCCCACAGTGAGAAATCAGCGCATAGGCGAAAACAAAGTGACGCGCCAGAGGCGCGCCACTCGGTGTTCTCGTGCTGGCTCGGTGCTCAGTTGACAAGCGTCGCTGCCGCGGCCGCTGCCGGGCCCTCGATGCCGAAGAGGTTCACCACGCCTGCGACCATGATGAAGGCCGAGACCACCAGGAAGCCCCAGAGCAGCGGCGAGCCACCGGCATCCAGCGCATCCTCGCGGTCCTCGCCGAAGTACATGAAGAAGACGATCCGCAGGTAGTAGTAGGCACCGATCGCCGAGGCGACGGCCGAGGCCACGACCAGCCAGACCATGTCCTGCGCGATGGCCGCCTGCCAGACGCCCAGCTTGGCGAAGAAGCCGAGCAGCGGCGGCACGCCGGCGAGGCTGAACAGCAGCACCAGCATGGCCAGCGCCCGGCCCGGCTCACGCTTGGAGTACATGCCGAGCGCACGGATGTCGGTCACCGGCTGGCCATCCTTGCTCATCGACAGGATGAAGGCGAAGGTGCCGACGTTCATGGTCACGTAGACGACCATGTAGATCAGCATCGCCTGCACGCCCGCCTCGGTGCCGGCGGCAAGGCCGATCAGCGCGTAACCCATGTGGGCGATCGAGGAATAGGCCATCAGGCGCTTGATGTTGGTCTGGCCGATGGCAGCGATGGAGCCGAGGAACATCGACAGCACCGCGATCAGTGCGACCACCTGGCTCCAGTCCGCGACGGCGCCGCCAAAGGCGTCGTGCATCACCCGGGCGAAGAGCGCCATGGCGGCAACCTTCGGCGCGGTGGCGAAGAAGGCGGTGACCGGGGTCGGCGCGCCCTGGTAGACGTCGGGCGTCCACATGTGGAACGGCACCGCCGAGACCTTGAAGGCAAAGCCCGAGATCATCAGCACGAGACCGATCAGCAGGCCGAGCGACAGGTGCCCTTCGGTCGCCGCAAGGATGATGCCCGAGAAGAGCGTCGTCCCGGCAAAGCCGTAGGTCAGCGAGGCGCCGTAAAGCAGCATGCCCGACGACAGCGCGCCCAGCACGAAGTACTTCAGGCCTGCCTCGGTCGACATCTCGCTGTCGCGGCGCAGCGAGGCAACCACGTAGAGCGCGAGCGACATCAGCTCGAGCCCCATGTAGAGCGTCATCAGATCGCCCGCCGAGACCATGACCATCATGCCGACGGTCGAGAGCGCCACCAGCACCGGGTACTCGAACTTCAGCATCTTGGTCTTCTGCATGAAGCCGAGACCCATCACCAGCACGCAGGCCGCGGCGATCAGGATGACCACCTTGGCAAAGCGCGAGAAGGCGTCGTCGATGAACATGCCGTGGAAGGCGGGGTTGGTGCCGGAGCCGGCGGTGCCGATCCACAGCGCGAGGATCGCCATCACTGCGGCGGTGAGCCAGACCAGCGCCGGGGCGAGCTTGTCCTTGCCGGTATAGACCGCGCCGATCAGCGCCAGCATGGCGTAGACCGCCAGCAGGATCTCCGGAAGGATGGTGTTCAGATCAGCCGAGATCATGCCTCGCCCCCTCAGTGGTTCGCTTGGGCCACGGTGCTGCCGCCGAGATCGGCGGCCGCCACGGCCGTATCATAGTGGTTGACCAGCGCCTCGACCGACGGGCCGATGATGTCCAGCGCGGCGGCGGGGTAGACCCCCAGCCACAGGGTCATCACGACCAGCGGCGCGAAGGTCCAGCGCTCGCGGGTGTTCATGTCCTGGATGGTCTTCAGGCTCTCCTTGATGAGATCGCCGAAGACCACGCGGCGGTAGAGCCAGAGCGCATAGGCCGCCGAGAGGATCACCCCGGTCGCGGCCACGGCGGCGACCCAGGTGTTGACCTGGAAGATGCCCATCATGGTGAGGAATTCGCCGATGAAGCCCGAGGTGCCCGGCAGGCCGACGTTGGCCATGGTGAAGAACATGAAGATCAGCGCATAGGCCGGCATGCGGTTCACGAGGCCGCCGTAGGCGTCGATCTCGCGGGTGTGCATGCGGTCGTAGATCACGCCGACGCAGAGGAAGAGCGCGCCCGAGACGAAGCCGTGGCTGATCATCTGGAAGATCGCGCCGTCGATGCCCTGCTGGTTGGCCGAGAAGATGCCCAGCGTTACGTAGCCCATGTGGGCGACCGACGAATAGGCGATGAGCTTCTTCATGTCCTCCTGCACGAGCGCGACGAGCGAGGTGTAGACGATGGCGATGGCCGACATCCAGAAGACCAGCGGCGCCAGCACCTCCGAGCCCACGGGGAACATCGGCAAGCTGAAGCGCAGGAAGCCGTAGCCGCCCATCTTCAGCAGGATCGCCGCCAGCACCACCGAGCCCGCCGTGGGCGCCTGAACGTGCGCGTCGGGCAGCCAGGTGTGCACCGGCCACATCGGCATCTTAACCGCGAAGGAGGCGAAGAAGGCCAGCCAGAGCATGGTCTGCAGACCGCCGACGATGTGAATGCCCAGCACCGAGAAGCCCGCCGTCGAGAACTCGTGGGTGAGCAGCGTGGGGATGTCGAGCGTGCCGGCATCGGCATACATCGCGACGATCGCCACCAGCATCAGCACCGAGCCGAGGAAGGTGTAGAGGAAGAACTTGAACGAGGCGTAGATGCGCTCCTTGCCGCCCCAGATGCCGATGATCAGGAACATCGGGATGAGGCCGGCCTCGAAGAACAGGTAGAAGAGCACCAGGTCCAGCGCCATGAACACGCCGAGCATCAGCGTTTCCAGCAGCAGGAAGGCGATCATGTACTCCTTGACCCGGGTCTTCACGCCCCAGGAGGCGAGGATGGTCAGCGGCATCATGAAGGTGGTGAGCATGACGAACAGCACCGAGATGCCGTCGACGCCCATCTTGTAGCTCAGCCCCATGATCCAGGTGCCGCTCTCGACCATCTGGAAGCCGGTGTTGGCCGGGTCGAACTGGAACAGGATGAACAGCGAGATCACGAAGGTCGCCGTGGTCGCTATCATCGCGAGCCACTTGGCGTTCCGATCCGCCGCGGCGTCTCCGCCGCGCAGGAAGAGCGCGAGGATCAGCGCCGCCAGCGCGGGCAGGAAGGTGACGATGGAAAGAAGGTTGGCCATTAGTGCGCCCCTCCGAGGATCGACATCCAGGTGACAAGAACGGCGATGCCGATCACCATGGCGAAGGCGTAGGTGAAAATGTAGCCGGACTGGGCGCGGCCCGCGAGCCGGGTGAAGAAGGGGATGATCCCCATCGCCACGCCGTTGATCGAGCCGTCGATGACCTTGCCGTCACCCCGCTTCCAGAAGAAGCGTCCGATCGCCTTGGCCGGCTGCACGAAGATGAAGTCGTAAATCTCGTCGAAATACCACTTGTTGAGCAGGAAGAGGTACAGCGGACGCTGGTTCTCGGCGAGCCGCTTCGGGAGCGCCGGGTTCACGATGTAGAAGAGATACGCGACCCCGAAGCCGATCAGCATGGCAAAGAACGGCGAGACCTTGACCCAGACCGGCGCGTGGTGCGCCTCGTCCATGACGTGGTTGTCCGGACCCATGAAGATCGCGCCCTCGGGGGCCATGCCGGTGGCGACATGCGTCGCTGCCTCGGCGTGGCCCTCTTCGGTTGCTGCCTCTGTGGCGACCTCCGAGGTCTCGGTGCCCTGCTCCTCGGTCGCGACGGCGGTTTCCTCGCCGTGCGCCTCGGTGGCAGCGTGCTCTTCAGTGACCGCGTTGCCATGGCCCTCCTCAGAGGCTTCCGCGTAATGGGCGGGGATACCGAAGAAGCGGTTCACCTTGTCATGGTCGCCGAAGAACGGGCCGTAGAAGACCATCCCGGCAAAGACCGCGCCCACGGCGAGAACCGCCAGCGGAATGGTCATGACCTTGGGGCTTTCATGCGCGTGCTCATGCGTGTGCTTGTCGCCGCGCGGACGGCCGTAGAAGGTCAGGAAGATCAGCCGCCACGAGTAGAACGAGGTGAACAGCGCCGCGATGACCAGCATCCAGAAGGCGTAGCCGCCCGCGGTTCCGGCCCATGCGCTCTCGATGATCGCGTCCTTCGACAGGAAGCCGGCGAAGCCGATGTGGGTGAGCGGGATGCCGACGCCGGTGATCGCCAGCGTGCCGATCATCATCGCCCAGAAAGTGTAGGGGATCTTGCCGCGCAGCCCGCCGTAGTTCCGCATGTCCTGCTCGTGGTGCATCGCGTGGATGACCGAGCCGGCACCGAGGAACAGCATCGCCTTGAAGAAGGCGTGGGTCAGCAGGTGGAACATCGCCGCCGAATAGACGCCGACGCCCGCCGCCACGAACATGTAGCCGAGCTGCGAACAGGTCGAATAGGCGATGACGCGCTTGATGTCGTTCTGCACGAGGCCGACCGTCGCCGCGAAAAAGGCAGTCGTGGCGCCGAGGAAGGTGACGAAGGCCATCGCTTCGGGCGCGTATTCCATCAGCGGCGACATGCGGCAGACGAGGAAGACACCGGCGGTGACCATGGTCGCGGCGTGGATCAGCGCCGAGACGGGGGTCGGGCCTTCCATCGCGTCTGGCAGCCAGGTGTGCAGCAGGAGCTGCGCCGATTTGCCCATCGCACCGACGAAGAGCAGGAAGGCCAGCAGGTTTGCCGCGTTCCAGTCGGTCCAGAGGAAGGTCAACTGCGTTTCCGCCAGCTGCGGAGCCGCGGCGAAGATGTCGTCGAAGCGGATCGAGTCGGTCAGGAAGAAGAGCCCGAGGATGCCAAGCAGGAAGCCGAAGTCGCCCACGCGGTTGACGATGAAGGCCTTCATCGCCGCGGCGCCCGCCGAGGGTTTCTTGTAGTAGAAGCCGATCAGCAGGTAGGACGCGACGCCCACACCTTCCCAGCCGAAGAACATCTGCACCAGGTTGTCCGAGGTCACCAGCGCGAGCATCGCGAAGGTGAAGAAGGACAGATAGGCAAAGAAGCGCGGCTTGTAGCTCTCGCCTTCCTTGAACTGCGGATCATGCGCCATGTAGCCGAAGCTGTAGAGGTGCACGAGCGCCGAGACCGTGGTGACCACGATCAGCATGATCGCCGTCAGCCGGTCCGAGCGGATCGCCCATTCGGTGCTCAGCGAGCCCGACTCGATGAAGCGGAACAGAGGAATGGTTTCCGCCTCGCCGAGCGTGAGGAACACGATCCACGACAGCAGACAGGCCAGGAACAGCAGGCCGGTGGTCACCCACATGGCCCCTTTCTCGCCGATGAAGCGCCAGCCGAACCCGGCCAGCACCGCGCCCAGCAGCGGGGCGAAGAGAATAATCGTCTCCATGGGCGATCAGCCTTTCATCACGTTGACGTCTTCCACGGCAATCGAGCCGCGGTTGCGGAAGAAGCAGACCAGGATCGCCAGGCCGATCGCCGCCTCGGCGGCGGCCACGGTCAGCACGAAGAGCGTGAAGACCTGCCCCGCCAGATCGCCCAAGAAGGCCGAGAAGGCGACGAAATTGATGTTCACCGAAAGAAGGATGAGTTCGATCGACATCAACAGGATGATCACGTTCTTCCGGTTCAGGAAAATCCCGAAAATCCCGATGACGAACAGCACGGCCGCCACCGTCAGGTAATGTTCAAGTCCGATCATGCATCCCTCCGGGTCTCTGCCCCGATTCTTCTAGTCCCTCGCGGCCCTTTGACGGGTGGGTCCGCGTCATATCCCGTTGCCCGCCGCGCGCAGCCCTCCCGGGCGGCGCGGCGGGAAGCACCTCAGAGCCCCTGCCCGGGCTTCACGTCCTTCAGCTCCATCGCCTTGGCCGGATCGCGCCACATCTGGTGCAGCACGTTCTGGCGCTTGACGTTGGTGCGATGGCGCAGCGTGAGCACGATCGCCCCGATCATCGCGACCAGCAGGATCAGCCCCGCCAGCTGGAACAGCAGGAAGTAGCGGTCATAGAGCAGCACGCCGAGCGCGACGGTGTTCTGCATCTGCTCGGGCGCGGGGGTCGGGGCCGAAAGCTGGCTCGACGCCAGTTCCGAGGCCTGCCAGCCGCCGAAGGCCATGCCGAGCTGCATCAGGATGACGACCCCGATGAGCAGCGCCAGCGGCATGTATTTCGCCATCCCCGCGCGCAGCTCGGCGAAGTCGACGTCGAGCATCATCACCACGAAGAGGAAGAGCACGGCCACGGCACCCACGTAGACGATGATCAGCAGCATCGCGACGAATTCCGCGCCCAGCAGAACGAAGAGCCCCGCCGAGCTGAGGAAGGCGAGGATCAGCCAGAGCACCGAGTGCACCGGGTTGCGGGCGATCACCGTGAACAGCCCGCCCGCGATGGCGCAAAGCGAAAAGAGGTAGAAGGCGAACACGGTCATTTTGCGTCATCCTTGTTGTCTTCCATCACCTCGCGCGCAAGCTCCATGGCGCGGGTCATGGCGGGTATGCCGGCGAACATCGACATATGGGCGATGGTCTCGGCGATCTCGTCTTTCGTGGCGCCGGCCTCGATGAGGTGGCGCACGGTCATGCGCACCGGCGTGTCGGCCTGGGCACCCTGCATGGTCAGCCCGGCCAGGGTCAGCAAGAGCCGGGTCTTGGCATCGAGCCCGTCCTTCGACATGCCCTTGCCGAACCAGAACTCCATGATGTCCTTGGGCATGGTCGGCCAGAGCTTCTCGAACTCTTTTGGCGCGAAGCTCTCAAGCGCGGGGTTGAAGGCTTTCGCCATTTCCTGCGCCTGGGTCATCATCAGCTCGAAGGGCGTCGTGTCGAAGGGCTTCTTGGGATCGGTCATGATCGCGCTCCTGTCTGCGCGTACCCTGCCCTGCCCCGCGCTTGGGCGCGGAGGGCTGTGCGGAGGGGGCGGGCGACGGTGGCGGTCATGGCTTCCTGTGATGCCTCAGCGGTCAGCGGTACGGGGCGTCGAGTTCGAGGTTTCGGGCGATCTCTGCTTCCCAGCGATCGCCGTTCGCCAGCAGCTTTTCCTTGTCGTAGAAAAGCTCCTCGCGCGTCTCGGTCGAGAACTCGAAGTTCGGCCCCTCGACGATCGCATCCACCGGGCAGGCCTCCTGGCAGAAGCCGCAGTAGATGCATTTCGTCATGTCGATGTCGTAGCGCGTGGTGCGGCGGCTGCCGTCGTCGCGCGGTTCGGCGTCGATGGTGATGGCCTGCGCCGGGCAGATCGCCTCGCAGAGCTTGCAGGCGATGCAGCGCTCTTCGCCGTTGGGGTAGCGGCGCAGCGCGTGCTCGCCCCGGAAGCGCGGCGACAGATAGCCCTTCTCGTGCGGGTAGTTCAGCGTGGGCTTGGGCGCGAAGAAGTAGCGCAGGCCCAGCTGGAACCCCTTGATGAAGTCCGCCAGCAGGAAATACTTGGCTGCCCGGCCGTAATCGATCGATGCCATGGTTGCTTAACCTCCCGTGGTCCAGCGGGCGAAGACGCCCCAGAACCATCCGAATTTCGCCGCGAAGGACACGAAGACCACCCAGAACAGGCTGAACGGAAGGAAGACCTTCCAGCCAAGGCGCATCAGCTGATCGTAGCGGTAGCGCGGGGTGATCGCCTTCACCATCGCGAAGATGAAGAAGAAGAACGCCATCTTCGCGACCATCCACAGCACGCCGTCGGGCAGGCCGGGGATCGGCGACAGCCAGCCGCCGAAGAACAGCAGCGAGGTCAGCGCGCACATCAGGAAGATCGCGATGTATTCACCTGCCATGAACAGCAGGAAGGGCGTCGAGGAATATTCCACCTGGTAGCCGGCCACCAGTTCGGATTCCGCTTCGGGAAGGTCGAACGGCGGGCGGTTGGTCTCGGCCAGCGCCGAGATGAAGAAAAGGAACACCATCGGGAAGTGCGGCAGCCAGTACCAGTTGAACAGGCCGAGGCCACCGTCCTGGGCACGCACGATGTCGCCGAAGTTCATCGAGCCGGTCGAGATGATCACGCCGATGATGATCAGGCCGATCGACACCTCGTAAGAGATCATCTGCGCCGCCGAGCGAAGCGATCCGAGGAACGGGTACTTCGAGTTCGACGCCCAGCCCCCCATGATCACGCCGTAGACCTCGAGCGAGCTGATCGCCATCACGTAGAGGATCGCCACGTTGATGTCCGCCAGCACCCAGCCGTCGTTGAACGGGATCGCCGCCCAGGCGATCATCGCACAGACGAAGGAAACCAGCGGCGCCATCAGGAACACGCTCTTGTCAGAGCCCGCCGGGATCACCACTTCCTTGAGGATGTATTTCAGAGCGTCCGCCACCGACTGGAGAATGCCGAACACCCCCACGACGTTGGGGCCGCGCCGCATCTGGACGGCGGCCCAGATCTTGCGGTCTCCATAGACCAGGAACAACAGCGAGATCATCACGAAGGCCACGACCGCAAGGGTTTGCGCGAGCACAAGGATGAAGATGCCGAAGGGGGTTGCGAAGAAGTCTGCCATCAAGTGTCCCTCACACCATCGGTATTCCGTTCTCGGTGCAGGCTGACGCGACGACTTCCGCGTCGATCGTCTTGAGCCCGCGGGGCAGCGCCGCCGAGATGGTGTAAACAGCATCTCCGCGCCAGAGGCCACCCTCTTCCGATACATTCGTCCGCAGATGTCGCGCAAATCCGTAGCCGCGGATCAGCGCGTACTGCGCCGCGGCGCAATCTGCGTAGGTCTCTACATCCTCCGAGCCGCGCGCACCGCGCATGGACACGAGGAAATTCACCAGATCGCCGTCCAGCAGCCGCGTCTCGATCCCCTCGTAGGACGGCATGGCGCGATCCGTCGCCTGCGAGCTTTGCTCGCAGGCACAGAGCGCGGCCAGTGCCGCCATGAAGAGGGATATCCGCGTGCGCATGGCTCACTCGGCGGCCATGGGCGCGTCGCGGCGCGCCTTTGCGTTCGCCGAAAGCTCGGCCATCAGCACCGAGGCGCGGGCGATCGGGTTGCTCAGCCAGAAGTCCTTGACCGCGTTGCGGAAGGAAGCCTTGCCCAGCTTGTCGGTCTCGAGCGGGGTCCATTCGTTTTCCGGCACCACGTCGATCTGCGCCAGGTGCGGCACCGCGGCGACCAGCGCCTGACGAAGCTGCGCGAGGCTGTCCCACGGCAGGGTCTTGCCGACCTCGGCCGAGAGCGCCCGCAGGATCGCCCAGTTCTCTTTCGCCTCGCCCGGCGCGAAACCGGCGCGGAAGGCGAGCTGCGGCCGGCCCTCGGTGTTGACGAAAAGACCGTTTTCTTCGGTATAGGCAGCGCCCGGCAGGACCACGTCGGCGCGATGCGCGCCACGGTCACCGTGCGAGCCCTGGTAGATCACGAAGGCGCCCGCCTCGATCTCGATCTCGTCGGCGCCAAGGTTGTAGATCACGTCCGCATCCTTGGTGGCCGCCTCCAGACCGCCCTCGGTCACCGCGCCCACGTCGAGCGCGCCGACACGGGACGCGGCGGTGTGCAGCACCAGGACCTTGCCGGTGAGCGCCTGTGCGGCGGCCAGCACAGCCAGACCGTCGGCCTCGCGCAGCGCGCCCTGCCCCACGATCACGATGGCATCGTCGCCAACCTTCGCATCGGCCAGGGCCGCGCGGTCCGCGCCGAGGTGCGTCACGTCATAGGTCAGGTCGGCGGCCTCGCCGATCAGCTTGACCTCGGCGCCGGCGATCCAGGCCTTGCGGATGCGGGCGTTCAGCACCGGTGCCTCGTCGCGCGGGTTGGTGCCGATCAGCACGATTTCCTTTGCCGTGTCGATTTCCTCGATCGTCACGTTGCCCACATAGGCCGAGCGGTTGCCGACCGGCAGACGCGCACCGTCGGTGCGGCATTCGACCGAGCCGCCGAGCGCTTCGATCAGCTGCTTGAGCGAGAAGGCCGCCTCGACCGGGGCGAGATCGCCGACAAGGCCGGCCACCTTCTTGGCCCCCTTCAGCGCCGTGGCCGCGGCGGCGAGCGCCTCGGGCCAAGTGGCGGGCTTCAGCTTGCCGTCCTTGCGGATGTAGGGCCGGTCGAGACGCTGACGGCGCAGGCCGTCCCAGACGAAGCGGCTCTTGTCCGAGAGCCATTCCTCGTTCACCCCGTCATGGTTCCGCGGCAGGAAGCGCATGACTTCGCGGCCCTTGGTGTCGACGCGGATGTTGGAGCCGAGCGCGTCCATCACGTCGATGGATTCGGTCTTGGTCAGCTCCCACGGGCGGGCGGTGAACGCATAGGGTTTCGAGACCAGCGCGCCCACCGGGCACAGGTCGATGATATTGCCTTGCAGGTTCGAGTCGAGCGTCTCGTTCAGATACGAGGTGATCTCGGCATCCTCGCCGCGCCCGGTCTGGCCCATCTGGGTGATGCCCGCCACCTCGGTGGTGAAGCGCACGCAGCGGGTGCAGGAGATGCAGCGGGTCATATGGGTCTCGACCAGCGGGCCGAGGTCGAGATCCTCGGTGGCGCGCTTCGGCTCGCGGAAGCGCGAGAAGTCGACGCCATAGGCCATGGCCTGGTCCTGCAGGTCGCATTCGCCGCCCTGGTCACAGATCGGGCAGTCGAGCGGGTGGTTGATGAGCAGGAACTCCATCACCCCCTCGCGGGCCTTCTTGACCATCGGCGAGTTGGTCTTCACGACCGGCGGCTGGCCCTCGGGGCCGGGCCGCAGGTCGCGCACCTGCATGGCGCAGGAGGCCGCGGGCTTGGGCGGGCCGCCGACCACCTCGACAAGGCACATGCGGCAGTTGCCGGCGATGGACAGGCGCTCGTGATAGCAGAAGCGCGGCACCTCGATGCCGGCTTCCTCACAGGCCTGTATCAGGGTCATCGACCCGTCCACCTCGATCTCGGTGCCGTCGATGACGATCTTACGAAGGTTGGTCATTGGCATTTTCCCATGACTGGTGACACACGCGACGCGCCCGCCGCCTGCGGCGGGGCGCTGGGGGATATGCACGTCGCGTGTCGCATCATTTCTCCCTCAGGAGCGCGCCGATGGCGCTGCCCCTTGCAATTTCCTCGCGGCCGACGCGGCAGAGCCCCGCGGTGTCGTCCGCAGTGACGCCGCGCGCGGCCATATAGGCCACGCCTTCGGCGCGCATTTTCTTCTTCTCGGCCTTCGAGGTGACGTAATCCTCGATTTCCTCGTTGCTGTAGCCAAGCGCACGCGCCCGCTTCTTCAGCGCGTGGAGGGTGCCCATGGCCGTCAACATCCGGGCGCTGATGTCGTCGCAGCGGTTGCGGATCTCGTCGGCGATGCCCACGGCCAGCAGCCCGTCGTGAATCTCGCGCACCTCGCCGAGCGGCGGCTTGGCCATCGCGGCGGAGGGCAGCGCGAGCGCTCCCAGCAGGCTGGCGAAGACGGCGGTTCTGAGGTTGCTCATATCATCTCTCCATTGGCGCAGTACGGAGGGCGCCGAAAGGCGGGCTCCCTCGCCAAGGGATGTGGGGCCGGGGCCGGTGGCTATGCAATAGCCGCCCGGAAGACCCGCCCATATGAGCATGCTCCCACTCATTCCACGCAGCGCCCACGCAGCAGGAGATCGCTGCCCGAGAGCACCGGCTGCCGCCGCACCGCCGCGGGATCCATCGCCCAGGCGATGTCCGAGGTGCCAAGGTAGTGGATGCAGTACTTGGTGCCCTCGTAGATCCCGGCATCGGCCGCCGCATAGGGCGCGCGGGCGGCATTGCTGATCGTGACGACGAAGTTCGCCCGATCGTCGCCCACCGGCTTTGCCCCGCCGCGGAACTGCAAGCCGCCGAACTCGGGATCATCCTTGCTCGGCCCGCAGGCGGCGAGCAGCGCGGCGAGCGCCAGCAGGCCGCCAGTCCGGACGAGCGATCCGCTGTGAGGTCCCATGGTCATCCCTTCTTCAGCGTAAGGCCCAGGTCGGACCCCGCCGCGATTTCTTGCGCGCCGACGCGGCACAGGCTCTGCGGCCGGCCTCTCTCGACGCCCTTGCGGGCCAGTGCCTCGTCGATCTCGACCGACAGCGCCCCGAAGTCCTGCGCCCGGAAAGCCGCCTCGAGCTCGGCCCGGTCGACGCCCTGCTCGGCCATTTCCTCGGTCGCACGGTGTGCCGCCCCGCCCCAGCGCGACGGGGCAAGGTAGATGCCCTCGTCGTGGCAGGCGTCGGCAATGCGCTCGGCCATGGAGATGGTCACCACCCGCTGTTCCCAGCGGTTCGCGACAGAGCCGCCCGCAAAACCGTTGCCCGAAGGCGTGGCTGCGCAGCCCGCAACTGCGAGCGCTGTCATCAGACCAAAACCACCACGTAACATCGTCACCCGCATCAGATCACTCAGCCGCCATGGCGCCCATGCGCCCGGTGCGCTTGGCCTTGATCCGATCCTCGATCTCTTCGCGGAAGTGACGGATCAAACCCTGGATCGGCCAGGCCGCCGCGTCGCCGAGCGCGCAGATCGTGTGGCCCTCGACCTGCTTGGTGACGTTGAGCAGCATGTCGATCTCCTCGACCTCCGCATCGCCGCTCACCAGGCGGTCCATGACCCGCATCATCCACCCGGTGCCCTCGCGGCACGGCGTGCACTGGCCGCAGCTTTCGTGCTTGAAGAACTTCGACAGGCGCCAGACGGCTTTGATCACGTCGGTGTTCTGGTCCATGACGATCATGCAGCCGGTGCCGAAGGAAGACTGGTTCTGACGCATCCAGTCGAAGTCCATGATGGCGTCTTCGAGCTTGTCCTTGGGCAGGATCGGGCAGGACGCGCCGCCGGGGATGATCGCCTTGAGATTGTCCCAGCCGCCGCGGATGCCGCCGCCGTGCTTTTCGATGAGCTCGCGCACCGGCAGCGACATCTGCTCTTCGAAGACGCAGGGCGTGTTCACGTGGCCGGTCAGGGCGAAGAGCTTGGTGCCCGCGTTGTTCTGCCGCCCGAAGGAGGAGAACCAGGTCGCGCCGCGGCGCAGGATGGTCGGGGCGACCGCAATGGATTCGACGTTGTTCACCGTGGTCGGGCAGCCGTAGAGGCCCGAGCCCGCCGGGAACGGCGGCTTCATCCGCGGCATGCCCTTCTTGCCCTCGAGGCTTTCCAGCAGCGCGGTTTCCTCGCCGCAGATATAGGCGCCGGCGCCGTGGTGCAGGTAGAGATCGAAATCCCAGCCCGAGCCGGCGGCGTTCTTGCCCAGCAGGCCCGCGTCGTAGCACTCGTCGATGGCCGCCTGCAGCGCCTCGCGCTCGCGGATGTATTCGCCGCGGATGTAGATGTAGCTCGCATGCGCGTTCATCGCGAAGGAAGCGATCAGCGCGCCCTCGATCAGCGTGTGCGGATCGTGGCGCATGATCTCGCGGTCCTTGCAGGTCGCGGGCTCGGATTCATCGGCGTTGATCACCAGATAGGCCGGGCGACCATCGCTTTCCTTGGGCATGAAGGACCACTTGAGGCCGGTCGGGAAGCCCGCCCCGCCCCGACCGCGCAGGCCCGAGGCCTTCATCTCGTCGATGATCCAGTCGCGGCCCTTGGCGATGATGCCGGCCGTGCCGTCCCAGTGGCCACGCTTCTTCGCCCCGGCGAGGGAGCGGTCTTGCATGCCGTAGAGATTGGTAAAGATCCGATCTTCGTCCTTCAGCATCGCTCAGTCCTTGTCTTTCCGGCGTGACCGCCAGAGCCCGTAAATCATCCAGATCGCCGTCCCGAACCCGGCCAGCGCGGCCAGGTCGAAGAACGCCCTCGTGCGCTGGGTCCAGCCCAGCATCTCGCCCGCGACCGTCGCGGCGATCCAGGCCAGCCCGGTCCCGGCAATGACAAGCGCGGTGATGCGCCCCTGCCGGTTGTGCTGGTCCTGTCCGCTCATCTTCGGTCCGGTTCCTTTGTCCCGCGCCGCCGGGCTGTCCCGGCGGCACCTTCATTCCTGCGGCGGGTCAGTAGACCTCGCCATCCTCGACGCGCTTGGAGAACTCGGTCTCCCCGCCCGCCGCGAGTATCCTGGCCTGCCCGATCCAGTCATCGCGCGAGACCCGGCCGCGGAACCCTTTCAGGTTCTCATCCATCCATGCGACCTCGGCCGAGCTCCAGCCCGCGATCTGGTCGAAATGGTAGATGCCCAGCTCGTGCAGCAGCGACTCGAGCTTGGGCCCAACGCCCTTGATTTCCTTCAGGTTGTCCGCGCTGCCCGAGCGCGGCTGCGCCAGCGCCACGGGCTGCGAGCCCCCTTCGTTTTCATCCGCCACCGCTGCCGGAGCCGCGGCGGGGGTCTTTTCCTTTGCCGTTTCCGCAGCCGCGGCCGGGGTCTTTTCCTCCGCCGCAGCCGGGGCGGGCTCGGGCGCCTTCTCGGGCTTGGCCTCGGGGGCCTCTGCCGGAGCTGCCATCAGCGGCGCCGGCGCCGCCGGAGCATGCTCGGGAACCGCAGGCACCTCGCCCTCGACCGAAGGCGTCAGCCGCGAGATCGGCGAGCGCTCGCCCAATTTCGGCACCGGGGCGCAGGAGAGCCAGATGAAGAGAGAGCCGAGCAGGCCGGTCGCGAGAAGACCCAGCAGCAGTGCCGCCACGATCCCCTTGTGCCCACCCAGCGCGAAGAGCGCGACGACGACGCCGATCACGGCCGCTGATATCCAGCTCTTGCGGGTGCATCCGTCCTGCATCGTCACGTCTGTCATCTCTCTCTCCCTGGCTATGTCATTGGATCAATCGTCGTTGTTTTCCTTACCCAGCGGCTTCGGCTCCGCAGGCTCCGGGTCCGACTTCACATCGGCCGCCGGGGTCACCGGGGCCTGACGCTTATCGATGCCGGTCTCATCGGCCGGGGCCCCTTCCGAGAGCTTCGGTGTATGGGTGTTGGGGCTTGCATCGCCCTTCTCGTTCGAGCGGTCGCGCCAAGGCGCGCGCAGCGGCACCTCGGTGCCGTCGATGCGCTTGATCGTGTCGCCGATCTCGGTCGCCAGCGCGACGGAGGCATTGAGCGTCTCGTCCTTGTCGCCGGTCAGCACCACCGGGCCGCCGAGCGGCTCGGAGCCGAAGCGGCCATTCTGCGGGCCGGGCGTGGGCACATTGCCGGCCGCCATGGCATCAAGGATCTCGGCCAGCTTCTCGCCGGTCAGGTCCTCGTAGTAATCCTTGCCGATCTGCGCCATCGGCGCGTTCGAGCAGGCGCCAAGACATTCGACCTCTTCCCAGGAGAACTTGCCGTCGGCGGAAACCTCATGCGGCCTGGCGGCGATCTTGGCCTTGCAGACCTCCATCAGCTCGCCTGCGCCGCAGATCATGCAGGACGTGGTGCCGCAGATTTGCACGTGCGCCACGCTGCCCACCGGCTGCAGCTGGAACATGAAGTAGAAGGTCGCCACCTCGAGCGCGCGAATGTGGGCCATGCCCAGCATGTCGGCGACATATTCGATGGCGGGCCGGCTCAGCCAGCCCTCCTGTTCCTGCGCCCGCCACAGCAGCGGGATGATCGCACTGGCCTGACGGCCTTCGGGGTACTTGCTGACCTGCGCCTCCGCCCAGTCCATGTTGGCGGGCGTGAAAGCGAAGCTCTCGGGCTGTTCGTGATGAAGACGGCGCAGCATGGGCAAACGGACCTTCGGTTCATGTCATTGGCCGGGGGCGGAGGCGCCGCCGCGGCGTTGGGACGGGGCCGGTGCCCCGCCGCTCCTTATTCTGTCAGCCCGCCGCTGTCTCGGCGGTCTCTGCGTCAGCCACCGGTTCGGCGGACACCGCCGGCGCGCAGCTTCCGGTCACCAGGCGCACGCCGCCGGTTTCGCTGGGCACGGCCTCTTCGGTCTTGACCTTGTAGGCGGCGATCTCCTGCACCTGCGTGCGGCTCAGGCCGCTCTGCAGTTCGACCGGCTGGTAGTCGCTCTCGGACACCAGCTCGCAACCAATCGAGGTCACAGCGTCGTCCCAGGCCATGAGGTCCTGCTCGTCGGTGCCCTTGGGGGGCATGGCACAGGCGGCCAGCAGGCCAAGCGCGCAAAGCGCGGCGGAAACACGGATCATCATCGGTCAACCTCTCCGAACACGATGTCGAGCGAGCCGAGGATCGCCGCGACGTCGGCCAGCTGGTGGCCCTTGCAAATATAGTCCATCGCCTGCAGGTGCAGGAAGCCGGGCGCGCGCAGCTTGGCGCGATAGGGCTTGTTGCTGCCGTCGGCGACTAGGTAGACGCCGAACTCGCCCTTGGGCGCCTCGACACAGGCGTAGACTTCGCCTGCGGGCACGTGGAAGCCCTCGGTGTAGAGCTTGAAGTGGTGGATGAGCGCCTCCATCGAGGTCTTCATCTCGGACCGCTTCGGCGGGGTGATCTTGCCGCGCGCCAGCACGTCGCCCTGGTTCTCGGGCAGCTTCAGCTTCTCGCAGGCCTGGACCATGATCTTCACGCTCTCGCGCATCTCGGCCATGCGGACGAGGTAGCGGTCGTAGCAGTCGCCGTTCTTGCCGACGGGGATCTTGAAGTCGAACTCGTCGTAGCACTCATAGGGCTGCGCGCGGCGCAGGTCCCAGGCAAGGCCGGAACCGCGCACCATGACGCCCGAGAAGCCGTGCTCCTGGATGTCCTGCTCGGTCACCACGCCGATATCGGCGTTGCGCTGCTTGAAGATGCGGTTCTCGGTGAGCAGATCGTCAATGTCCTGCAGGCGGGCCGGGAACTGCTGGCACCACGCAAGGATGTCGTCGATCAGCTCGGGCGGCAGGTCCTGGTGGACGCCGCCGGGGCGGAAGTAGGCCGCGTGCAGACGCGCGCCGCAGGCCCGCTCGTAGAAGACCATCAGCTTCTCGCGTTCCTCGAAGCCCCAGAGCGGCGGCGTCAGCGCCCCCACGTCCATGGCCTGCGTGGTGACGTTCAGCAGGTGGTTCAGGATGCGCCCGATCTCGCAGTAGAGCACGCGGATCAGCTGGGCGCGGCGCGGCACCTCGACATTGCACAGACGCTCGATCGCCAGCACCCAGGCGTGTTCCTGGTTCATCGTGCCGACGTAGTCGAGCCGGTCGAAATACGGCAGGTTCTGCAGGTAGGTGCGGCTCTCCATCAGCTTCTCGGTGCCGCGATGCAGCAGGCCGATGTGCGGATCGCAGCGCTCGACGATCTCGCCGTCTAGCTCGAGCACGAGGCGCAGCACGCCGTGCGCTGCCGGGTGCTGCGGGCCGAAGTTGATGTTGAAGTTGCGGATCTTCTGTTCGCCCGAGAGGGCGTCTTCGAAACCTTTGGAGCCGTCCATCACTTCGCCCCCTCCTCGGCCTTTTCATCGCCGGGCAGCACGTATTGCGCGCCTTCCCAGGGAGACATGAAATCAAACTGGCGGTATTCCTGCACCAGCTTCACCGGCTCGTAGACAACGCGCTTCAGCTCTTCGTCGTAGCGCACCTCTACATAGCCCGTGGTCGGGAAGTCCTTGCGCAACGGGTGGCCGCGGAAGCCATAGTCGGTGAGGATGCGGCGCAGGTCCGGGTGCCCCGAGAAGAGGATGCCGAACATGTCGAACACCTCGCGCTCGAGCCAGTTGGCCGACGGGTGCAGCGCGGTGATCGACGGCACAATCTCCTCCTCGCGCACCGAGACGCGCAGGCGGATGCGATGGTTCTGGTACATCGACAGGAAGTGATAGACCACGTCGAAGCGCTTGGGGCGGTTCGGGTAGTCGACCGCGGTGATGTCGACCAGCGTCGAGAAGCGGCAGGTCGGATCGGCCCGCAGAAACTCCACCAGCCCGGCGATGTTCGCCGGAGCCACGTCCACGTTCAGCTCGCCGTGGGTGACGTCCCAGGCGATCACGCAATCGGGGCGCTTGACCTCGATGTGGGCGCCCAGCTCGTTCAGTGCTTGCGTCATTGCATCCCCTCCCGCGCTCAGCGCACGATCGTGCCGGTGCGGCGGATTTTCTTCTGCAGGGCCATGAGCCCGTAGAGCAGCGCCTCGGCTGTCGGCGGGCAGCCCGGGACGTAGACGTCCACCGGAACGACCCGATCGCAGCCGCGCACCACGGAATAGCTGTAGTGATAATAGCCGCCGCCGTTTGCGCAGGAGCCCATCGAGATCACGTAGCGCGGCTCGGGCATCTGGTCGTAAACCTTGCGCAGCGCCGGGGCCATCTTGTTGGTCAGCGTGCCAGCGACGATCATCAGGTCCGACTGGCGCGGCGAGGCGCGGGGCGCGGTGCCGAAGCGCTCGAGATCATAGCGCGGCATCGAGGTCTGCATCATCTCGACGGCGCAGCAGGCCAGACCGAAGGTCATCCAGTGCAGCGAGCCGGTCCGCGCCCAGTTGATCACGTCATCGACGGAGGTCAGCAGGAAGCCCTTGTCCTGCAGCTCGCGGTTCAGCGCCTGCGTCGCGACCTCGCGGTCGCCCCCGGCGGTGTTGAGCCCGTAGGCGACCGGGGCCGAGGGAGCGGACTTGATGCGCGGCCCCTGCCGGCCATCGCCCTGAACCTCTGTCACCAGCGGCGTCTCGTCGGTCACTCCCATTCCAGGGCCCCTTTCTTCCATTCGTAGGCAAAGCCCGCGGTCAGCACCGCAAGGAAGGCCATCATCGACCAGAAGCCAACCATGCTCACATCCTTGAAGGCGGTGGCCCAGGGGAAGAGGAAGGCGATCTCGAGATCGAAAATGATGAAGAGGATCGAGACCAGGTAAAACCGGACGTCGAACTTCATCCGCGCGTCGTCGAATGCGTTGAACCCGCATTCATAGGCCGAAACTTTCTCCGGGTCGGGCCTGCGCACCGCCAGCACGACGGCCGCGAGGATGAGCACCAGACCGAGGCCCACGGCGACGGCGAGAAAAACGAGGATGGGAAGATATTCCCGCAGCATCTCGTCCACGATGTGGCTCCTTTGCGAGGCGCACCGCTTAGCGGCACGGAGACCATGGCTTTGTTGCCTTGCTGTGAGTGACTTATCGCCGAGTGCGAGCCGGGTCAACAACCGCTCAAGATATTCACGGATGCTGAAAATGCTTTCACGACAATGAGATACTTCGCATTCCGCAAGGTAATCACTGATGTTTCGGCATTTTTTCCGTCGACCGTTGCATACATTCTCCGCGCAGAGGCAGACTCACCCACCCCGCGCTGCCAAAGAAAGCGCCATGATCACGGAAACGAGATCCGATTGTCCTCGCCGCAGGCCGGCCGCGGCGGAAACGCGCACAAGCAGCGCGGCGCGCGGCCGCCCTGCGGCACCAGCCGGCTCAGTCCCGCTTCGGCGCGGCCCAGGGCGCCGGACGCTTGTCGAAGAAGGCGGCGATGCCCTCCTGCGCCTCGGCAGTCTCCCAGCGCGCGGCCAACGCGTCGATCGCCATGTCCACCTGCGCGGGCGTGACCTTTCCGGCCAGCGCGGTCAGCAGCGCCTTGCTCTCGCGCACCGCACCGGGGGCGCAATCGAGATAGGGGGCGATCTCCGCTTCCACCGCCGCATCCAGCGCCTCGGGCGTGACGACTCGGTTCAGCAGGTCGAGCGCCTGCGCCTCTTGCGCGCCGAAGATACGGGCACTCATGAAGACCGCCCGCGCCTTGGTCCCGCCCATGCGGGCGATCACATAGGGGCCGATATTGGCGGGCAGCAGGCCAAGCCGCGTTTCGGTGAAGCCGAACTTCGCGCCCTCGACGCCGACCACAACGTCGCAGACCGAGATGAGGCCCATACCCCCGCCAAAGGCATTGCCCTGCACCTTGCCGATCAGCGGCTGCGGCAACGCGGCCAGCGCGCCGAGCGCCTCGGCGATGCGCCGCGACTCGCGGCGGCGGGTGTCACCATCCATCTCGAACTGCTGGCGCATCCATGCCAGATCGCCGCCGGCGCAGAAGCTCGCCCCCTCCGCCGCCAGCACCACCACGCGGACGCTGTCTTCCGCCGCGAGCGCCCCGGCGGCCGCCACCAGCTCGGTCATCATCTGCGCCGAGAGCGCGTTGTGCTTCTCGGGCCGGTTCAGCACCAGCTCCGCCACGCCGCGCGCGTCGATGCGCGTCTCGATCAATGCCATCTAAGGTCTCCCTTGCCGCCCCGCGGCTCATCCGTTGCGCATCCCGCGCGCCAGTGCCGCCGCCTCGTCCAGCACCGCGCGGTCGAGCCCGGTTTCATATCCAAGCGCCGCCAGCCTGTCCGCCACCGCCTCGGTCGCCACGTTGCCCGCCGCCCCCGGCGCATAGGGGCAGCCGCCAAGTCCGCCGACCGCCGCGTCGAAGACCCGCAGCCCCATGGCCAGCGCCGCCTCGACATTCTCGAGCGCCCGCCCCCCGGTGTCGTGAAAATGCCCGGCGAGCTGCGCCGGCGGCACCTCCGGCGTCACCGCCTGCAACATCGCCGTCACCGCCTCGGGGGTCGCCCGGCCGATCGTATCGCCCAGAGAGATCTCGTAGCAGCCCATGGCAAGCAATGCCTGCGCCACCTTCGCCACCTGCTCCGGCGCCACCATCCCGTCATACGGGCATTCCACCACGCAGGAGACATAGCCCCGCACCGGCAAGCCCGCCGCCCGCGCCGCGTCGGCCACCGGCGCGAAGCGCTCGAGACTCTCGGCGACGGAGGCATTGATATTGGCGCGGCTGAAACCTTCCGAGGCCGAGCCGAAGATCGCCACCTCGTCGACCTTCGCCGCCAGAGCCGCCTCGAGCCCCTTCATGTTCGGCGTCAACGCGGCGTAGCGCACCCCCGGCGCGCGGCGAATGCCGGCCATGACCTCCGCCGAGGTCGCCATCTGCGGCACCCACTTGGGGCTGACGAAGCTGGCGCATTCGATGCGCCGGAACCCCGCGCGGCTGAGGCAGTCGACCAGCGCGATCTTCTCCGTCGCCGGAATCAGCCGCGCCTCGTTCTGCAGGCCATCCCGCGGCCCCACCTCGAAGATCTCGACAAACTCACCCATCGTCCGCCCCTCCCCGGCCCTTCTTCTCTCTCAAGATACGCACGGCGCGGCCTCTGCCGCACGCGCAGCGCCGCTCAGCTGGCTGGCATCTCCCACGCCGGATAGAAGTCCCGCGTGTAGAGCCGCGCGCCCTCCTCCGGCAAAGCCCGCCGGAAGGCGTCGCGTCCCGTGATCCGCGCGTACCAGTCCTCGAGCCGTGTCAGCCCCTCGATGCTGCGGAAATGGCGCCCGATGTAAACCGCCTGCCCCACCGCGATATCCACCGCCGAGAATCCCTCCAGCAGGTGCTCGCCACTCTGCGCCAGCCGCGCCTCGATCGCCTCGAAGCACTTGCCGAGCCGCGCCGCCTCGAGCTGCATGATCACCGGCGAGCGCATGGCATCCTCGCGCAGCATCAGGTGCTGCTGGGTGAGCGCCGCGCAATGCTGGCTCATGGTCTCGGCAAAATGCAGCCAGACAAGGTAGTCGCGGCGCTCGGCGTCGCCCCGTGTCCGCCCCAGCCCTTTCTCGGGGTAGAGCTCGCAGAGGTATTCCATGATCGCGCCGGATTCGAACATCGTCTCGCCGCCGATCTCCAGCGCCGGCACCCGCCCCGCGGGGGACCGCGCCAGATAGTCCTCGCGCCGCAGCGACTTGTCGAAGCGCTCGCTCACCAGCTCGTAGGGCAACCCCAGTTCCTCGAGCAGCCACAGCACCCGCATCGAGCGCGACTGCGGCACGTGGTGGAGGCGGATCATGCCTCTTCCTCTTCCAGACGGATCAGCGCTGCCCCGGCCTCGACCTGCGCCCCCGCCGCGACCAGCACCTCGGCGACGATGCCGTCGCGCGCGGCGCGCAGCGTGTGCTCCATCTTCATCGCCTCGAGCAGCGCCAGACGGTCGCCCGCTGCGACCTGCGCCCCCGGCTCGGCAAAGACTGCGACCACCTTGCCCGGCATCGGCGCCTCGACGAGGTTGCCGCCCGCGCCTGCCTCGGCGGCGCGGTCGAGCGGCTCGACGAGGTCGAAGCGCAGCCCGTAATGGGCAAAGACCGTGACGTGGCCATCCTCGCGGAAATGCCCGGCGGCGGGACCGCCGTCGAAGCTCCAGCGGCCCTGCGAGCGGGCGGCGAGCACCGTCGCGCCGGGCACGTCGATCTCGACCATGTCCGCGCTGCGCATCCGCAGCACGCAGGGCAGTTCCTCCTCGCCCCGGCGCAGCAGGACCGAACGCGCCAGCGGCGCCCAGAGGGTGAAGCCCATGTCCCAGCCCGCGGCACCGTCGAGACCGGCCAGCACCAGCGCCGCCTCGGCCACCACCTGCGGCGCCAGTTCGGGCACCGAGATCAGCGCATCGAGATCGCGCCCGATCAGCCCGGTGTCGACCTCGCCCGCGGCGAAGCCCGCGTGCTCTGCCAGCGCCCCGAGGAAGGCAAGGTTGGTCACCGTGCCCGCCACCCGCGTGTGCCGCAGCCCCTGCGCCAGCCGGCGCAGCGCCACGGCGCGGGTCGGCCCGTGCACAATCAGCTTGGCGATCATCGGATCGTAATGCGGCGAGATCACATCCCCCGAGCGCACGCCGCTGTCGGCGCGCACATCCTCGGGGAAATCAAGATGCGCCAGCCGCCCGGTCGCGGGCAGGAAGCCCGCCGGAACGTCCTCGGCGTAGAGTCGCGCCTCGAAGGCATGGCCGGCAATGCTCAGTTCCTCCTGCGCCAGCGGCAGTGGCTCGCCGCCCGCCACGCGCAGCTGCCATTCGACGAGGTCAACGCCGGTGATCGCCTCGGTCACCGGATGCTCGACCTGCAGGCGGGTGTTCATCTCCATGAACCAGAAACCATCGGGCCGCAGTCCCTGCGAGCCGTCGACGATGAATTCCACCGTGCCCGCGCCCTTGTATCCGATCGCCTCGGCGGCGCGCACGGCGGCGGCCCCCATGGCGGCGCGCATCTCTTCGCCCATGCCCGGCGCCGGGGCCTCCTCGATCACCTTCTGGTGGCGCCGCTGCAGCGAGCAGTCGCGCTCGAACAGATGCACGGCTGTCTCGCCATCGCCGAACACCTGCACCTCGATGTGGCGCGGCGCGGTGATGTATTTTTCGATCAGCACCGCCTCGTTGCCGAAGGCGCCGCGCGCCTCGGCCCGGGCGCCCTCGAGCGCCGCCGGGAAGTCCCCCGCCGTCTCGACCAGCCGCATGCCCTTGCCTCCGCC
Source organism: Salipiger sp. PrR007 (assembly GCF_010499845.1). NCBI lineage: Bacteria > Pseudomonadati > Pseudomonadota > Alphaproteobacteria > Rhodobacterales > Roseobacteraceae > Salipiger > Salipiger sp. PrR007. The sequence goes on along the minus strand of NZ_JAAGOZ010000039.1, from coordinate 177,658 downwards.
GCCCGCCACGGCCTTGATCAGCACCGGGTAGCCGATCGCCTCGGCCTCCTTGGCAAGCCGCGCCGGGTCCTGATCCTCGCCGAGATAGCCCGGCACCACCGGCACGCCGGCCGCATCCATCAGCCGCTTCGCCGCGTCCTTGAGGCCCATGGCGCGGATCGCCGAGGCCGAGGGGCCGACGAAGATCAGCCCCGCCGCCTCCACTGCCTCGACGAACTCGGGGTTCTCCGACAGGAAGCCATAGCCGGGATGGATCGCCCCTGCTCCGGTCGCCAGCGCCGCCTCGATGATGCGCTCGCCGCGCAGGTAGCTCTCGGAGGGCGCCGCGCCGCCGATGCAGACGGCGAGGTCCGCTTCGGCCACGTGCCGCGCGCCCGCATCCGCCTCGGAATAGACCGCGACGGTCCTCAGCCCCAGCGCCCGGGCGCTGCGCATCACCCGGCAGGCGATCTCGCCCCGGTTGGCAATCAGCAGGGTGTCAAACATCGCCGCCTCCGTCTCCGCGTCCCGTCATCTTCATTCTTCTAGGCCCAAGTATCCCGGGGGAGTCGCCGCAGGCGACGGGGGTAGAGCCCGCTCTCTTCATGAGGGCAGAGCCCTCGCACGTCCAAGACCGCCCCATCACATCCGGAACACGCCGAAGCGCGTCTCCTCGATCGGGGCGTTGAGCGCCGCGCTCAGCGAAAGCGCCAGCACGGCGCGAGACTTGCGCGGATCGACGCAGCCGTCGTCCCAGAGCCGGGCCGAGGCGTAGAGCGGGTGCGACTGCTCTTCGAACATGTCGATGGTCGGCTGCTTGAAGGCCGCCTCCTCGGCTTCGGACCAGCTGCCACCCGAGCGTTCGATGGCATCGCGCTTCACGGTCGCCAGCACCCCCGCCGCCTGTGCCCCGCCCATCACCGAGATGCGGCTGTTGGGCCAACTCCACAGGAACCGCGGCTGGTACGCGCGCCCTGCCATGCCGTAGTTCCCCGCCCCGAAGGAGCCGCCGACCAGCATGGTGATCTTCGGCACGTTGGTTGTCGCCACCGCGGTCACCATCTTGGCGCCATGGCGGGCGATGCCCTCGTTCTCGTATTTGCGCCCGACCATGAAGCCGGTGATGTTCTGCAGGAACACCAGCGGGATGCCGCGCTGCGAGCAGAGCTCGACGAAATGCGCGCCCTTCTGCGCCGCCTCGGAAAAGAGCACGCCGTTGTTGGCAATGATCCCCACCGGGCACCCCTCGACATGGGCAAAGCCGGTGACCAGCGTCTCGCCGTAGCGCGGCTTGAACTCGTCGAAGCGCGAGCCATCGACCAGCCGGGCAATGACCTCGCGGATGTCGTAGGGCGTGCGCAGGTCGGCGGGCACGACGCCGAGGATCTCCTCGGGATCATAGGCAGGCGCCTCGGGGGATTGCCATTCGACCCCCGCCGGTTTCACCCGGTTGAGCCCGCCCACCGCGCGCCGCGCCAGCGCCAGCGCGTGGGCATCGTCCTCGGCAAGGTAGTCGGCCACGCCCGAGAGCCGGGTGTGCACGTCGCCGCCGCCAAGCTCCTCGGCGCTGACCACCTCGCCGGTCGCCGCCTTCACCAGCGGCGGTCCGGCAAGAAAGATCGTGCCCTGCTCCTTAACGATGATCGTCACGTCCGACATGGCGGGCACATAGGCCCCTCCCGCGGTGCAGGAGCCCATGACCACGGCGATCTGCGGGATGTTCTTGGCGCTCATCCGCGCCTGATTGTAGAAGATGCGGCCAAAGTGGTCGCGGTCGGGAAAGACCTCGTCCTGGTTGGGCAGGTTCGCCCCGCCGCTGTCGACGAGGTAGATGCAGGGCAGATGGTTTTCCTCGGCGATCTCCTGCGCGCGAAGGTGCTTCTTCACGGTCAGCGGGTAATAGGTACCGCCTTTCACCGTGGCGTCATTGCAGACCACCATGACCTCGCGGCCCATGACACGGCCGATCCCGGCGATCACCCCGGCGCAGGGCGCGTCGCCGCCGTAGATGCCATGCGCCGCCGTGGCACCGATCTCTAGGAAGGGCGCGCCCGGATCGAGCAGGTTGGCGACGCGCTCGCGGGGCAGCATCTTGCCGCGCGAGACGTGGCGCTCTCGGGCTCTTTGCCCGCCGCCCGCCGCCGCCTGCGCCGCCGCCTGCTCGATGACCCGCAGCGCCTCGAGATGGCCAGCGCGGTTGGCCTTGAACGCCTCGGAGGACGGGATGGCCTGGGATTGCAGTTTCATGTGTCCTCCTGAACCTTTGGGCGACCCGCTTCCTGCTCGGCCTCAGCCGTGGCGCGGGCCTTCAGCTGCTTGCGGATCACCTTGCCGGTGACCGTCATGGGCAGCGCCTCAAGAAACGATATTTCCCTTGGGCAAGAATAGGTTGCCAACCTTTCCTTCACCCAGGACTTCAATGCGTCGGCATCCGCCTCGGCGCCGTCTTTCAGCACGACATAGGCCTTGACGATCTCGGTGCGGAGCGGATCGGGCTTGCCGACCACGCCGACGGTCAGAACCGCCGGATGGGTGATCAGGCAATCTTCGATCTCCGCCGGGCCGATGCGGTAGCCGGCGGAGGAAATCACGTCATCCTCGCGCCCGAGGAAGCGCAGGTAATCGCCCTCCCAGGTGCCGCGATCCCCGGTCAGCAGCCAGTCGCCGCGGAACTTCTCCGCCGTGGCCTGTGGATTTTTCCAGTATTCCAGCATCATCGAGGCCGACCCCCGGCGGACCGCCACGTCGCCTTCGCCCCCGGTGGGCACACCCTCGGGGTCAATCACCGCGATCTCATGGCCCGGCACCGGCTTGCCGATACAGCCGGGGCGCGGATCGAAAAGCGTGCCGGCCGAGCTCGCCACCATGTTGCACTCGGTCTGGCCGTAGAACTCGTTGATGGTCAGGCCAAAGGCGTCTCGGCCCCAGGCCAGCATCTCGGCGCCGAGCGGTTCGCCGCCACTGGCGACGGAGCGAAGGCCCGGGATACGCACATCCGACGCCTTCAGCATGCGCAGGGCCGTGGGCGGAAAAAACACATTTCTTACAGAGTGGTCCACGCAGATATTCGCGCACTCAGAGACCTCGAACTTGGCCATGCGCGCGGCCACCACGGGGACCCCGAGCGCCAATCCAGGCATCGCCACGTCGAAGAGCCCGCCGATCCAGGCCCAGTCCGCCGGCGTCCAGAGCACATCGCCGGGCTGGCCGAGCCGGTCGTGGCTCATCTCGACTCCCGGCAGGTGCCCCATGAGCACCCGGTGGCCATGCAGCGCGCCCTTGGGTTTGCCAGTGGTGCCGCTGGTGTAGATGAGGATCGCCGGGTCCTCGGGACCGGTGTCGGCGATCGCGCTCTCGGAGGGTTCTGCGGGAAGATCGGTGATCACCTCCAGATCGAAGGGTGCCAGCATCCCGGCGCCCTCCTCATCGGTCACCACCACCCGCGCCCCGCTGTCGCCGAGCCGCGAGCGCAAGGCGTCCTCGCGGAAGAGCTTGAAGAGCGGCACCGAGATCGCCCCCATCCGCCACGCCGCGATATGCGCCGCGGCGCAGAGCGGCGATTGCGAGAGCAACACCCCCACCCGGTCGCCGCGCACGGCGCCCCGCGCCTCGAGCGCGGCCTGCACCCGGCGCGACAGCAGCGCCAGCTCGCCATAGGTCACCGGGCTGCGGCCATGCTCGAGGATCGCCACCCGGTCCGGCGCCAGCGCCGCCCAATCGTCGCAGACCTGCGCCGCCATGTTCAGCCGGGGCGGAACGCGCCAGTCGAAGCGCGCGCGCATCTCCTCGTAGGTGCCTTCGGGCAACAATGGGTTCATGTCTGCGGCCCCCTCCTGACCCGCGCGTGAAGGATGCGCCCCAGCCGGTCCATCTCGTAGACATGCGCCAGATCCTCCCGCGCGCAGGTCACCACGATCCAGACCGGCGCCTCTCCGGGGCGCCCCGTGCAATCGCTTCTCGCGGCCCCCCCGGGGCCGGTCTCGGCGTAGAGCGTGGCGGCCGTGGCAATCGCCTCGGTTTCCGTCAGCTCTGCCGCCTGCGTCCCGGCGCGGTAGGCCACCAGTGCCACCAGCGCGAGAAGCGCCAGCGCAGGGGCATACCAGAGCGACCGGGACATGCTTCTCAGCCCATCGCGTTCATCAGCTCGCGACCCACCAGCATCCGGCGGATTTCCGAGGTACCGGCTCCGATTTCCATCAGCTTGGCATCGCGGAAGAGCCGCGCCACGGGTGCATCGGCAAGGAAGCCCGCGCCGCCCATCGCCTGCACCGCCTGATGCGCCTGCACCATCGCTTGCTCGGAGGCATAGAGGCAGCAGGCCGCGGCGTCCTGCCGGGTGACATCGCCGCGGTCACAGGCCTTGGCGACCTCGTAGACATAGGCGCGGGCCGAATTCATCGCCGTGTACATGTCGGCGATCTTGCCCTGCATGAGCTGGAAATTCCCGATTGGCTGGCCGAACTGCTTGCGCTCGGCCATGTAGGGCATGATCTCGTCGAGACAGGCGGCCATGATGCCCGTGCCGATGCCCGCGAGCACGACGCGCTCGTAGTCGAGCCCCGACATGAGCACCCGCACACCCTTGCCCTCTTCGCCGAGGATGTTCTCGAAGGGCACCTCCACGTCGTCGAAAATCAGCTCGGCGGTGTTCGAGCCGCGCATCCCGAGCTTGTCGAAATGCGGCGAGGTCGAAAAGCCGGTCATGCTCTTCTCGATGAGGAAGGCGGTGATCCCCTTCGACCCGGCGTCGGGGTCGGTCTTGGCGTAGACCACCAGGGTGTCGGCGTCCGGCCCGTTGGTGATCCAGTACTTATTGCCGTTGAGGATGAAGCGGTCGTTCTTCTTCTCGGCGCGCAGCTTCATGCTGACGACGTCCGATCCAGCGTTCGGTTCGGACATGGCAAGCGCACCGACATGCTCTCCCGACACCAGCCCGGGCAAATATTTCGCCTGCTGCTCGGGCGAACCGTTGAGCTTGATCTGGTTGACGCAGAGGTTGGAATGCGCGCCGTAGGAGAGCGAGACCGAGGCCGAGGCGCGGGCGATCTCCTCGACCGCGATGACATGTGCCAGGTAGCCCATGCCCGCCCCGCCGAACTCTTCGGGCACGGTGATGCCCAGAAGGCCCAGCTCGCCCATTTCACGCCACAGCTCGTTCGGGAACACGTTGCCCCGGTCGACCTGCGCCGCCATCGGCTTGACCCGCTCCTGTGCCCAGCGATGCACCATCTCGCGCAGCGCGTTGACGTCTTCTCCAAGGTCAAAGGTCATGACCGCGTTGAACATAAGCTCGCCCCTCCCCGGCGGTTATTGAACGCTTGTTCATATCTAATCCCGCCACACGTCAGCCGTCAACAGCAAAGGCGTGTCACCCTGCCGTGATCTCAAGGAACAGCGCCGCCGAAGGCGCGTTGAGGCGATGACAAACCAAAAGGAGCGACAAGATGGCCAAGGATGACATGAGCGAGCTCAAACAGGACTTCTGGAAACAGCTGAAAGATGTGCGCGCCGGGCTGCTGGCGGCGGACGGCGAACGCCCGGTGCCGATGGCACCGCATGCCGACAAGGAGGAGAATGCCATCTGGTTCATCACCGCCAAAGGCTCGGCCGCGGACCGCGCGGCCAAGAGCAGCGGCGAGGTGAGCTTCCACGTCGCCGACACCAAGGCGCATCTCTACGCCAATATCTACGGCACGGCGGAAATCTCGAACGACGAGGAGAAGCTCGACGAGATCTGGAGCGTGGTCGCCGGCGCCTGGTTCGAGGACGGGCGGGACGACGAGGCTGTGCAGCTGATCAAGATGACCCCGAAAGAGGGAGAGGTCTGGGTCAGCAACGGCGGTGCAAGCTTCCTTTACGAGATCGCCAAGGCACAGATGACGGATGACACGCCCGACGTGGGCGCGCATGGTCGGGTGGTGTTCTGATACTTCCACGGAGACCCGCCATGAAACCCGCCCTCCTCGCGCTGCTGTGTCTGCTGCCCTCTGTGACGCTTGCAGAGCAGGTCGGGGAGGTCGGCGTTGACTGGGTCGGCAACGACATCGAGATCGATGCAATTGCCGACCCGAAGGTGGAGGGCGTAACCTGCCACATCGCCTATTTCGATCGCGGCCTCCTGGACCGGTTGTCCAAGGGCAACTGGTTCGAGGATCCGTCCAATGCCTCGATCTCCTGTCGGCAGACGGGGCCGATCCTGATCGGCGACATTGACCGCGACAAGGATGGCGAGGACGTGTTCCGCGCCTCGCGCTCGATCATTCTCAAGTCGCTGCGGGTGAAACGCATCTATGACGAGAAGAACCAGACGTTGATCTACCTCGCCCATGCGGCGGAGCTGACCGAGGGATCGGCCAAGGTCTCGCTCTCGACGGTGCCGCTTTATGGCACCGATGCGAAATGGGCAGACGAATGAGCGCCTAAGGGTAACGCCTCAGGCGACCCGTGTCGCGTCGTAGCCATAGATCCAGTCAAACTGACCGAGCATGCGCTCTGGCGCGAGGCGGCCGAGCATTCCCATGCCAAGGTGCGCAACCCCGCGCACGAGCGGGTTCTTCAGGTGATATTTCCAAGCATTGCCCGTCGCGGCCGCCACGATCCTGTCGCAGCGGTCCCGGCGGAGCCCTTCGTAGCGCGCCAGCGCTGCCTGCCGGTCGTCGATGGACGACAGGCAGCAGGCAAGCACGAAAGCATCCTCCAGCGCCATGTTCGCGCCCTGCGCCATGAACGGCAGCGTGGGGTGCGCCGCATCCCCGAGGAGCGCCGTGCCCTCGCCGTACCAGCGCCGCGCCACGGGGTGGCGGAAGAGCCCCCAGAGCCCGGGGCGGTCCACCGCGGCGAGAAGTTGCGGGACATCGCCGCCGAACCCGGCAAAGGCAGCGCGCAGGTTGGCCGGATCGTCGAATTGCGACCAGCCTTCCTCGGTCCAGCCGCGGCGCTCTTCGGCGGCCACGAGGTTGACCATCCTGCCGCCGCGCAGCGGGTAGCTCACCAGATGACGCCCCGGCCCCATGTGGACCCGCGCCTCGGGCGGATGGCCGGTGAGATTGGGCACCACAGCGCGCCAGGCGACCTGGCCGGTGAAGAAGGGTGCCGCCACGCCGTTGAGTGCGCTGCGCAGCACCGAGTGCAGCCCGTCGGCCCCGACCACCAGGTCGGCGGAGCAGGAATCGCCATTGGCCATCTCCAGCCGCGCCGGCGTGCCCGGGTGCACCGCCGAGACCTTCTGCAACAGCCGCACCTGCGCGCCCGCCTCGCGCGCCGCCTGCGACAGCAGTCCGATAAGGTCGGCGCGGTGGACGAAGTGATACTCCGAGTCCGCCGGGAGCCGGCCGAGATCGAGCCGCAGCACCTCGGCGCCCCGACGATGGTCGCGCAGTGACACCGCCCGGGCCCGGCAGGCACCGGCGCGCAGGTCGTCGGCCAGACCCAAGGCCGCGATGACCCGCAGCCCGTTGGGGCTGATCTGCAGGCCCGCGCCGACCTCCGAGATCGCCTCGGCCTGCTCCAGCACGCGCACCTCGAAGCCGCGCTGGCGCAGCGCCAGCGCCGCGGCGAACCCGCCGATGCCCCCTCCGATGATCGTGACTGACTTGCCCGGCACGCCGCCGCTCCCGCTAAAGGCGAAAAAGGAAAACGCCGGAGCCAATGGCCCCGGCGTCCTGTCTTGTCAAGCTATTACACCCCGACCGCTGGCCGGGACACCGCCGGGTCAGTCGTCGCGATGCACCTTCTCACGGCGTTCGTGGCGCTCCTGCGCCTCGAGGCTCATGGTGGCGATCGGACGCGCATCCAGCCGCTTGAGGCTGATCGGCTCGCCGGTCACTTCGCAGTAGCCGTATTCTCCCTCCTCGATCCGGCGCAGCGCCGAGTCGATCTTGGAGACCAGCTTGCGCTGACGGTCACGGGTGCGCAGTTCAAGCGCGCGGTCGGTCTCTTCGCTGGCACGATCGGTCACGTCGGGAATGTTCCGGGTGGCTTCCTGCAGCGCCTCGATCGTATCGCGGCTTTCGGCGAGGATGTCGTTTTTCCACGCGAGCAACTTGCGGCGGAAATACTCCGTCTGACGCTCGTTCATGAAAGGTTCGTCTTCGGCCGGACGGTAATCGTCGGGCAGAAAAGTCTCGGACTTCATTTCTGCTCCCTCTTCATAACCGGTGTCCGGCGAGGAAATCCTGACCGGAACCGGTACCCCTTGCGAGGCTGCTGTTATCCTACCCACCCCCCCATGTCACTACACAATGGGATAGGTCGCGGACGAATCTTCGGCAGCTGCTCATTTTGTAACCGCCGTGTGACAGCGCCTTTCCAAAGCGGCTTCAAAGGCCGCTTGAAGCGAAGTTTGCGGGGCTCTATCCCTCTCTGGGACAGACGCGGAGGAGCGCCCCATGACCGAGCAGCCCAGCCTGAACTTCCAGGGCACCGAGGCCTATGTTGCCACCGAGGATCTGACCATGGCGGTCAACGCCGCGATCACCCTCGAGCGGCCACTGCTGGTCAAGGGCGAGCCGGGCACCGGCAAGACCGAGCTGGCACGGCAGGTCTCTCTGGCGCTCGGCCTGCCGATGCTCGAATGGTCGATCAAGTCCACCACCCGCGCCCAGCAGGGGCTTTACGAGTATGACGCGGTCAGCAGGCTGCGCGACAGCCAGCTCGGCGAGGAACGGGTGCATGACATCGGCAATTACATCCGCAAGGGCAAGCTCTGGCAGGCCTTCGAGGCGCCGGGCAAGGTGGTGTTGCTGATCGACGAGATCGACAAGGCCGATATCGAGTTCCCCAACGACCTGTTGCAGGAACTCGACCGCATGGAGTTCCACGTCTACGAGACCGGAGAGACGGTCCGCGCCCGCCAACGCCCGATCGTCATCATCACCTCGAACAACGAAAAGGAGCTGCCCGACGCCTTCCTGCGCCGCTGCTTCTTCCACTACATCCGCTTTCCCGATGAAGAGACCCTGCGCCGCATCGTCGAGGTCCACCACCCCGGCATCAAGCCTGCCCTGCTGACCGAGGCTCTGACCCAGTTCTACGAGCTGCGCGAGCAGCCGGGGCTGAAGAAGAAGCCCTCGACCTCCGAGGTGCTCGACTGGCTCAAGCTGTTGCTGGCCGAGGACCTGGACGCCGCCGATCTGCGCCGCGACGGGGCGGACGCCCTGCCCAAGCTGCACGGCGCGCTTTTGAAGAACGAACAGGACGTCCATCTTTTCGAGCGGCTCGCTTTCATGGCCCGGCGGCAGCGCTGAGTCCCTGCCGCCGTGGAAGATTCCTGCGAATGCGCCTACCAAAACGTCGCGAATCCGTGTCCCCGGCGCCTCAGAACTGGCTGAAACAGCCCTTTTCGCCGCCCAAACCCCCTACAGATTGACCTTTCCCGTCTGTTTCCGGTACAAGCCCGCATCATGGCTGCCCTCGGGCGGCTCTTTCGGGCCATCCGGGCCCTTCATCAGACGCGCGGGCCACGTTCAAGAGTCCGCATTGCATCGGACCTACATGACCAAGTTTACCGACCTAAACCTGAACCCCAAGGTGCTGAAAGCCATCGAAGAGGCGGGCTACGAAACGCCCACGCCGATCCAGGCAGGCGCCATTCCCCCCGCGCTCGAGGGCCGCGACGTGTTGGGCATCGCCCAGACCGGCACCGGCAAGACCGCGTCCTTCACGCTGCCGATGATCACCCTGCTGGCGCGCGGCCGCGCCCGGGCACGGATGCCGCGCAGCCTTGTGCTCTGCCCGACGCGCGAGCTCGCGGCGCAGGTCGCCGAGAACTTCGATGTCTATACCAAGCACCTCAAGCTGACCAAGGCGCTGCTGATCGGCGGCGTCTCGTTCAAGGAGCAGGAGCAGCTGATCGACAAGGGCGTCGATGTGCTGATCGCCACCCCGGGCCGCCTTCTGGACCATTTCGAGCGCGGCAAGCTGCTGCTCACCGGCGTGCAGATCATGGTGGTCGACGAGGCCGACCGGATGCTCGACATGGGTTTCATCCCCGACATCGAGCGGATCTTCTCGCTGACGCCCTTCACCCGGCAGACGCTGTTCTTCTCGGCCACCATGGCGCCCGAGATCGAACGCATCACCAACACCTTCCTGTCCGGCCCCGAGCGCATCGAAGTCGCCCGGCAGGCGACGGCGTCCGAGACGATCGAGCAGGGCGCAGTCTTCTTCAAGGCCTCGCGCAAGGATCGCGAAGCCTCCGAGAAGCGCGCCGTGCTGCGCGCGCTGATCGACAAGGAAGGCGATGCCTGCACCAATGCGATCATCTTCTGCAACCGCAAGGTCGACGTCGATATTGTCGCCAAGTCGCTGAAGAAATACGGCTACAACGCCTCGCCGATCCACGGCGATCTCGACCAGTCGCAGCGCACCCGCACGCTCGACGGGTTCCGTGACGGCTCGGTCCGTCTGCTGATCGCCTCCGACGTGGCCGCGCGCGGGCTCGATGTGCCCTCGGTCAGCCACGTGTTCAACTTCGACGTGCCGAGCCACGCCGAGGATTACGTTCACCGCATTGGCCGCACCGGCCGTGCCGGGCGCAAGGGCAAGGCCTTCACCATCGTCGTGCCGAAGGACGAAAAGAACTTCGAGGAAGTCGAGAAGCTGCTCCAGAAAGAAATCCCCCGCGTCGATTCGCCGGTCCGCGGCACCCCTGTCTCGGACGCACCGGTCACGCAGGACGAGGAAAAGCCCGCCAGGCGCAGCCGGTCTCGCTCGCGCCGCTCGGAGCGCAGCGATGCCGCGCCCAAGGTCGATGCGGCTCCGAAGGCCGAGGCCGTCGCCGAGGCCCCCACACCGGCACCCGCGCCCGCACCGGAGGTGGCCGAGCGGCAGGAACGTGCTCCGCGCAACAGCGACAAGCCCCGCGGCCGTGGCCGCAAGGGCGAGCGCGAAGGCACTGTCGTGGGCATGGGCGATCACATGCCCGAGTTCATCGCGCTCAGCTTCGAGCAGCGTCGCGCAAGCTGAAGCGGTCTCATCCCGATACGAAAGAGCCGCCCCTCGGGGCGGCTCTTTGCGTCTGGGATATTGTTCAGCGCCGGGGCTTATTCCGGAGGCAAGCGCGAGGGGCCCCGCCTCTCGCGTCCTGCGCCAGGTCAGGCCAGCGTCGCATCCATGGTGATCTCGGCGTTGAGCAGCTTGGAGATCGGGCAGCCGGCCTTGGCCTTGTTCGCCGCCTCCATGAAGGTCTCCTCGCTGGCGCCGGGGATCGAAGCGGTCAGCTTCAGGTGGCTCTTGGTCACCGAGAAGCCGCCATCGTCCTGTTCCAGCGTGACCGTGGCGACGGTGGAGATGTCGTCGGCCTTGAGGTCGTAGTCGCCGAGGATGTTGCTCAGCGCCATCGAGAAGCAGCTGGCGTGGGCCGCGGCGATCAACTCCTCGGGGTTGGTGCCCGCCTCGTCGCCGAAGCGCTTGTTGAACCCGTAGTTCTGCTTGTTCAGCACGCCGGACTCGGTCGAGACGGTGCCCGTCCCATCCTTGAGCCCGCCCTGCCAGTTCGCGGATCCGCTCTTGTTGATCATCTTTTGGGTCTCCCTCTTTCTGCCCGCATGGGGCTCTGGTCGCCAACCTAGCGCAGCAGGGCGCGAGGTCACGCCTGTCGGAAAAACTTCATGTTCCGGCGCCGGTCGGCCGGTCGGAATGGCCGAGGTCGCGCGTGGGGTCGATAACATCGCGCAGGCGCTGCTTGATCACCTTGGGCTCGGGGAAGCCGCCGTCGCGCTTGCGCTCCCAGAGCAGCACGCCGTCTACAGAGATCTCGTAGACCCCGCCGTAACCGGGGACCAAGGTCACGCCGCCAAGGTCCTGCCCGAAGGTCTGCAACACCTCCTGCGCCATCCAACCGGCGCGCAGGAGCCAATTGCAGCCGGTGCAATAGGTGATGGAAACCTGCGGTTTCGGCGCATTGGTCATGGTGCGGCCTCCTCAGAGCGGCAGCGCGTTGGTGTTCTTGATCTCTTCCATCGAGAGCAGCGCGGTCACGTTGTAGACCTTCACCTCGGAAATCAGCGCCTGATAGAAGACATCGTAGGCGCGGGCATTTTTAACCCGCACCTTGAGGATATAGTCGATCTCGCCGGCGAGGCGATGCGCCTCCATCACCTCGGGCCGCTCGCGCAGTGCCTTGAGGAACTTGCGCTGCCAGTCGGCCTCGTGCTCGGAGGTGCGGATCAGCACGAAGAAACAGGCCTCGAAGCCCAGCTTCTCGGGGTCGGGGATCACCACCTGCGGGCCGATGATCCCGGCCTCGCGCATCTTGCGGATGCGATTCCAAACCGGGGTCTTTGATGACCCCACGGCACGGGCGATCTCGTCCAGCGAGCGCCCCGCGTCCTCCTGCAGTTCCAGAAGGATTTTCCGGTCGGTCTCGTCGATGGACATGGCTGTTCCGCCCTTTCGCCTGCGTTGGAACGTCTGCACCATCCTTAACCACAGGACGGGACGTATGTCCTTATATTTCCGCCCCTCTGGCCGCAAGGGGGGACAAAATTCTATATTGAATGGCAACGAACCCCCTCCCGGAGTGTATCCCGATGCCGAAGCCCTTCACGCCCAAGGTCGTCACCGCCAACGCGCTGATCGAAGGCGACGTGATCTACCTCGCAGCCGATGACAGCTGGGTGCGCGATCTTGCCAAGGCCGAGGTGATCACCGACGAGGCCATTGCGCAGATGCGCCTTCTGGACGCGCAGGCGCGCGCCGCCGAGACGGTGGGCGTCTACCTCGCCGACGTCAAGCTGGGGGCCAACGGCGCCGAGCCGACGCACTTCCGCGAGGATTTCCGCCGCACCGGCCCCTCGAACTATTTCCACGGCAAGCAGGCCGAAGCCGACGCCTGACCCGGCGCCTTCCCCCACGCAGCGACCAGGCCAGACGCAGGAGACCCAGATGTACCGCTACACAGAGTTCGACACCGCCTTCATCCAGGAACGCAACCGCCAGTTCCGTTCCCAAGTCGAGCGCCGCATCGCCGGCAACCTCACCGAGGACGAGTTCAAGCCGCTGCGCCTGATGAACGGTCTCTACCTGCAACTGCATGCCTACATGCTGCGCGTGGCGATCCCCTATGGCACCCTGTCGAGCGCGCAGATGCGCCAGCTCGCGCTGCTGGCCGAGAAGTGGGACAAGGGCTACGGCCATTTCACCACGCGCCAGAACATCCAGTACAACTGGCCGAAGCTCTCGGACGTGCCGGACATGCTCGACGCGCTGGCCGAGGTGAACCTGCACGCCATCCAGACCTCGGGCAACACCATCCGCAATGTGACCGCGGACCATTTCGCTGGCGCCGCCGCCGACGAGATCGCCGACCCGCGCCCGGTGGCCGAGCTGCTGCGGCAATGGTCGACCGATCACCCCGAATTCCAGTTCCTGCCGCGCAAGTTCAAGATCGCCGTCACCGGCGCGCCGAACGACCGCGCGGTGATCAAGGCGCATGACATCGGCATCGAGATCGTCACGAAGGACGGTCAGGTCGGCTACCGCGTGCTCGTCGGCGGCGGCCTCGGCCGCACCCCTATGATCGGCAAGGTGCTTTCGGATTTCGTGGCGCAGGATGACCTGCTGCCCTTCGTCGAGGCCACCGTCTCCGTCTGGAACCTGCTCGGCCGCCGCGACAACAAGTACAAGGCGCGCATCAAGATCACCGTGCACGAGCACGGGATCGAGGAAATCCAGCGCCTCGTCGCCGAGCGCTTTGCCGAGACCAAGGCGGCCTTCAACGGTGCCGACCTTGATCTCTTCGAAGAGATCAAGGAAAGCTTCGGCGCGCCCGCGTTCCGCGATGCCCCCGAGGACGACTTCGCCGCGGCCTATGACGCCGACCCGGTGTTCCGCTCCTGGGCCGACACCAACCTCGCCGAGCACAAGGCGCCCGGCTATGCCATCGTGCAGGTCTCGCTCAAGGCGCATGGCCAGACGCCGGGCGATGCCTCGGCCGAGCAGATGCGCGTGCTGGCGGATCTGGCCGAGCGCTTCGGCCACGACGAGCTGCGCATCAGCCACGAGCAGAACGTGATCCTGCCGCATGTGCATAAGTCGGACCTGCCGCAGCTGCACCAGATCCTCAAGGCGCATGGGCTCGCGACTGCCAACATCGGCAAGATCAGCGATATCATCGCCTGCCCCGGCATGGATTACTGCGCGCTGGCCACGGCCCGCTCGATCCCGATCGCCACGCAGATCGCCACCCGGTTCGACGAGCTCAAGACCGAGCACGAGATCGGCGACCTGAAGATCAAGATCTCGGGCTGCATCAACGCCTGCGGCCACCACCACGTGGGCCATATCGGCATCCTCGGGCTGGATCGCGGCGGCGTCGAGACCTATCAGATCACTCTCGGCGGCGATGCCACCGAGACCGCCGCGCTCGGCGAGCGCACCGGTCCGGGTTTCTCCTACGAAGAGATCGTGCCCGCCATCGAGCGGCTGGTGGACGCCTATCTCGAGCAGCGCGAGAGCCCCGAGGAGACCTTCCTGCAGGCCTATCGCCGGCTCGGCATGGCGCCCTTCAAGGAAGCGCTCTACGAGACCGAGAAGAACGCCGAGGCAGCCTGAGGCGATGACCCTCCAACTGCCTCCCAACACGCCCGAAACAGGCGCGAAGGCTCTGCTGCCCGATGAGCTGGCAGAGCTGCGCGCCCGGGTCGACGCGCTCAATGCGCGCTACCGGCACCACGGCGCGACCGCGGTTCTGGAGGGGGCCCTGCGCGATCCCGAGGCAGGGCGCATCGCCATGGTCTCGTCCTTCGGGGCGGAATCGGTGGCGCTGCTGCACCTCGTGGCGGTGGTGGATCGCACCACTCCGGTGCTGTTCATCGACACGCGGCTGCTCTTTGCCGAGACGCTGGAGTACCAGCTCGAGATCTCCGAACGGCTGCGGCTGTCGGACGTGCGGGTGATCCGCACAGACGAGGCGCTGCTGCAGTCCCGCGACCCCTACGGCGCGCTGCGCTTTTCGGACAAGGACGCCTGCTGCGCCCTGCGCAAGACCTTCCCGCTCGAGCAGGCGCTCGGCGGGTTCGACGGCTGGATCACCGGGCGCAAGCGCTACCAGTCGAAGACCCGCGCAGGGCTCGAGTTCTTCGAGCTCGAAGAGGAAACCGGGCGCATCAAGGTGAACCCTATGGCGCATTGGGCGCCCGAGGACATCGGCGCCTACATGGACGAGAACCGCCTGCCCCGGCACCCGCTGGTGGCGCAGGGCTACCCCTCGATCGGCTGCGCGCCCTGCACCAGCAAGGTCGCGCCCGGAGAGGACCCCCGCGCCGGACGCTGGCGCGGCGAAGACAAGGTTGAATGCGGCATCCATTTCATCAATGGCCAGGCCGTGAGAGAAGGACAGAGCCAATGACCGTCATCGTGACCGACGAGGGCTTCGGCCCCGACACCTGGGAAGCTCAGGACGCCCCCGTGCTGGACCTGCCCTCCGACACCGACCCCGCGGCGCTGGAAGTTCCGCACAACACCACGCATGTCCGCATTGCCTTCCCGAGCTTCGCCGATGGGCGCGGCTTCACGCTGGCACGCCTGCTGCGCCTGCGCGGCTTCACCGGCACGCTGCGCGCCGCCGGTCACGTGATCTCGGACCAATACGCCATGGCCCGCCGTTCGGGCTTCGACGAGGTCGAGATCTCGGACGAGCTGGCCGCCCGCCAGCCAGAGGACGAGTGGAAATTCCGCGCGGACTGGCAAAAGCACGACTACCAGTCGCGGGTGCGCGGCTAAGACGCCTTTCCCCTGACCTGCATCACAGATATAGCCAAGGGACCGGCTGATCGGCCGGCAAGAGATACAATGACAGAGTTGAAACCCGTGAACGAAGCCACCGCAGCGAAAGCCGACGCGCCGAAGAAGATGGTGCTTCCCGACGCCCAGAGTGTCACCTTCGTGAAGCACTGGACCGACCGGCTTTTCTCTTTCCGCGTCACCCGCCCTGCTAGCCTGCGCTTCCGTTCGGGCGAATTCGTGATGATCGGCCTGATGGGCGATCCCGATCCGAAGACCGGCAAGCAGAAGCCGCTGCTGCGCGCCTATTCCATCGCCTCGCCTTCCTGGGACGAGGAGCTGGAATTCTACTCGATCAAGGTGCAGGACGGCCCGCTCACCTCAAAACTGCAGCATATCCAAGTGGGCGACGAAGTCATCCTGCGCCCCAAGCCCGTCGGCACGCTGGTGCATGACGCGCTGCTGCCCGGCAAGCGCATCTGGTTCTTTGCCACCGGCACCGGCTTTGCGCCCTTCGCCTCGCTGCTGCGCGAGCCGCAGACCTACGAGGATTACGACGAGGTCATCATCACCCACACCTGCCGCGAGGCGGGCGAGCTGGAATACGGGGCCGCGCTGATCGAGAGCCTGAAGACCGACGAGTTGCTGAACGAGCTGATCGGCGAAGGCTTCTGGAAGAAGATCAAGTACTATCCGACGACCACCCGCGAAGAGAGCCCGAAGATGGGCCGCATCACCGACCTGATGCGCTCGGGCGAGGCCTTTGCCGATCTTGGCGTGGCGCCGCTGAACCCCGAGACCGACCGTGCGATGATCTGCGGCAACCTCGCCTTCAACCTCGAGCTGAAGCAGATGTTCGAGGACTATGGCCTCGAAGAGGGCGCCAACTCGGACCCCAAGCATTACGTGGTGGAGAAGGCTTTCCTCGACTGAGGCGCCCCACCCGGCAACAAGGAAAGCCCCGGCACAACCGGGGCTTTTTGCGTTGCGCGCGCCGCGTAAGACGCGCGTGGCGGTCAGCCGCGGCCCGTTTCCTTGAAGCTCTGCCGCTCAGCCGAAGGGTCGAGCGCGATCAGCAGCAGCGCGGCGGAGAGTGCCAGCAGGCACGCCGCCGTGTAGATCGACATCGCCTCGACGACGGGCAAGGCCCACGGCGAGCCGCGGTGGAAATCATGCACGAAGAGCACTGCCACGATGCCCGATAGCCCCGCCGTGCCCGAGAGCATCGGAACCTCGGCCCGGTTCAGCCGCGGGCTGCACAGCCCGGCAAGCCCGAGCGCCGCGACAAGGATGCCGGCAATCGTGCCCGGCGACATGCGGTCCGTAAACGCGCGGCTTTCGGCCAACACGTCGAAGCCGCCATTCCCGAGCGGGATGACGATGGAATTTGTCAGCGCCACAGCCGCCGCGATGCCCGCGCAGGCCAGCACCGCGCCGCGGGGCGCCGATCGCTGCAGGTGGATGAGGATCCCCGAGAACAGGAGAGCAAAGCTGATCGCCGTGCTCGGCACCATGGCCGCGCGGTACGGCGCACCGCGCACCAGCACCTCGACCCCGAACTGCCAGCCCGCCAGAACAGTCCCCACCACGCACAACGCGATGATCGAAAGGAGCATAGGAACGCCGCGGTGCGGCAGCTCGGTTCTCTGGAAAGCCATACTGGTCTGTCTCGGAGCGGAAGCGGTATTCGGAGGGTTACGGCATAATAAATCGCGTGGATCACGCCGCGCCAGAAGGAAATCCGGCACGGACTAGATATTTCGTGTCAGCCGGGCGACGGGTCCCGGCGGTCAGAGACCGAGCCGCTCGCGCGCCTCTTCAAGCACCGCCGCAAGCTGCTCCGGCGCGTCCTTCACCGTAGCCAGCGCGGATTTGGTCGCCTCCTTGGCAGCAAAGCCGAGGTCGGATTGCTCAATGTAAGCGACGGCCTTGTCGTAATCGAAGCCCTCGACGGTGAAGAGCTCGCGCAGCTGTGCGTCGGTCATCCGGGCCACCTCGGCCCCGGTGTCGGAGGCGCTGTTCATCGCATCCCCCGCCGCGGTGCCGGCCGTGTCCATCGTGCTCTCGGCCGAGGCCATGGCGTCCCTGGTGGTATCTGTCACCGCATCCGCCGCGCCCTGCACGGTGTCCGCAGCCTTGCCCGCCGCATCGGAAATCGCCGCCATCGCGTCATCGGCGGCCTCGCCCGCCTTGTCCATGGCCTCGCGCCCCGCAGCCGCCGCATCGTCGGCCGCCTGCTCGAGCGTCTCGTCGGCTCTTTCGGCCGCGGCCTCCGCCTCGGTGCCCGCGTTGTCCATGGGGTCATCTACGGCGCCGGTCACCGCCTGGTCGCTCTCGACGGGAATGCCATCGTCGCCGCTGCGCATGCCGAAAACCAGGATGCCGATCAGCACAATGGCCCCGACGATCAGAATCGCTTGTCTCATCTCAGATATCTCCAGTCTCGCATGAGTGTCGCGTCGGTGTGAGATAGGCATTCACATTGCCATGATCACCCGCTGGTCGGGGCATCGGCAGCGCATCGCGCACCCGATGAGCGGGTTGAGGCCCGACTTCCCCTCTGTTTCGGCCAATTGCCGCTTGAAACACCCGTCCCGCAGCACTATTTTGCGCGCCTACGAGACACGGCAACAAAGGACGAAAACCATAGCTCGCAGACCTCACAACGCGCCCCCGACGCGCGACACCGGCCCCCGCGTAAACGACCGCATCCGGGCTCCCGAAATCCGCCTGATCGGCGCCGAGGGTGAAAACCTGGGCGTGCAGACCCCTGCGCGCGCGCTGGAGATGGCCGAGGAAGCCGGTCTCGACCTGGTCGAGATCTCGCCCAACGCCAAGCCGCCCGTCTGCAAGATCATGGACTTCGGCAAGTTCAAGTACGAACAGCAGAAGCGTGAGAGCGATGCGCGCAAGAAGCAGAAGACCATCGAGGTCAAGGAAGTGAAATTCCGCCCCGGCACCGACACGCACGACTATGACGTCAAGATGCGCAACGTGCTGAAGTTCCTCGAAGGCGGTGACAAGGTGAAGATCACCCTGCGCTTCCGCGGCCGCGAGATGGCGCACCAGAACCTTGGCCGTGAACTGCTCGAGCGCGTGGCGGAAGACGTCAAGGAAGTGGGCAAGGTCGAGAACATGCCCAAGATGGAAGGCCGCCAGATGGTCATGATGATCGGTCCGGCTGCCAAGTAACGACCGATCCGTGATCCGGAAACGGGTCCGACGAGGGAAACCCGCCGCGCTGCCGCCGGCGGGTTTTGCTTTGTCTTGGGGTTTCGGTCGCGCTGTGCCGGGACGCTCTCTTTTGGATGACCCCGCGGGTGCGGTGCCCTCAGGCCTCGCGCGGGCGCGGACGGGAGGGCGGTTCTTTCAGCAGGCCTCCGACGCCCATGGCGGCGATGTCCCCGGGGGTCACGGTCTGACCGCAGATCAGCCGCTCGAGCACCCAATCCGCTCCGTTGATCGCTGGCGAGCGGGCGCAGCCGGGCAGGCCCACCACCGGGCGCGCGCCGAGGCGGCCGAAGAAGAGCAGGTTGCCGGGATCGACCGGCATGCCGAAATGGCTGACCTCCCCCCCCGCCGCGCGCAGCGCCTCGGGCGCGACGTCGTGCAGGTCGGAGGTCGCCGAGCCGGTCAGGATCAGAAGGATGTCACCCGGCGCTTCGCGAAGCGCCTGTGCCAGAGGATCGGTCCGGTGCGGCACAAGAACCCGCGGGCCGAGCGCGGTGCCGAAGCGCTCGAGCCGCGCGCGGGTGGCGCGGCGGCCCTTGTCGCCGGGATCGCCGCCCACCTCGGTCTCGATCAGCGTGGCGGACTTGGCCACCGGCCCGTGTAGGCGCAGCGCCCCGCCCCGGGCGGCGGCGCAGGCGGCCGCGAGCGCGGCCTCGGGCACGGCGTAGGAGATGATCTTCACCGTCGCCACCATCGCCCGCGGCGCGCAGCGCTGCCACGGGCGCAGGGTCGCGACCGTGATCATCGGGTGCACCGCGTTGACCGCATCGATCCGCGCGGCATCAACCTCGAGCACGCCGGGACCGAGCGCGTGCAGGTTGACCCGCCCCGTTGTTGCCGCACCGATGCGCAGCTGAGCGGCTTCTGGATCGGGCAGCAGCGCCTCGGCGAGCCGCCGCGCCGCCCTGTCCTCGGCCACGTCCCCGGGCTCGAGCCGCGCGACGATCACCTCGGAAAGCCCCGCCTCGCGCATCCTGCCGAGGTCCGCCGCTGTCAGCATGTGGCCCTTCTTCAGCTTCCCGCCAGTCAGCGCGACGGAATGCGCCAGTATCGCGCCCTCGGCCTCGGCCAGCGCCACGGGGCCGAATTTCATGCGCCCTTCCTCAGCACGCGGGTCATCTCGGCAAGGATCGACACGGCGATCTCGGCAGGGCCCGAGGCACCGATATCAAGCCCGATGGGCCCGTGGATGAGCGCGATCTCTGCCTCGGTGAACCCCGCCTCGGAAAGCCGCGTCACGCGCTTTGCATGGGTGCGGGTGGAGCCGAGCGCGCCGATATAGAAGACCTTCGAGCGCAGCGCCGCCTCGATGGCGGGATCGTCGAGCTTTGGGTCGTGGGTCAGCAGCACCAGAGCGGTGCGGGTATCGAGGCCCAGCTTCGTCACCGCCTCGTCGGGCCAGTCGTCGAGGATCGTCTCGCCGGGAAAGCGCGCCTCTGAGCCGAAGGCGCCGCGCGGGTCGATCAGCACCGGGTCGTAGCCGGCGATGCGCGCCATGGGCAGCAGCGCCTGCGCGATATGCACCGCGCCGACGACCAGCAGCCGCAGCGGCGGATTGTGGATGGCGACGAAGGTGCGGCTCTCTTCGACGAACCCCGAACGGTCCATGCGAAAGGCCGTCTCGTGCCCGGCGTAGGCGAGCGTGCGCTGCTGGCTGTCGAGGTCGACCACATAGGCCACGGGGGTGCGGGCGGCGCGGGCCTCGCAAAGCTCGGCGAGCAGCGCCTCGGGCAGCGCCGCGCCGACCGGCTCGACCAGCACGCGGATGGTGCCGCCGCAGGCGAGGCCGACGGCGAAGGCATCATCGTCCGAGACGCCGAATTCCAGCTCGCGGGACTTGCCCTCGTCGAGCGCCTCAAGCGCCTCGACGATCACCGCCCCCTCGACGCAGCCACCGGAGACCGACCCCTCGATCTCTCCGCTGCCGGAGATGGCGAGCTGCGCGCCGGTGCGGCGCGGCGCCGAACCCCAGGTCTGGATCACCGTGGCGAGCGCGGCCTTGCGGCCCTCGCGGTGCCAGGCGAGGGCGGTTTCGGGGATGGCGTCGAAGTCCTGGATGGACGTCGCCTTCGGGTCTGTCGTGTGCTTGGTCATCACAAACGCTCCTTCGCGTCCGGTCTGGGTCTTGATCCGCGCCGCTCAGCCGGCCTGCTGGTAGACCGCCGAGACCTCGGCGCGGATGATGCGGGCGATGAGCGCGCAATCCTCGAGGCTGAAGGTCAGCGGCAGGCGCATGTCGAGGATCCCCGTGAGAATACGATCGGTGGCGGGCATCGGTTCCGAAGGCGCATAACGCCAGCTGTCGTAGCGCGAGGTGAAGGCCACCGGTTCGGCGCCGCCGAACCACTTCAACTCGACCCCGCGCGCGGCGCAGCGGGAGAGCACCTCTTGGATCGCCTCGGGTGCCCAGTCGAGCAGCAGCGCCTGGATCGAGGAGCCGACGAAGCGCTCGGGCTCGGGCCGCTCGATCAGCGTAAGGCCCGGCGTGCCCCGCAGGCCCGCCTCAAGCACGCGGTAGCGGTCGTTCCAGCGCTCGATCTGCGCCGAGAGGTCGGCAAGTTGCGGCCGCAGCAGCGCGGCGCGCAGGTTGTCCATCCGGCCCGAGACGTTGGGGGTGAGGTATTTCACACGTTCGAAGGCCTCTGGCCCCGGTGCCGCAAGATGCCGCTCGTAGAGCATGTAGCTGCCCGACAGCATCACCGCACGGGCGGCCAGGTCCTCATCGTCGGTGACCAGGAAGCCGCCCTCGCCCGAGTTCATGTGCTTGTAGGTCTGTGTCGAGTAGCAGCCAATGGCGCCGTGCCGCCCCGAGGGCGTTCCGTTCCAGGAGGCCCCCATGGTGTGGGCGCAATCCTCGACGACCTGCACGCCCGCAGCGTCGCAGAGCGTCATCAGCCGGTCCATGTCGCAGATGTGCCCGCGCATGTGGCTGAGCATCAGCACCCGCGCCTGCGGCAGCTTGGCGGCGAGATCGTGGAGATCGATCACCAGCCCCTCGGTCACCCCGACGAAGACCGGCACCGCTCCGAGCGCGGCAATCGCCCCCGGCACCGGCGCCAGGGTAAAGGCATTGGTCAGAACCTTGTCGCCGGGCTGAACCCCGAGCGCGCGCAGGGCGCAGCCGAGCGCGTAGCCGCCCGAGGCCACCGCCACGCAGTAGCGCGCGCCGGTGAAAGCGGCGAATTCCTGTTCGAGCAGCGCGACGTCGGAGGTCTCTCCGGCGGCGGTGTTGTAACGGTGCAGCCGGCCATGGCGCATCACCGCCAGCGCGGCCTCGATCCCGGCTTCGGGGATGGGCTCCTGCTGGGTGAAGCTGCCGGTGAAACGTTCGGCAGTGAGGGTCTCGGTCTTCGGGTGCTCGGTCATGGGGCATTGATGCGCCCGCGCTGCCGCGCGGTCAATGCGCAAGGGCACACACCGATCTGCGCGCGCCTGCCGTGCGCCTCAGCCGATGAGCCGCGCCACCGCCCCGGCGAGCTCGTCGAAATGGCCGATCATCGCCTCGGGGTCCAGCGCCGAGACGGCATCGCCGTCGGGGCCGAAGCCGACAAGGATGCAGGGCACGCCCGCCGCCCTTGCCGTGTTGCGGTCGGTTGCCGTGTCGCCGACCAGCAGGCTCTGCGCCACCTGCCCGCCCGCACGTTCCACCGCCGCGACATAGGGCGCGGGGTCGGGCTTGCGCACCGGCAACGTGTCGGCCCCGATCAGCGCATCGAAATGCCCGCGGGCGCCCATGCGCTGCATCAGCGTCTCGGCCAGCCCTTCGGGCTTGTTGGTGCAGATGCTGACCTTGTAACCCGCCTCGCGCAGCCCCTGCACAGCGTCCAGCGCGCCGGGGTAGAAGCGGGTGTAGCGGTCGATGGCCTCGCCGTAGACCGTCAGCAGCTCGGGATACCAGCGGGCGATAAGCTCTTCGGAGAAGGTCCCGGCGCGGTCGAGCCCGGCGGTGAGCATGGCCCGCCCGCCCTTCACCGCGATGCCCGCGTCGAGCGCCGGGTCAAGCCGCACCTCGAGCCCCATGCCCTCGAAGCAGGCATTGGCGGCGGCGATCAGGTCGCCGCTGGTGTCGGCAAGCGTGCCATCGAGATCGAAGACCACCGTACGCATTCCGCTTGTCCCTTTCGCCGCGCCCTGTCACAGGCTGAAATCCAACGTGACCCGGGGCACCTTGCCCCCCTGCCCCAAGCGGATAAAACGGGCGCAGGCAGAAGACAAACAGGAAACCGCATGAGCCTCGCCCTGATCCTCCTTGCCGCAGGCAAGGGCACCCGCATGGAGTCCGATCTCCCCAAGGTCCTCCACCGCCTCGCCCAGGCCCCGCTGCTGTGGCACGCGCTGCGCGCCGGTCAGGCGCTCGAGCCCGCGCGGTCGGTGGTGGTGGCCGGGCACGGCGCCGAGGCGGTCGAGGCCTCGACCGCCGATTTCGCCCCCGAGGCGCAGGTGGTGATCCAGCAAGAGCAGCTCGGCACCGCCCATGCCGTGGCCCAGGCCCGCCCCGCGCTCGAGGGGTTCGAGGGCGACGCGCTGGTGCTCTACGGCGATACGCCCTTTATCACCGAGGCGACGCTGGAGGCGATGCGCGAGGCCCGCGCCAAGCATGACGTCGTGGTGTTGGGCTTCGAGGCCGCGGATCCGGGCCGCTACGGGCGGCTGGTGACCGAGGGCGACGCGCTGCAGCGCATCGTCGAGTTCAAGGACGCCTCCGAAACCGAGCGCGCCATCACCCTGTGCAACTCGGGCGTGGTCTGCGCGGACAGCAAGACCCTCTTCGACCTGATCGACGCCGTGGGCAACGACAATGCGTCGGGGGAATATTACCTCACCGACATCGTCGAGATCGCGCGGTCGCGCGGCCTTTCGGCTGGGGTCGTGCGCTGCGACGAAGCCGAGACTCTGGGCATCAATTCCCGCGCCGAGCTGCGCGCCGCCGAGGCCGCCTTCCAGGCCCGCAAGCGCGCAGAGCTGCTGGACGAGGGCGTGCTGATGAGCGCTCCCGAGACGGTGTTCTTTGCCTGGGACACCTACGTCGGCCGCGACGCAGAGATCGAGCCCAACGTGGTCTTCGGCCCCAGCGTGACGGTCGAGACCGGCGCGCGTATTCGTGCCTTC
The DNA here is from genome assembly GCF_010499845.1 of Salipiger sp. PrR007. Lineage (NCBI taxonomy): Bacteria > Pseudomonadati > Pseudomonadota > Alphaproteobacteria > Rhodobacterales > Roseobacteraceae > Salipiger > Salipiger sp. PrR007. The sequence goes on along the minus strand of NZ_JAAGOZ010000039.1, from coordinate 153,616 downwards.
AGCCATCTCGAGGGGTGCCACGTCAGCCGCGGCGCCATCGTCGGCCCCTATGCCCGCCTGCGCCCCGGCGCCGAGCTGGCCGAAGAGGTGCACGTGGGCAACTTCGTCGAGGTGAAGAACGCCTATCTGGCGGAAGGCGTGAAGGCCAACCACCTCACCTATATCGGCGACGCCGACATCGGCGAGCGCACCAACATCGGTGCGGGCACGATCACCTGCAACTACGACGGTTTCTTCAAGCACCGCACCACCATTGGCAAGAATGCCTTCATCGGCTCGGACACCATGCTGGTCGCGCCGGTGACCGTCGGCGACGGCGCGATGACCGGCTCGGGGTCGGTGGTGACCGAGGACGTCCCCGCCGGCGCACTTGCGCTCGGTCGGACGAAACAGGTGACCAAGCCGGGGTTTGCCACCAGGCTGCGCGACATGCTGAAGGCCAAGAAGGCGGCGCAACAGACCGCCAAAGGAGACTAAGACCATGTGCGGAATCGTCGGCGTCCTGGGCAAGCACGAGGTTGCCCCCATGCTGGTCGAGGCGCTGAAACGCCTCGAGTACCGCGGTTATGACAGCGCGGGTATCGCCACGGTGAACGGCGGCCTGCTCGACCGCCGCCGCGCCGTCGGCAAGCTGGTGAACCTGCAGGACCTGCTGGTGCACGACCCGCTCGCGGGCAAGGCGGGCATCGGCCACACCCGGTGGGCCACCCATGGCGCCCCGACCGAGCGCAACGCGCACCCGCACCGCGCGGGCAAGGTCTCGGTCGTGCACAACGGCATCATCGAGAACTTCCGCGAACTGCGCGCCGAGTTGGCCGATCAGGGCCTCGCCCCCGAGACCGAGACCGACACCGAGACCGTCGCCATGCTGGTCTCGCACTACCTCGCCAGCGGCCTCGGCCCGGTCGAGGCGGCGTCCAAGGCGCTCGGACGGCTGGAGGGGGCCTTTGCCCTGGCCTTCCTCTTCGACGGCGAGGAAGACCTCATCGTCGCCGCCCGCAAGGGCTCGCCGCTGGCCATCGGCCACGGTGACGGCGAGATGTTCGTGGGCAGCGACGCCATCGCGCTCGCCCCGATGACCGATCGCATCACCTACCTCGAAGAGGGTGACTGGGCCGTGGTCACCCGCGCCGGGGCGAAGATCTTCGACGAGTCCGGCGCGCCGGTGCAGCGCGAGGAAAAACGCGTACGGCTCGACCAGACGCAGGTCGACAAGGCCGGCTACAAGCACTTCATGGCCAAGGAGATCGCCCAGCAGCCGACCGTGCTGGCCGAGGCGCTGGGGGCCTACCTGAACGGCGACGAGATCGTCCTGCCCTCCCCGGGCCTCGATTTCGCCGAGGTCGACCGGCTCGTCCTGGTCGCCTGCGGCACGGCCTATTACGCTTGCCTCACTGCCAAATACTGGTTCGAGAAGCTCGCCCGCATTCCGGTGGAGGTCGATATCGCCTCGGAGTTCCGCTACCGCGAGCCCCCCGTCACCAAGGGCACCGTCGCGCTCTTCGCCAGCCAGTCGGGCGAGACCGCCGACACGCTGGCCGCGCTGCGCTACTGCGCCGGACGGGCAGACCGGATCGTCTCGGTGGTCAACGTCGAGACCTCGACCATCGCCCGTGAAAGCGATCTGGCGCTGCCGATCCACGCCGGGGTCGAGGTCGGTGTCGCCTCGACCAAGGCCTTCACCTGCCAGCTCAACGTGCTCCTGCTGCTCGCCATCAAGGCGGCCGAGGCGCGCGGGCACATGGAAGCTGCCGAGAAGTCCGAGCTGCTGGCGCAGCTCCGCGCGCTGCCGGGCCTCTTCAACGCGGCGCTCGACCGCGACGGCGCCATCGCGGACGCCGCGCGGAAGATCTCCGAGGCCCGCGACGTGCTCTTCCTCGGCCGCGGCATGATGTATCCGCTGGCGCTCGAAGGCGCGCTGAAGCTGAAGGAAATCAGCTATATCCACGCCGAGGCCTATGCGAGCGGAGAGCTGAAGCACGGGCCGATCGCGCTGATCGACAAGTCGGTGCCAGTGATCGTCATGGCGCCGCGCGACGGGCTCTTCGACAAAACCGTCTCGAACATGCAGGAGGTCATGGCCCGCGGCGGCAAGGTCTGCCTGATCTCGGACGCGCGCGGCATCGAGGAGGCCGGGGACGGCATCTGGCAGAGCATCACCCTGCCCGAGGTGGACGAGCGCCTCGCGCCGCTCCTCTATGCCCTGCCCGCGCAGCTGCTGGCCTACCACGCCGCCATTGCCAAGGGCACCGATGTGGACCAGCCGCGCAACCTCGCGAAATCCGTGACGGTGGAATAACCCGCCCCGCCCGCTGCGCGGATCGCCACGGGACATTCAGACCAAAAAGAAAGCCCCGGACGTCTGCGCGACGTCCGGGGCTTTCTCTCTTTTCGAATTCGCAAATCCGGCGGCGGAGCCGGGTGCGGCTCAGGCGAAGAGCTCGTGGGCCAGTTCCAAGGCCTCGACCAGCGTGTCGACCTCTGCCTCGGTGTTGTAGAGGCCGAAGGAGGCGCGGCAGGTCGCGGTGACGCCGAGGTGATCCATCAGCGGGCCGGCGCAATGGTGCCCGGCGCGCACCGCGACGCCCTTCTTGTCGAGGATCGTCGAGATGTCATGCGCATGCGCCGCGCCATCGAGCGTAAAGGAGAAGATCGCCGCCTTGCCGGGCGTGGTGCCCTGCAGGTTGAGCCAGTTCAGCCCCTGCAGCTTCGATGCGGCGTAATTGGCGAGCTTCGCCTCGTGGGCGGCGATGTTTCCCATGCCGAGGCCCATCATGTACTCGAGCGCCGCGCCAAGGCCGATCTGCGGCACGATGCCGGGCGTGCCCGCCTCGAACTTCATCGGCGGCTCGGCATAGGTGATGCTGTCCTTGTGGACCTCGCGGATCATGTCGCCGCCGCCCATGAAGGGGCGCATCTCGGCCTGGCGCTCGCGGCGGATCCAGATCGCGCCGGAGCCCGAGGGGCCATAGAGCTTGTGGCCGGTGATGGCGTAGAAATCGCAGCCGAGCTCCTCGACGTTGACGGGCATGTGCACCGCCCCCTGCGAGCCGTCGACCAGCACCGGCACACCCTTCTCGCGCGCACCTGCCGAGATCGCCTTGATATCGACCACCGTGCCCAGCACGTTCGACACCTGCGTCACCGCGATCAGCTTGGTCTTCGGCGTGATCGCGTCCAGCACCGCCTGCGGATCGAGCGCGCCGGTGGCGTCGACGTCGACCCATTTGATCACCACGCCCTGCCGCTCGCGCAGGAAGTGCCAGGGCACGATATTGGCGTGATGCTCCATGACCGACAGGATGATCTCGTCCCCGGCCTCCATGCGGGGCATGGCCCAGCCGTAGGCGACGAGGTTGATGCCCATGGTCGAGCCGTTGGTGAAGACCACCTCTTCCTCGTCCCGCGCGCCGAGGAAGCGCGCGATGGTGCCGCGCACGCCCTCGTATTTCTCGGTGGCGAGGTTCGACAGGTAGTGAAGCCCGCGGTGGACGTTGGAATATTCCTCGGCATAGCCACGGGTCACCGCGTCGATCACCACCTGCGGCTTCTGCGCCGAGGCACCATTGTCGAGATAGACCAGCGGCTTGCCGTTCACATCGCGGGAGAGGATCGGAAAATCCTCGCGGATTTGTTGCACGTCATACATAGCTTGCCATCCCGTTCGGCATTCCCCCCATCAGGGAGGCGATCATCATCAGCGCCGCGAGCAGCGCCAAGGTCGCGAGTATCAGCACCAGCAGCGCCTTTAAAGGGCTGCCGAAACCATGCGCCTCGTCGAGGAAGGCGACCAGGATCCAGAGCCCCACACAGAGCGCCACAAGCACCAGCAGCACCGCCAGCCCGCCCGAGACCGCGCCGATCAGCGCCACCCCGAGCTGCGCCAGCGCCCGCAGCCCCTGCAGCCAGATCAGCAGCACGGCCACGTCCTCGAGCCGCGCAGTGCCGCCGAAGCTGCGCCCGGCCCATGTCAGCGTGACGATCGAGCCCGCCAGCATCACGGCCAGCAAGAGCCCCATCGGCACCGGCATCAGCCCGCCCACCGGGCCCAGCTCGCCGCCGAGCTGCATCAGCCCGACCAGCAGCGCATTCAGCGCCACCACCAGGCCGAAGCCGGTCAGCAGCGCCTCGCGCGACAGATGCAGGCCCAGCAGCATCCGCGCCACCTCGCGCGGGGCGGTGACGGTCTGCCAGGCCAGCGAAAGAAGACCCGCCACGGTCATGCGGCGGGCCGTTCGGCCATCCGGTCCCCGGGCCATACCGCGGCCCTGAGGCCGCCGATCCAGAACCAGAGGAAGACCGCGCACCACAGCAGCCCCACCAGCGAGAGCTGCAGACCCTCGCCGACGAACCCCGCCACCAGCCCGTTGAGCAGCGCCAGCGGGCTCGCCGCCAGCAGCGCCCAGAACAGTGCCAGCCGCGCACCGTAGCCGGTTCCCCGGCCGCGGAAGAGCTTGGCAACAAGATGGCTCAGCGCCGCCAGCACATAGAGCGCAAGCGGCAGGATCACCATGCAGGCCAGCAGCGACGCCCCCATGAGCGGGTTGAGCTCGGTACTTTCAAGATGCGCCTGCCGCGCGAGCGCGGGCATCCGGGCGACGAAGAACATCGCGCAGGCGGCCATGACGAGCATCAGCGCCCGGTCCTCTCGGGGGCCCTGCGACAGCAGGCGGCGCATCACCGCGCCCGGCCCCCGATAGGTGGCGACGATCTCGCGCGAGAGCGACATCAGTCGCGGCGACGGCCCAGCCAGGCCGCGACCAACTCATTGATCTCGGTCTGGATGTCCTCGTCCTCGACCTCCTGCACCGCTTCGGCGATGAAGGCGATGGTCAGCAGGTCCTCGGCGATGCCGCGCGGCACGCCACGGGCGCGCAGGTAGAACAGACCGTCCTCGTCGATTGCGCCCGAGGTCGAGCCGTGCGAACAGGCCACGTCGTCGGCGTAGATCTCGAGCTCCGGCTTGGCGAGGAACTGGCTGTCCTCGTCCAGAAGCAGCGACTGGCTGATCTGATAGCCGTCGGTCTTCTGTGCGCCGGGCTTGACCAGGATCTTGCCCTGGAAGACGCCGGTCGCGCCGTTGCGCAGCACCTTCTTGAAGATCTGGCGGCTTTCGCAGTTCACCGCGTCGTGGGTGATGAACACGGTGTCGTCATGGTGGAAATCGCCATCCCCCATGCAGGCGCCCGCGACATGCACCGCCGCGTCGTCACCGGTCAACTCGATCACCGCCTCGTTGCGGGTCAGCACGCCGTTCACCGTGAGGGTGAAGGTCTTGAAGGTGCTCTCGGTGCCGAGCCGGCCGAAGATATGCGTCGCGGCGCGGCGCTCGTGGTCGCGGCCTTGGACCCGGATGTGGTGGAAGCCAGCGCCATCGGCGACGTCAACTTCCATCACCGCGTTGAAGCGCGCGGCGGCGGGGCCGGATTCCAGCACCGTCACGTCGCCGCCCTCTTCGACCTTCACCACGTGATGCAGGATCGCATCGGAGCTGTCGCTCTCGTGGCGATAAAGCAGGTGCACGGGCTTTGCGACCTTGCCGGTCACGCGGATCAGCAGGCCATCGGTGGCAAACGCGGTGTTGAGCGCGGCAAGCGGGCGCTCGACGGGGGTCTGGCCGCTCAGTTCCAGCGTGCCATAGAGATCCTTGGCCCAGTGGATATCCGAAGCCTCGGCGAGACGCTCGATGCTCAGCCCTTCGAGCGCCAGATCATCGGAGTCCTCGGCGCTGAACACGCCGTCGACGAAGACCACCTTGAGCCGGTCGCGTTCGCTGAAGACCGGCGCCTCGTCGTCCGCGGCCATCACGGCGGCGGCGGGCGCCTCGACTGCGGTCAGCGTGTCGGGGCGGGTGAATTTCCAGTACTCGTCACGGCCGCCGGGCAGGCCCATGGCCTGCACGCGGGCCAGCGCCGCCTCGCGGGCCGGACGCGACCAGCCGCCTTCGGGCAGGCTGAGCGCGGCCAGACGCGCGTCGGTCGCGGTCTGCTTGACTTGGGGAAGTGCCATTACGCCTCCTCCTCGATGATGTCCGCATAGCCGTTCTGCTCGACCTCGAGCGCCAGCTCGGGGCCGCCGGTCTTGATGATGCGGCCGTTCGACATGATGTGCACGACATCCGGTTTGATGTGGTCGAGCAGGCGCTGGTAGTGGGTGATCACGAGGAAGGCGCGGCCTTCGTCGCGCAGCGCGTTGACGCCATCGGCGACCAGCTTCATGGCGTCGACGTCGAGGCCGGAGTCGGTCTCGTCGAGGATGCACATCTTCGGCTCGAGCATCGCCATCTGCAGGATCTCGTTGCGCTTCTTCTCACCGCCCGAGAAGCCGACGTTGACCGGGCGCTTGAGCATCTCGGCATCGATCTTCAGCGACTTGGCCTTCTCGCGGATGACCTTGAGGAACTCGGTCGAGGACATCTCTTCCTCGCCGCGGGCCTTGCGCTGCGAATTCACCGCGGTGCGCAGGAAGGTCATGTTGCCGACGCCGGGGATTTCCACCGGGTACTGGAACGCCAGGAAGAGGCCCGCCGCGGCGCGCTCTTCGGGCTCCATCTCAAGGATGTCCTCGCCTTCCAGCAGCGCCTCGCCGCCGGTGACCTCGTAGCCGTCCTTGCCCGACAAGACGTAGGACAGGGTCGACTTGCCCGAGCCGTTCGGGCCCATGATCGCATGCACCTTGCCCGCTTCGACGGTCAGGTCCACACCCTTGAGGATCTGCTTGTCCTCTTCTTCCAGCTTCACCTGAAGGTTCTTGATTTCCAGCATAGGTTTCCCTCCTTGGGGGTGCGGTCAGGGCCGCACGGTCAGTTTCATGATCCGCAGCAGATCCTTCACCGGGAAGGCCTGAGGGACGATCTCGAACCGGGCCATGCGGCCGGTCATTTGCGGTCGGCCGAGCCAGTGCTCGACCTTGTGATAGTGCGCCCGCGGTGCGTAGTCGTCGAAGAGCAGCACCAGCGGTTTCTCGGTCAGGAAAGCGGCGGCAAGCGCGCAGCCCTCGCGAAAGCGGCCATCCACCAGCACCACGTCCGGCTGGCGGAACTCGGGCAGCCCCCAGACCTTCAGCGGGTACTCTGGGAAGCTGCGCCACTCGATCTCGTCGACCGGGTGGCCCCATTCCTTGGTCGGCCCGATGTCGGACCAGATCACATCCACCTCGGTCCCCGCGGCGGGCGGGGTCTCGGCGAACCAGCGGCGCATCCCCTGCGCCCAATCCTTGTCCGACTCCACCGTGAAGACGGTCTTGCCGGGCATCTCTGCGGCCAGCACGGTCGAGCCGCCCGAGCCGTATTCGAGGATCACCTCTGCCCGTGCGTACTCGTCGCGCAGCAGTGCTGCCTCCGCCTCGGGCAGGGTCAGCTCGGGCCGAACCAGCGCTTCGGTCATGGCGTGATCACCACCGCCGTGCCCGACACCGAGACCATGAGCATCGAGTCGCCCACCACCTCGTAGTCGAGATCGACGCCGACCACGGCATTCGCCCCCAGCACCTTTGCACGCGCTTCGAGCTCGCGCATGGCCACGTCGCGGGCATCCTGCAGCTTGGCCTCATAGGCGCCCGAGCGCCCGCCGATGATATCGGTCACCCGCGCGAAGAGATCGCGCATCACATTGGCGCCCATGATGGCCTCGCCCACCACGATGCCCTTGTAGGCGGTGATGCGGTGGCCCTCGATGGTGTTTGTTGTGGTGACGATCATCGCGCGGTCCTCAACCCAGGAAATAGCGGTAGGCCATCATCACGAGCAGTGCGACCCCGGCGGCCGCGCTCGCGGTGAGCAGCACCGAGCCGCCAAGAAGCCCCTCGGTATTGCCCTTCCGCTTGCGCACGCCAAGGCCGATCAGCACGCCCACAAAGACGCCGATCGCCGCCCCGGCGGAGTCGAGTACCAGCTGTTGCAGCATCCGGCGTCTCCCCTGCGGCGGGCCTTAGCCCACCGAGCCTTCGAGCGAGATGGCGACGAGCTGCTGGGCTTCCATGGCGAACTCCATGGGCAGCGCCTGCAGCACTTCCTTGCAGAAGCCGTTGACCACCAGGGCCACCGCCTCTTCCTCGTCCATGCCGCGCTGGCGGCAGTAGAAGAGCTGGTCGTCGTCCACCTTCGAGGTGGTCGCCTCGTGCTCGACGCGCGAGGAGTTGTTCTTCACCTCGATGTAGGGAACCGTGTGGGCCCCGCACTTGTCGCCGATCAGCAGACTGTCGCATTGGGTGTAGTTGCGCGAGTTCTTCGCCTTCGGGTGCATCGACACCAGACCGCGATAGGTGTTCTGCGCCACGCCCGCCGAGATGCCCTTCGAAACGATCCGGCTCTTGGTGTTCTTGCCAAGGTGGATCATCTTGGTGCCGGTGTCGGCCTGCTGGTGGTTGTTGGCGATGGCGATCGAGTAGAACTCGCCCTGGCTCTCGTTGCCGCGCAGGATGCAGGACGGGTACTTCCAGGTCACGGCCGAGCCGGTCTCGACCTGCGTCCACATCACCTTGGCCCGATCGCCACGGCAGTCGGCCCGCTTGGTGACGAAGTTGTAGATGCCGCCCTTGCCGTTCTCATCGCCGGGGAACCAGTTCTGGACGGTCGAGTATTTCACCTCGGCGTCCTCTTCGACGATGATCTCGACCACGGCCGCGTGCAGCTGCGCGGTATCGCGCTTCGGCGCGGTGCAGCCCTCGAGGTAGGACACGTAAGAGCCCTTGTCGGCGATGATAAGCGTCCGCTCGAACTGGCCGGTGTTCTCGGCGTTGATGCGGAAGTAGGTCGACAGCTCCATCGGGCAGCGCACGCCCGGCGGCACGTAGACGAAGGAGCCATCCGAGAAGACCGCCGAGTTCAGCGTGGCGTAGAAGTTGTCCGACACCGGCACGACCGAGCCGAGGTACTTCTTGACCAGTTCCGGGTGCTTCTTGATGGCCTCGGAGATGGAGCAGAAGATCACGCCTGCCTTCTCGAGTTCCTTCTGGAAGGTGGTGCCCACGGAAACCGAGTCAAAGACCGCGTCCACGGCGACCTTGCGGCCCTCGGCGAGCGCGTCCTCGGCGCCCTCGACACCGGCGAGGATCATCTGCTCCTTGAGCGGGATGCCGAGCTTCTCGTAGGTCGCCAGCAGCTTGGGATCGACCTCGTCCAGAGACTGCGGCTTGGTCTCAAAGCTCTTGGGGCGGGCATAGTAGTACTGCTTCTGGAAGTCGATCTTGGGGTAGTCGACCATCGCCCAGGTGGGCTCTTCCTTGCTCAGCCACCGGCGGTAGGCCTCGAGGCGCCACTCGGTCATCCACTCGGGCTCTTCGTTCTTTTCCGAGATCAGACGCACGATGTCCTCGTTGAGGCCCATCGGCGCGTATTCCATCTCGATGTCGGTGTCCCAGCCGTACTTGTAGGTCGAGACAGCCTCGACCGCGTCCACGGTCTCCTGCTCGACACCTTCCTTCACGGTGATATTGTCAAAAGCTGCCATCAGCCTTTATCTCCTGTCGTCCCGGGGCAAGCGCCGCGCGCCGCCCTGCGTTTCCGGTGACGCGCGCGGCTCAGAGCACGGGCGCGTATTTCTTCCGATACTGACGTGCCCAGGCTTCAGCGAAGCGCAGCACGTCTTCTTCCCGTGTCGTCGGGCCCAGGCTCACGCGGATCGCGCAGCCGGCCACGTCGTCGTTAAAACCCATTGCCCGCAGCACGCGGGAGGCGCGGACCTTGCCGCTGGAACAGGCCGACCCCGCCGAAATCGCGAAACCGGCAAGGTCCATCTGCATCACCTGCGTCTCACCCTTCCAGCCCGGCAGGGCGAAGCAGGAGGTGTTCGGCAGGCGCGGCGCACCATTCCCGACAAAAATAGTCTCTGGCGCGGCAGCCGCAATAGCGTTCTCTAGAATAGTTCTAAGTTTTTCGATTCCTGTCCATACGTCATCGGCCAGATCGCGCGTGGCTGCCTCTGCGGCTGCGCCAAATCCCGCTATGCCGATCAGGTTCTCGGTCCCGGCGCGGCGACCCATCTCCTGCCCGCCGCCCTTCATCTGCGGAGGCAGCTCTGTGCCACGCTTCATCACCAGCGCGCCGATTCCCTTGGGCCCGCCGAGCTTGTGCGCCGAAACGATGACCATCTGCGCGCCGGTCCAGTTAAAGGCGAAGGGCAACTTGCCGAAGACCTGCGTCGCATCAATCACCGCGAGCCCCTGCGGCAGATCCTGTACCACACCGGTTTCGGAGTTCGCCGCCTGCAGCGCGGTGCTCGCGGGGTCGCGCACGGTCACCCGCCCCTGCCCGTCCACCGGCAGATCGCAGGTCAGCCAGGCGGCCATCGCATCATGCTCTATGTCTGCGCCCTGCAGCCCGCGCCCGGCGCAGGCCAGGGCCGCGGCCTCGGTGGCGCCCGAGACGAAGATCACGTCGGCGCCGTCGGCGCCAAGCGCCGAGGCGACCTGCGCCCGCGCCTTTTCCATCAGCCCCTTGGCCCCGCGCCCCTCGGCGTGGACCGACGAGGGGTTCCCCACGAGATCCATCGCCGCGATCATCGCGTCTTTCGCCTCGGAGCGCAGCGGCGCCGTGGCATTCCAGTCGAGATAGGCCCGCGTCACGCCGCCCCCTCTTTCATCTTGTCCAGATTTCACGCCGCCTCGGGATCATATCTCGTCCGAGAGAATGTCCTCGACCTCTTCCCGCTCCTCGTCAGAGACCGGCTCGTCGACGATGGCAAAGAGCGACGGCACCGCCGGACAGGGTGCCAGCGCATTGCCGACCACATCCGAGAGCCGCGCCTGATGCAGGTACACATAGACATGCGCCGAAAGCGACTGCCAGAGCCGGTTCGACAGAGACTGCGCCCGGCTGCCCGAGGCCCCACCCGACGCGCCCGCACCCTTGTGCATCGCGTCAACGGTCTCGTCGACCGCCGCCAGCACGTCGACCACGCGGATCTCGTCGGTCGTGCGCGCCAAGCGATAGCCGCCGCCGGGTCCGCGCACCGAGGCCACCAGCCCCGCGCGTCGCAGCTTGACGAAGAGTTGCTCTAGGTAGGGAAGGGAAATGTCCTGGCGCCGCGAGATGTCTCCCAGCGTCACCAGCTCTCCCTCCGGCTGGAGGGCGATGTCGACCAGCGCGACCATCGCGTAACGCCCCTTGGTGCTCAGCTTCACGCTTGCCTCCCGGGCACCTTCGCGCCCAACCGATTGACCTTGACCGGGCAATTGCATATCTGCAATCAAGCCCTCTCCCGTGCCAGCACGGGATTTAGAAACGTTCTAAAGTGCCGCAGAAATTTCGTCAACAATTTCGCGCACACCGATCAGGAGCACTTCCGCCCGATGCCCGAGGTCATATTTCCCGGACCCGAAGGCCGCCTCGAAGGCCGCTATCATCCGCAGAAAGACAACGACGCCCCCATTGCCATCGTCCTGCACCCGCATCCGCAGTTCGGCGGGACGATGAACAACAAGGTCGTCTATAACCTTCACTACGCGTTCTACAACATGGGATTCACCGTGCTGCGGTTCAACTTCCGTGGCGTGGGGCGCAGCCAGGGCGAATACGACCAGGGCATCGGCGAGCTTTCGGATGCAGCCTCGGCGCTCGACTACCTGCAGTCGATGAACAACAACTCCAAGCACTGCTGGGTCGCCGGGTTCTCCTTTGGCGCCTGGATCGGCATGCAGCTGCTGATGCGCCGCCCCGAGATCACCGGCTTCGTGTCGGTCTCGCCGCCGGCCAACATGTACGACTTCTCGTTCCTCGCGCCCTGCCCCTCCTCTGGGCTGATCATCAATGGCACCAATGACCGCGTGGCCCCGCCCGCGGACACGACGACGCTGGTGAACAAGCTCAAGGAGCAGAAGGGCATCACGATCACCCACGATCAGGTCGAGGGCGCCGGGCACTTCTTCGAAGAGCCGCACATGGAGACGATGATCGACAGCGTCACCGGTTACGTGAAGCGCCGACTGACCGAGACCAGCCGCTGAAACAGCCCAAAGGCCGGCCCCGCGCCGGCCTTTGCATGTCCGTCGCCCGCCCTGGCTGACCTCCGAAAACCCTAGACCGCACGACCGGGAGGAGTGCCCATGAACCTCACCCAGGAGCTGGCCGACAAGCTGGCCGAGGACACGTTCAAGGTGATGAAGCTCACCGGCGACGAACGCTTCTTCATGGAGGTGGCCAAAGTCATCGGTGCTTCCTCCACCACGCTCGAGGAAGCCTATCTCACCTCGATCCGCGTCCGCCTCGCCGAGCGCCGGGCGCGCGCCTTCCTCGTCGAGCGGCTGAATGCCGCCAAGGCCGGCGGCACCAACATTCCCGAGGAGCCGCAGGAATGACCCCCGACGGCCAGACCAACCGCCTCGATGCGCAGATGGCCTTCCTCATCGAGGCGGGCCGGCTTTCGGCGGTCACCCGCGCCACCAAGACATCGGACGGCGCCCGCTTCGAGAACTCTGCCGAGCACAGCTGGCACCTGGCGCTCTTCGCGCTGGTGCTGGGAGAGCATGCTCCCGAGGGCGTCACCATCGAGCGCGTCATCAAGATGCTGCTGCTGCATGATCTGGTGGAGATCGACGCCGGAGACAACCCGTTCTTCGGCGAGGTCGACGAGGCCGCCAAGGAGGCCGAGGAAGCCGCCGCCGCCGACCGGCTCTTCGGCCTGCTGCCCGCCGACCAGGGCGCCGCGCTGCGCGCGCTCTGGGACGAATTCGAGGCCAACGAGACGCCCGACGCGCGCTTCGCCAAGTCGGTGGACCGCTTCCAGCCGCCCAACATGAACCTCGTCACGGAGGGCGGTTCCTGGGTGGATTACAAGGTCACCTGGCCGGTCTTCGAGAAGAAGATGGCGCCGAAGATCCAAAGCGGCGCCCCGAAGCTCTGGGCCTGGCTGGCGCCGAAGGTCGAGGCTTTCCTCGCGCGGCTCTCGCACTGACACCCTGTGCGGCCGGGGGCTGAGCCCCCTCACCGGCCACAAGTGTCGACTCGCCATGAAAAAGGGCGCCGCAAGGGCGCCCTTTTGTGTTTTTGACCCAGCCACGCCCTCAGTAATGGATCACGCGGCCGTAGGCGTCGAGCACGCTCTCGTGCATCATTTCCGACAGCGTCGGGTGCGGGAAGACCGTGTTCATCAGATCCTCTTCGGTGGTCTCGAGCTGGCGGCCCACGACGTAGCCCTGGATCAGCTCGGTCACTTCCGCGCCGACCATATGCGCGCCCAGAAGCTCGCCGGTCTTTTCGTCGAAGATCGTCTTGACCAGGCCCTCGGGCTCGCCGAGCGCGATCGCCTTGCCATTGCCGATGAAGGGGAAGCGACCGACCTTGATCTTGTAGCCGGCTTCCTTGGCCTTGGCTTCCGTCAGGCCCACCGAGGCGACCTGCGGGTGGCAGTAGGTGCAACCGGCGATGGACGAGGGCTCGACCGCGTGCGGATGGCCACCGGCGATGAGCTCGGCCACCATCACGCCCTCGTGGCTGGCCTTATGCGCCAGCCAAGGCGCGCCGGCGATGTCGCCGATGGCGTAGACGCCCTCGATGCCGGTGCGGCAATGCTTGTCGACCACCACATGGGTGCGCTCGACCTTCACGCCAAGCGCCTCGAGACCCAGCCCCTCGGTGTTGCCGACGATGCCGACCGCCGAGATCACCGTGTCGAATTCTTCCTTGGTCACCTTGCCGTTCTGCTCGATATGCGCGGTGACCTTGCCCTTGGCGCGGTCGAGCTGCTTGACCATGGTCTTCTCGCGGATGGTCATGCCCTGCTTCTCGAACTGCTTCTTGGCGAATTTCGAGATCTCCTCGTCCTCCACCGGCAGGATACGGTCCATCACCTCGACCACTGTCGTGTCGGCGCCGAGCGTGTTGTAGAAGCTGGCGAACTCGATGCCGATGGCACCCGAGCCGATGACCAGCAGCTTCTTGGGCATGCGGCTCGGCACCAGCGCGTGCTTGTAGGTCCAGACGCTCTCGCCGTCGGCCTCGAGGCCGGGCAGCTCGCGGGCACGGGCGCCCGTGGCAATCACGATGTTCTTCGCCGTCAGCTCCTCGGTGCCCTTGTCGGTCTTGACGGTGACCTTGCCCTTTGCGGGGATGGTCGCCTCGCCCATGAAGGCAGTGACCTTGTTCTTCTTCAGCAGGTGGGTGACGCCCGAGTTGAGTTGCTTCGCCACGCCGCGCGAGCGCTTGACCACCGCGTCGAGATCGTAACCGATCTTTTCGGCGGTCAGGCCGTACTCCTTGGCGCGCTGCATGAAATGGTAGATCTCCGAGCTGCGCAGCAGCGCCTTGGTCGGAATGCAGCCCCAGTTGAGGCAGATGCCGCCCATGTGCTCGCGCTCCACCACGGCCACCTTCAGGCCGAGCTGCGCGCCGCGGATGGCGGCGACGTAGCCCCCGGGTCCGGCACCGATGACGATCATGTCGAAGCTTTGCGAAGCCATGGCTCTCTCCCGCCGAGTCAAATTAGTTTGATATTAAACCATCCCCCGCGGAGCTTCAACGCCACCCCGCAAGAGAACGCCTTCCGCCCGGTCAGCTAGGGCTCGGCCGGGTCGAGAGCAAGGTGGCGAGCCGGAAGCAAAAGCGCAACCCGCCGTCGACACCCCGCCAGCAGGCATGCGAAGGGCCCGCGCGATCAGATCGCGCGGGCCCTGCCGATTCTCGTTGCGGGGCGCTCAGGCAGCCTCGACCGTCTGCAGCTTGCGCAGCACCTCGCCGTAGCCGCCACCCTGCAGGTAGCCGCTTTCCGGCGTGGTCGTGGCGCGCGAGAGCGCCTCGTTGCGGGTCGGGAAGCGCCCGTACTCGCGGATCACCTCGCGGTGGGCACGGGCGTGCAGCAAGTTGGAGGCGCCGGTTTCGGGCAGGCGCTCCTTCATCAAGCGAATGCAGCGCTCCTGATCGCAAAGATTCTCGGAGTGCATCAGCGGCAGGTAGAAGAACTGCCGGGCGGGCTCGTCAATCTTCATGTCCCAGCCGCGCCAGATTGCCTGCTTCGCCGCCGCCAGTGCGATTGCATCCGCGGAAAAGGCCTTGGCGCTGCCGCGGAACATGTTGCGGGAGAACTGGTCCAGCAGGAGGATATAGGCCAGCGCGCCGCCGGGATAGGTGAGCCAGAGGCCGAACCGTCCCTCCATCGCGCCGTTCCAGGTCTCCTCGAACCGGGAGCGGATCTCGGCGTCCAGCGCCTCGTCCGCCTTGTACCATTGCTCTGGCTCTGTTTCGTCGAGCCAGAATGCCAGAATGTCTTCGGGGGCTTTCATGGTTCCATCCTTACGTGCCGCTCCGCTGTCACTAAAAGGTTACACGCGCCCTTGCCGCAAGGCGAAGTCACAAATTCTGTCAATTGCGACATTCGCTGGTTCCTTGATGCAACGCTCAGAAAATGGGCACTCAGCGGGAGGTCGGCGCGCCGCTGGCCTCGAGACGCGCGGCCTCCTCGGCTTCCGCCTCGGCTGCCTCCTGCGCCTCGATGGCCACTTCCTGCGCCAGTTCGACCGCGACGGGCGAGGACACCGGGCCCACGGCTGTAACGCTTGCGGCGTCATCCGACTCCGGCGCCGGGCGCCGGGTCATGCGCCAGCCGGCATAGGCGGTGAGCCCCAGCATCAGCGCCGCGATCAGCACGAAGAAGCCGCCCGGCCCCATGGTCTCCATCGCGTAGCCCGAGATCAGCGGGCCGGCGATGGCGCCGAGTCCGTTGATGAACAGCAGCCCCGCCGAGCCCGCCGCCATGCGGTCGGTGCCGAGGTAGTCGTTGGTGTGGGCGATGAGGATCGAATAAAGTGGGTTGGACGCGCCGCCGATCAGGAAGGCCGCGCCGAGCAGCACGGTGAAGTGACCCGACAGCGAAACCGCCGCCGCCGCGGCGAGCCCCCCGACCAGCGCCACGATCACCACAAGGACGCGTCGGTCCATCCGGTCCGACAGCCAGCCAAGCGGATACTGGGTGACCAGCGCACCCACGTAGAAGGCGGCGACGAAGGTCGAGATCTGCGCCAGCGTCAGACCCGCCTCGGAGCCGTAGACCGCCGCCATGCCGAACTGCGAGGCGAAGACCCCGCCAAGCAGGAACATGCCGACCATGCCGAGCGGCGAGACGGTGTAGAGCTCGCGCAGGCTCATCGGGCGGGTGGTGTCGAAGGCCGGAGTCGGCGAGATCGACAGCAGGATCGGGGCGAAGGCGATGGAGACCAGCACCGAAGGGATCACGAAGAGCAGGAAGCCCGAGGGGTCGGGCACCAGCAGAAGCATCTGCGCGGCGATGATGCCGACCATCTGCACGATCATGTAGGCCGACAGCGCCTGGCCGCGGTTCTCGTTCGACGAGGCGTTGTTGAGCCAGCTCTCGGCGGTCACGTAGACGCCGCAGTAGCAAAAGCCGATGATCATGCGCTCGATGGTCCAGACGATGGGATGCGGGAAGGCCGGGTAAAGGATCAGGACCGCCGAGATGAACGAGCCAAGCGCGGCGAAGACCCGCACGTGGCCGACCCGGCGGATCATCCCCGGGGTGACCCGCGACGCCAGCAGGAAGCCGGCGAAGTACCCCGCCATGACCACGGACATGGCAAAGGCCGAGAAGCCGGCGCCACCGCCGCGCACGCCAAGCAGCGAGCCCTGCAGGCCGTTGCCCACCATCAGCAGCATGACCCCGAGCAGCAGCGCCCAGGAGTGTTTCAGAACCTCAGTCATCGGTCAGACCCTTTGTCCCAATCTAGCGCCACGCCCTGGCGCCGATTCTGCCTTTCTCCCTGCCCTGCCTGTCACGCGGCCCATGCGCAAGAGGCTTCGCGAATTGCCCGTATTTTGGGCATGTAGCATCCGGTGGCGAGGTGGCGACCTGAGCGGAACGTGCCCTGAAAGGCGAACGGAAACGGACTGTTTCAATTCCCAGAGCGAAAATAAACTATTTGTTTTGCAACAATTTAACGCAACGCCATTCCCAAAACGCACTTCAAATACGCATTGGATGACTCAGCCCGCAAGAGTTGCCGCAATATCGGCAAGATTCCGTCGAAAATAGACGTGTGGCGGGTCGAGTTTCCCCGCCCGAGGAGGAACCAGTAAAAGGGGGCGCTCGCCATGACGACGCGCACGACGGGTATTGCCAGAACCGGTATGATTTTTCGATTTCCCTGGAAACACATTGGCGCAAGGAAGTTCGTCCGCGACGACGAGGGGTCGCTCACGGTCGAGGTCGCAATCTAGGCGCCCGCGATGATTTTCATGCTCGCGCTTGTTTTGGACTTTGCCTTCATGATGGTCCTGAACGCGAGCATGTGGAACGCCGCACGCGAAACCGCACGCGCCGTATCCCTGCACCGGGTGCTGCCCGATCGCGCCGACGATTACCTCAGGGACCGGCTGCTGTTTCGCAATGCGCCCTATCGGATCTCGGTCAAGACCGGCCCCGACGAGGTCGACGCGCGGGTTGCCCTTGCCGGCCCCGAGGCCTCGCTGACCCCTGTCATGGGACGCTACCTCGTCGGGGACCTCAACGCTTCGGTTTCCATGCTGCGGGAGCCGAACTGATGCCCGGCCGCCTCGCGAAGGCGCGCGCCGCCGGGCTCTGGAGAGAAGAGGATGGCGCGGGCACCGTCTACGCGCTGTTCCTGGTGGTTGTCGGCGTGCTCGCAGGCGGCGCGGCGGTGGATTCCGCAAATGCCTGGCGGGTGCGCGAGATCCTGCAGTCGACCGCGGAGGCCGCGGCGCTGAGCGCCGCCATCCGCGCCTCGGAGCCGATCGCGCTCGAAACGCCGCGCGGGGTTGCCGAACGGATCGCCGACGACGGGTTGCGCACGGCCAAGCTCGGGGACGCCTGGCATGACGGCAGCTTCGAGATTGGCCGGCGCGATCCCGAGAGCGGCGTTTTCATTGCCAACCAGACACCGACCGACGCGGTGCGCGTCACGCTCAACCGCGATCGGGTCCACGGCAATCCCGAGCCCCTGCATTTCGTCGGCCTTTTCGGCTATGACCCCTGGAATATCCGGGGACAGGCCGTCGCGCAGTTCCGCACCCGGGGGGCGCTTGATTGCCCGGACCCATTGCTCTCGCTGCAGGCGCGGGCCGATATCTCGGCACTCGATGTTTATATCGGCATCTGCCTCATGGCCAATGCGGGAGTGGGTTACGGCGAAGCACCGCTCTGGCGCACCGAGGAAACCGACAGGCTGATCGGCAAGCTGATTTCCGGGGGGATCGAATTGCCCGGTCTCGATCTCTTCGGTCTCGATCTCTTCGGCCTCGAGACGCTCAGCCGGCACGACCTCGAGGAGGTTGCGCGCACCGCGACGCAGAACATCAACATCCGAGATCTCGATAACGTCGAGGTGATCAGCGACGGCAGCGTCTACATCGACTGCGAGGCCGGCGAAGTGCTGCGGCTGGGGGATGGCTTCGTGGTGGAGAACGCGGCGATCTTCTCCGAATGCCCGATCCGTTTCGAGGGCGAGGTCTCGCTGCGCGCCAGCCTTGTGGTCACGAACCTGCTGTCGCTGGTGCGCGATCTCGACGAACTTCGGCTGCAGCCCGATAGGGTCCTCACCGGCTCGCCAGCCTGCGCACCCGGCGACGGGGTGAAGGTGCTGCTCTTTGCCGATCTCGATGCGGTGGCGGGCATTCCCGCATTGGTCTCGACGGACTCGCCGCTGGGCCAGTATCTCGACCAGACGGTGGAGGAGACCGGCGGGGTGCTGCGCGACACGCTCGGCTTCCTCGGCGGCGTGGTGAACCCGCTGGTGCGCGACATTTCCGAAATCACCACGGATCTGCAGCTGCTGCCCATCTGCCTCAACGCCACGACCCTGCTGAACGGCGATACGGTCACCCTGCGCTGAGGCCGGACCTCAGGGGATCAGCAGCGAGGCGTCGCCGTAGGAGAAAAACCGGTACCGCTCGGCCAGCGCGTGGGCATAGACCCGGTCCATCCGCGCCTTGCCCATGAAGGCGGCGACCAGCATCATCAGCGTCGACTTCGGCAGATGGAAGTTGGTCATCAGCGCGTCGGCGACGTGGAAGTCAAAGCCGGGGTAGATGAAGATATCCGTCACGCCGCGCCAGGGTGCGATCGCCCCCGTGGCGCGCGCCGCGGTCTCGATCAGCCGCAGCGCCGTGGTGCCGACGGGAATGACGCGCCCGCCCGCCGCCTTGGTCGCGGCGATCTCGGCGGCGGCGACGTTGGTAACCTCGCCCCATTCGCCGTGCATCTTGTGGGTGGTCACGTCATCGACCTTCACCGGCAGGAAGGTGCCCGCGCCCACGTGCAGCGTCACATGGGTGAACTCCACACCCCTCTCCTTCAGCGCCGCCAGCAGCGGCACGTCGAAGTGCAGCGATGCCGTCGGGGCGGCGACCGCGCCCGAGGCGCGCGCCCAGACGGTCTGGTAGTCTTCCTTGTCCTGCTCGTCCGCGGCGCGCTTGGCGGCGATATAGGGCGGCAACGGCATTGCCCCGGCCTCGGCGAGCGCGGCGTCGAAATCCTCGCCGCTCAGGTTGAAGCGGAACAGCCCCTGCCCTTCCTCGCGCGCCTCGAGCGTCGCCGAAAGTCGCTCTGACAGCACCACCGTCTCGCCCTCGCGCAGCTTCTTCAGCGGCTTGACCAGCGCCGCCCAGAGCCCGTCCGCCCGCGGCTCGAGCAGGGTGATCTCGATCCGGGCCTCGGTCTCGCCCTGCGCGCCCGAGCGGTGCCGCAGCCCCGAGAGCCGCGCCGGGATCACCTTGGTGTCGTTCAGAACCAGCCGGTCGCCAGGGCGCAACCAGTCGGTGAGGTCGCGCACGATGGCGTCGGTGATGCTCTCGCCCTCGGCCACCAGCAGCCGCGCCGAGGAGCGCGGATGCGCCGGGCGCGTGGCGATGAGGTCCTCGGGCAGAGGGAAGTCGAAATCGGAAAGCTGCATGGGTCTCGGGGTCTCTGGCGCTATTGACTCACCTGCGGGGGCGGGCGCCGGAAAATGTCACGGAACATGCCGGGAGTGAAGACCGAAAGCGGGTTCACGCTGACCGCCGGATCGGCCACCGGCCCGCGCAGGTTGAAGTTGAACCCGATCAATCCCTCCCCCTTGCGCGAGAAGAGCTGACCGATGCCGTTGATCACGTAGATCGGCGAGAGCACCCCCTGCATGTCCATCATCCCGGTGGCGAGGTTCGCATATCCGTCCATCGAGATGCCCATCGAGGGGCCCGTGGCGCTGGAACGGGTCAGGGTGATCTGCTGCGGCGTCATGCGGAACCGGGCCTCGACCTCGGAAAAGAAGATGCCCGGCCCGTTGAGCTGGTCAATGATGCCGACCACGCTGATCCCGTCGAGCAGCTGCACCACGGCGGGGTTCTTCTGCATCCGGGTGCCCTCGATCTTCAGCGCGCCATCGTATTCGCCGCTGCGGCCCTGCACCGGCACGAGGGTCAGATCGAAAGTGCCGTCCTCGATGTTCTGCATGACGCCCGCGCCCTTCAGCACGTCGCCGGCGTCTCGCGCGCGGATGCGGATCGCCGTGCCGCCGTTCTGCGGCACCACGTCGCCCTGGATCGGGGCGCGGCCGCCGACCGCGCCGGTGAAGCTGCCGTTGATGCCGCGCGCCGTGCTGAACTTGCCCTGGAAATTGTCGATGGCGATCTTGTCGGTGACCTGGAGACGGTTCACCGCGACCTCGACCGGGCCGCCGCCGCGGCCACTGCCCCCGGCCCCGCCAAGCGGCGCGCCGCGCATGTCGAGCGCAGTGCCGGTGATCCGCATCGCCGGAGCGGCGTTGCGCCCGCGCCCGGTGAGCACCGCAGCCCCGTCGAGCCAGCCGCCCGCGCGCAGCACCGGCAACGACAGGCGCCGCAGCGTGCCATCCGCGTTGATTGCCACTGTCCCCTGCGCCGTCAGACCCGGGGCCTTGAGGGCCAGCTTGTCGACCGAGACGGGCGTGCCCAACGTCGCCTCGAGCTCGAGCGATCCCGTGCCCGCCTGCGACAGCCGCCAGCCAAGTTGCGGCACTGACACGCCAAGCCCCGCCATGTCCGAGGTCAGCACCAGCCGCGGCGGCTGGCCATGCGCAAGGGTGATGTCGATCTTCCCGCGCCCCTGGCCCGAGAAGGTGCCCTTGGGCAAGCCGAGCCCCAGCGCCTGCGAGACCGCCTCGGAGAGCACCACCTCTCCTTCGACCTTGCCCGGCGTGCCCGGGGTGAAGGACTGTGTCCAGCTGCCGTCGAAGGGCGCGCCGGACAGATCCCCCTTGCCGCTGACACTCACCCCGGTGTCATCCACGGCAACATAGAGCTCGTCGGCGCTCAGCACCTTGCCGGGCACCAGCTCGGCGCTTTGCACCCCGGTGACGGTGCCGTCGGCGATCACCGTCATCTCCTCGCGCTTCACGCCGCGCTTGAGCGGGGTGACGATGCGCACGTTCGCCGCGACTTCGCCGGTGCCGAGCGCCACGGGTTTCTTGGCCTTGGTCATCACCTCGAGCGGTTTCTCATCAAGATAGGAAAGCGCGGCCTCAAGGCCTCCGGTGGCATGCACGTTAACCTCGCCCATCATCGGCCGTTCGGTCAGGTCGGGGATCACGAAACTCGATCCCCTGCCCTCCAGCACCCCGCCCTGTCGCGGACGCACCTCACCGCTGTCCAGGGCCACCGTCAGCCGGTCTCGCAGGAAAGTGAGCTGCCCCACCCCCTCGTAGAGCCGCGGCAGGGTGCGCGAATAGGTCAGCTCGACGCCGGTGAAATCGCTCTGCAGGTACGGAACGAGCCGACCGCCCGGCGCAAGACGCAGCGCCGCGGTCACATCGTGGAAGCTGCCCGCGTAGATGTTCTTTTCGACCCAGTCGCGCGCCTTTTCCCCGGCGGAAGGTGGCCAGTAGGCCAACAGCGTCTCGGGGGTCAGGCTGTCGAGTTCCGCGTCGAGTGCCATGCGCCAGCCGCCCTCTTCCGCCGACAGCGTGCCGCTGGCCCGCAGCGGCAGCGCCGGGTCGGTGACCCGCAGCCGACCGAGCTCGAAACGGAAGGGATTGAAGCTGAGCCGCCAGTCGGTCTCGGCCCCCGCGAGCTCCAGCTTATCCTCGAAGAACCCCTCGGGATCGGCCTCGAGCCGGGTGAAACGGAACTGCCCGACCATCGCATCGGGCATCCCCTGCGAGAGCCCCTCGAGCACCGCCCGCCCGTCCGAGACCATGGTGCCGATCGCGCTCTTCACCGAGATCTCGTCAAAGGCCAGCGTCGCCGTCGCAGGGTCGAAGGAGAAGTAGGTGCGTGCCTCCTCGAAGGGGATCGGCTGCGTGTCCGCCCGCGGCTGCAGCACGCCGGCGCCGATCTGCAGCGTGGCGGACATATCGCCAAGGTCGCTCGCCTCGGTCAGCGAGCCGCGCAGCGAACCCGAGATCGGCGCGCGCAACCCGTTGAGCCAGGCGAGCGCCGGTGCCTGGGCGGCGATGTCCTGCGCATCGAGGCTGTTCAGCGTCACGCCGAAGCTGGCGCTGCCGCTGCCGATGGGGCTTTCGGCGTTGAAGGCCAGCGTCGCCGGCACGTCCCCGCGCCCGAGCAGCGCCACATCGCCCGACAGCACCAGCGCCGCGCCGTCGCGGCGCACCCCGATCCGTCCGCCGTCGGCGGTCCAGGCGCGGTCCGCGCGGGCATCTTCGTAGCGCAGCGTGATCGCATCCGCTTCGACCGACCGCAGGCCAGAGAGCCGAGGGTCGTCGGCCAGCCTGTCGATCTGCGCCATGATCGTCGGCAGGTCCGGCGCGGCTGCCCCTGCGCCGAACAGCTCGTCGAAGCCCATGGTCAGCCGTCCCTCGGCGTCGCGGCGCGCGGTCAGCTGCACACCCGACACCCGCGCCACCCGCAGCTCGTACTCGCCGCGCAGCAGCTTGGTCGGCGCCAGCCCCGCCTCGATCAGTCCGAAGGTCGCCAGACTCGTGCCGTCGGTGCCCCGCAGCTCGACATCGGTGAGCGCGATGCGGGCCAGCCAGTCGGGCTGCAGGCGCATGCGCAGGTCACCGAAATCCACCTCGGTGCCGGGCAGCGCCTCGGCCAGACGCGTCTCGATCGCCCCGCGCAGCCACTCCGGCGCCGAGACCGAGCGACCCATCGCGTACCAAAGCCCGCCACCCAGAAGCAGCACCACGAGAACCGCCGCCCCCAGTCCGCAGCCGCACCCCCAGAGCACGACGCGGCGGCGTCTCGAGCGTGGTTTCTTGCGGTGGGGGCCGTCTGTCACTGGCAGCGCGCTCTCATCTGGCTATTGTCCTATTCCGGGTTCTAGCCCAAGAACCCGGCAAAGCGAACCGCCCAAAGGAGATGCACGATGACCGACTTGGCCCCTGATTTCACCCTCCCCGTGAGCGGCGGCGGAGAGATCACCCTGTCCGCGCTGCGCCCCGCGAAGGTGGTGCTCTTTTTCTACCCGCGCGACGACACCTCGGGCTGCACCGTCGAAAACCAGGACTTCACCCGCCTGCTGCCCGACTTCGAGGCGCTTGGCGTGAAGGTCTTCGGTATCTCCGCAGACTCGCTGGAAAGCCATGAGAAGTTCATGCGCAAGAAGGCCCTGACCGTGCCGCTGCTGTCCGACGAGACGGCGCAGACCTGCGCCGCCTTCGGCGTGTGGAAGGAAAAGAAGATGTACGGCAAGACCTTCATGGGGATCGAGCGCAGCACCTTCCTGATCGACGGCGAGGGCCGCATCGCGCGCGAATGGCGCAAGGTGAAGGTGCCTGGTCACGCCGACGAGGTCCTGGACGCCGCCAAGGAGCTCTGAAGGGCGCGGTCGCCCGCTCCCGCGCAGAGGGGCTGCCTTGCGGTGGCCCTCTTGCCGCAAGGTCATCCCGTGCACAAAAAATCGGCACAAATCCGGGCAAAACCTATCCTAAAGAAGTACCTGAGATCGGCGAGTTTTCGCCGCGTGCGCGCCCATCCGCCTTCCACGACGAATCGCAAGCCCAAAATTGTTGCGATTTCGGGGGCGTCTGTTAGTCCCTTTGCAGGTTTGGGGATTAGGGGACCCGGGCCCGAATTGGGACGGAACGAGGGACAGACACGTGCGCACGCGGCTCGCGATAAAATGGCACGCGCTTCTTGAGCGCTATTTTCCGGAACGTCGGCTCTTTCTCAGATCGGACACCGACACGCGGTTCATCCGCCTCCGATCAGGCACACAGGCCATCGCGACGCTCGGCATCGCCGTCACCGTGGGCTGGACGATCGTCGCCACCTCGATCCTGCTGATGGACAGCATCAGCGCCGGCAACTTCCGCGAGCAATCCCGCCGCGACCAGACGACCTATCAGCAGCGTCTCAACGAACTTTCCCGCGAGCGCGACATCCGCGCCGCCGAGGCCAAGGCCGCCCAGGACCGGTTCAACACCGCCCTCGCACAGGTCTCCGAAATGCAGTCCCAGCTTCTCGACAGCGAGACCCGCCGCCGCGAGCTCGAGACCGGCATCGACGTCATCCAGTCCACCCTCGGCACCACGATGAAGCAGCGCGAAGAGGCCAGCGCCCGCCTTGCCGCGCTCGAAGAGCAGCTCAGCAACGGCGGCACTGCGCTGGCTGCCGCCAGCAGCGAAGGCGACGGCACGCTCGACCTGCTGACCGACATGCTCGCCCGCACCGCCGCGGAGCGCGACCAGGTGGTCTCCGACGCGCAGGACGCGCTGGTTCGCGCCGACGAGATCGCCACGGAGCTGCGCCTGCGCGAAGAGCAGAACGACATCATCTTCCGCCAGCTCGAGGACGCGATGACCATTTCGGTCGAGCCGCTGGACAAGATGTTCAAGGCCGCCGGGATGAACCCCGACAGCCTGATCAAGCAGGTCCGCAAGGGCTATTCCGGCCGCGGCGGCCCGCTCACACCGCTGACCTTCAGCACCCGCGGCCAGGCGCCCTCGCTCGACGCCGAACGCGCCAACCGCATCCTCGGCGAGATGGACAAGCTGAACCTCTACCGCATCGCCGCCGAGAAGGCGCCCTTTTCGGTGCCTCTGAAAGACCCGTTCCGCTTCACCTCGGGCTTTGGCCGCCGGTGGGGCCGGCTGCACGCGGGCACCGATTTCGCCGCGCCGCACGGTACACCGATCTACGCCACCGCCGACGGCGTGGTCACCCACGCGGGCTGGATGTCGGGCTACGGCCGTCTGGTGAAGGTACAGCACGAATTCGGCATCGAGACGCGCTATGCCCACATGTCCAAAATCAACGTGAAGGTCGGCCAAAGGGTCTCGCGCGGACAGCAGGTTGGTGCTATGGGAAATACAGGACGGTCGACCGGCACGCACCTGCACTACGAGGTCCGCGTTGGTGGGGAGCCCGTCAATCCCATGATCTACATCAAGGCTGCTAACGATGTTTTCTAAGAGCAAGATCAATGAACCCGGGCCCAAGGCCGAGGATACCGCGGCGAAACCCGCTGTTTCCGATGCGCCCCGGTCGACCGAGTTCAAACCGACCGCACCGAAAGCCAAGCCGCCGGCCTCGGTCCTGTCGAGCGATCTGCACATCACGGGCAACATCAAGACCACCGGCGACATCCAGGTCGAAGGCACCATCGAGGGCGACATCCGCGCTCACCTGCTGACCGTCGGCGAGAGCGCCACGATCAAGGGCGAGATCGTCGCCGATGACGTGGTGATCAACGGCCGCATCGTCGGCCGCGTGCGCGGCCTCAAGGTGCGCCTGACCGCCACCGCCCGCGTCGAGGGCGACATCATCCACAAGACCATCGCCATCGAGTCCGGCGCCCATTTCGAGGGCTCGGTGCAGCGCGCCGACGATCCGCTCTCGACCGGCAAGGGCAAGGTTGCAGCGCCCCCCGCGGCAGAACCAACCGCCGGCTGAGCCTTTCGGCTGATCTCAGAACAGCGAACGCCGGGCGCACGCCCGGCGTTTTCGTTTTCCACAGTCTTCTTCCGCAGCCCCCTTCCGCGGTCCCAGCCTCAGGCGTCCAGCTCGGCGTCCCAGTAAAGGAAGTCCAGCCAGCTGTCGTGCAGGTGGTTGGGCGGGAACTTGCGGCCGACGTTGAGCAGCTCCCCTGCCGTGGGCTGACGCGGCGCGCGGTAGAGCGACATGCCGGCGCGGCGCAGGCTCTTCGAGCCCTTGCGCAGGTTGCACGGCGAGCAGGCTGCCACCACGTTCTCCCAGCTGGTGATCCCCCCCGAGGCGCGCGGCACCACGTGGTCGAAGGTCAGGTCGCCCTTGCTGCCGCAGTACTGGCAGCGGAACTCGTCCCTCAGAAAAAGATTAAAGCGCGTGAAGGCCACGCGCTTTCTCGGTTTTACGTAATCTTTGAGGACCACGACGCTGGGTATCTTCAGCACCATCGAGGGGCTTCGGACCACTTCGTCGTATTCGGCGATGATGTCCACCCTGTCGAGGAAGGCCGCCTTCACCGCTTCCTGCCAAGGCCAGAGCGACAACGGGTAGTAAGAGAGCGGGCGATAGTCCGCGTTCAGCACCAGCGCCGGATGTTGGCGGAGCGCCGAGGGCTCTCGTACGAAATGGGTCCTGAAGTCGCCGTCCATGAGTGAGTCGTCCCTCGCTCTGTCTGCTCGTTAGGGCACCAGAGCGGGACCACCCGCCCCAGCTGCAAGACTACTATATATCGCGGAAAAGCTCTGGCAAGCCTCGCTATATGCCCTGATGCCCCTGTGGATAGGTCATGCTCATGACATGAGCATGACACCACGGCGCGCCATCGGCTAGTGTTCTCGGATGAGTGATATCCCCCTGACCGACGTCGCCGCGCCCGGCTTCCTGCTTGAAGCTGCGCTTTATTGTCCCGATCTCGATGCCGCCGAGGCCTTTTACCAAGGAGTGATCGGCCTGGAGAAGATCTCCCGTGTCGACAGCCGCCACGTGTTCTTTCGGGTCGGCACCGGTGTGCTGCTGATCTTCAATCCCGAAGAGACCGAGAAACCGGCGCGCAACCCCGCCCTGCCCGTGCCCAGCCATGGCGCGCGCGGCCCGGGGCACGTCTGCCTTGCCATGCCGGGCGAGGCGATGGAGCGCTGGCGCAAGCGGCTGCAGGCGGCGGGGGTGGTGATCGAGGCCGATTTCATCTGGCCGAACGGCGCGCGCTCGATCTACGTCCGCGATCCCGCGGGGAATTCGGTGGAGCTGGCCGAGCCGAAGCTCTGGGCGTAGCGGAGCCTGATGCAAGCCGGCGCGCCATGCCGCGCGCCGACCTCCCATCGCTCGCGCGCCCGCAGGTCCGCTGCGCGCGCCCGCTACACGCACCGATCGCGCAAGGCGCGACCTAGAACCCGCATTTGTCCCGCAGGAAGGCCAGCGCCACGCCCAGACCCTCGGGGTCGATGCCGTGGCCGGTGCCCTTCATGACGTGGGCATAGACCTCTTTCCAGCCTGCGCCCTGCAGCGCCTCGGCGGCGGCGGGCAGCGACTCGGGCGGCACCACCTCGTCCTGATCGCCATGCAGCAGCAGCACCGGCGGGCGGCTCACCACCTCGTCAGCCAACGACTCGGGCGAGATCAGCCGACCCGAAAAGGCCACCACGCCCGCAACCTCGTCCTCGCGCCGCGGCGCCACGTGCAGCGACATCATCGAACCCTGCGAGAAGCCGACAAGCGCGACCTGCTCCGGCAGCAGGTCCTCGTCGACCATCAGCGCATCGAGAAAGGCGTTCAGATCGTCGACCGCCCGCGCCATGCCCTGCATGGATTCCTCTTCCGAGGAGCCGTCGATCCAGGGGATCGGAAACCACTGGAAGCCCATGGGCGAGCCGGCGCAGTCCTCGGGCGCGTCGGGGGCCACGAACATCGTGTCGGGCAGGTGCTCGGCCAGCGGGTCAGCGAGGCCCAGCAGGTCGGCGCCATTGGCACCATAGCCATGCAGGAAGACGACGCAGGAATGGGTCTCGCCCGATGCGGGGCCCTTGCGGCCGGCCTGGAGAACGCGGGTCATGCAATACCTTCTCTTTGCTTGCGCACATGGTAGTAGGCCCAGAGCGCGCGCGCCGCAACCGCCCGCCAGGGCGACCAGGCCTCGGCCATCTGCCTGAGCGCCTTTTCCTTGGGACGTTCGTCGAGGTCGAAGAGCAGCCGCGCCGCCTCCTGCAGCGCCAGATCGCCCGGCGCAAAGACATCCGCATGGCCGAGCGAGAACATGGCGTAGATCTCGGCGGTCCAGACGCCGATCCCCTTCACCGCCGTCAGCCGTTCGACCACCACCGGTGTCGGCGCCTCGCGCAGCGCGTCGAAGTCGATGCCCTCGGCCGCCAGCGCCTGCGCGTAGGTCGCCTTCTGCCGCGACAGGCCAAGCGCGCGCAGCCCCTCGAGATCGGTCTTCAGGATCGCTTCGGGCCGGGTCATCCCCGCGGCCTCGAGCCGCGCCCAGATCGCCCGCGCCGAGGCAACGCTGACCTGCTGGCTGACGATGGCCGACAGAAGCTGGCCAAAGCCGTCCTCACGCCGCCGCAGCGGCAAGGGGCCGGTCAACTCGAACGCATGGGCAAAGCGCGGCTCGGCCGCCGCCAGCCAGTCGCAGCCCTCGGTCACGCAGGCATCCGAATGAATGATCCGCCCGACCGCCACCGTCTCACCTTTTGCCATCTGCGCCTCGCCTTTCGTGTTCCCCTGTCCTAGCGCAGACGCGGCGCGCTGGCCACCGTGGCGGGGGAGCGACGCCAAGCCGCGTCTACGGGCCCTTGTGCTCGCCCGCGCCCCGCCCTACCGATAACCTTATGCAGGCATCTTCCGCTTCCCGCGCCCGGCGCAACGTCACCGTTCTGGTTCTCGCACAGGCCTTCCTGGGTGCGCAGATGCCGATGATCTTCACCATCGGCGGGCTCGCCGGGCAGTCGCTGGCGCCGAACCCCTGCTTCGCCACCCTGCCGATCTCGCTGATCGTGCTGGGCTCGATGCTCTCGGCGACGCCGGTCTCGGCCTTCATGCAGCGCTACGGTCGCCGCGCCGGGTTCTTCCTCGGCACCATGGGCGGCACGCTGGGCGGCATCGTCGGGGCGACCGGGCTCTACCTGCAATCCTTCCCGATCTTCCTCCTCGGCAGCCTGCTGACCGGGCTCTACATGTCGGCGCAGGGCTTCTACCGCTTTGCCGCCGCCGACACCGCCAGCCCCGAGTTCCGTGCCAAGGCGATCTCCTACGTGATGGCGGGAGGACTGCTCTCGGCACTCATCGGCCCGCAACTGGTGAAGCTGACCGCGAACGCCTACGTGATCCCCTTCTTCGGCACCTATGCCACGGTGATCGCGATCAACCTGCTGGGCGCGCTGCTCTTTCTCTTCCTCGACATCCCGAGGCCCCCTGCCCCTGCCGAGGGCAGCCCTTACGGCCGCACCCGCTGGCAGCTCCTGAAAACGCCGCGCATCGCGGTGGCGGTGATCTGCGGCATGGTCAGCTACGCGCTGATGAACCTCGTGATGACCTCCACCCCGCTGGCGGTGGTTGGCTGCGGCTATGACACCTCGGATGCCGCCAATGTCGTCAGCGCCCACGTGCTGGCGATGTTCGCGCCGTCCTTCTTCACCGGACAGATCATCAACCGTTTCGGCGTGGAAAAGGTGATGGGGCTTGGCCTGTTTATCCTCGCCGGCGCTGGCGCGGTGGCAATGGCCGGGGTCGAGCTGGAGAATTTCTTCCTCGCTCTGGTGCTGCTGGGCATCGGCTGGAACTTCGGCTTCATCGGCGCGACCACGATGCTCGCCGGAGCGCATACCGCCGAGGAACGGGGCCGCATGCAAGGGCTGAACGATCTGCTGGTGTTCGGCGGCGTGACCTTTGCCTCGCTCGCCTCGGGCGGGCTGATGAACTGCTCGGGTGGCACGCCGCAGGAGGGCTGGAGCGCCGTGGTCATGGCAATGGCGCCCTTCCTCGTGCTGGCGGGCGGCGCGCTGATCTGGCTGGTGCTGCGGCCGGTGGAACAGCCCGCCGAGTAAGGCAGGTTCCACCGAAGCAGGTGCCCCCTCTGCCGGGAACGCGCGGCCCTAGACCCGCCCGGTGAAGCCCGCCTTCACCAGTCGCGCGCGCCTCGAGAACTCCGACAGCTCGAGCGCCCCTTCGGCGACCCGCTGCGGCTCTTTCGCCGCCAGCGCCAGCAGCGGTCCCGCCTGCCATCCGGCAAGCAGTGCCGGGCGCGATGCCTTCGGAACCCCGGCAAAACCCTTGCGCGCCCGTTTCAGGCGCGCGAGCCCGCCGCGCGCCAGCGCCGCCACGCCCTCGGGTCGCCCATCGAGCAGCGGCACCCGGCCCTTGCTTTCGAGCTCCGGCACGGCGCGCAGGAAGGCGGCCAGGCCGAAGGCATAGCCCGCGTCCAGCGCGACCTGCTCATCAATACCGCCAAGCGCCCGCCCTGCCGCGAGCAGCAGCAGCCCCGAGGTCTCCTCGAGGTAGCGCGTCAGGTGATCTTCGTCCTCGAAGGGATCGCGGTAAATGTCCCAGCGCCGCGCGCCGACCAGCGGATCGAGACGGGCTGCCGTCTCGCGGTCAAGGACCTGCGCCAGCGGCGTCACCACCTCGTGCCGCCGCACCGCGCCGCCCTTCGCGATCTCTTCCAGGGCATCGCGCCACCATTGAAGGCGCATCTCGGCGATCATCGTCTCCTGCGTCACCCAGGGCGCGCGGGCGACCTCGAGGTTGAAGGCATAGAGCGGGAAGAGCACGCGCCGCGCCTCGGGAGGCGCGGCCATGGCGGCGGTAAAACGGTCGGGATCTCCGCGTTCGATCAGCCCGGCACAGGCGATCAGATCGTCACTGAGCTGCACGCGCCACCCCACAGTCGCGGATCAGCTTCCAGCGCACGGCATCCAGAAGCGCCTCGAAGGAGGCATCCACTATGTTGGCGCTGACGCCAACGGTCTGCCAGCGCCGGCCCGATCCGTCTTCGCTGTCGATGATCACCCGGGTCACGGCCTCGGTGCCGCCTTGCGTGATGCGCACCTTGAAGTCCACCAGCCGCATGTCATCGATCACCGACTGGTAAGGGCCGAGATCCTTGGCCAGCGCCTTCGACAGCGCGTTGACCGGGCCGCGGTCGTGCCCGTCGGTGTCGAGGCTGTCCGACACGGAGAGCTTCTTCTCGCCGCCCACTTTCACCACCACCACGGCCTCGGAGAGCGAGACCATCTGGTCATACTTGTTCTTGCGCCGTTCGATGGTCACCCGGTAGCGCTTGACCTCGAAGAACTCGGGCAGGCACCCCAGCTCGTCCCGCGCCAGAAGCTCGAAGCTCGCCTGCGCGGTGTCGTAGGTATAGCCCTCGGCCTCCTTGGCCTTGATCCGCTCGAGGATGCGCCCCAGCGCAGCATCGCCTTTCTCGACCTCCAGCCCCGCCTCGGCGAGGCGGCGGCGCAGGTTCGACTGGCCGGCCTGGTTCGACATCGGGATGACCCGGCGGTTTCCCACCACGCCCGGCTCGATGTGCTCATAGGTGCTGGGGTCCTTGAGGATCGCGCTCGCATGCAGCCCCGCCTTGTGGGCAAAGGCCGAGCTGCCCACATAGGCCGCCTGCCGCATCGGCACGCGGTTGAGGATCTCGTCGAGCATGCGGCTCACCTGGGTGATGCCCTCGACAGCCTCGAGGCTCACCCCGGTCTCGTAGGCGCTCGCATAGGGCTCCTTCAGCAGCAGCGTCGGAATGAGCGTGGTCAGGTTGGCATTGCCGCAGCGCTCGCCGAGGCCGTTCAAGGTGCCTTGAAGCTGCCGCACGCCCGCGTCGATTGCCGCCAGCGTGCAGGCCACGGCGTTCTCGGTGTCGTTGTGGGTGTGGATGCCGAGCTTGCCTCCGGGCACGCCCGCCGCGATGACCTCGCGCACGATACGGCCCAACTCCTCGGGCAGCGTGCCGCCGTTGGTGTCGCACAGCACCACCCAGCGCGCGCCGCTGTCCAGCGCGGCCTTCACGCAGTCCAGCGCATAGCCGGGGTTGGACTTGTAGCCATCGAAGAAGTGCTCGGCGTCGAAGAGCGTCTCGCGCTGCTGCGACACGCAATGGGCGATCGAGGACGAGATCGCCTCGAGGTTCTCCTCCAGCGTGATGCCGAGCGCGGTGGTGACGTGGAACTCATGGGTCTTGCCGACGAGGCAGACCGAGGGCGTACCGGCGTTCAGCACCGCTGCCAGCACGTCGTCATTGGCCGCCGAGCGCCCGGCCCGCTTGGTCATGCCAAAGGCGGTCACCGTGGCGCGGGTCTGGCCGACCTCGTCGAAAAAGGCGCTGTCGGTGGGGTTGGCCCCCGGCCAGCCGCCCTCGATGTAGTCCACCCCCAGCGCGTCCAGCGCCGCGACGATGCGGTGCTTTTCGGCGGTGGAAAATTGCACGCCCTGTGTCTGCTGCCCGTCGCGCAGCGTGGTGTCGTAGATGTAAAGACGCTCCTTGCTCACAGCAGCCCCTCCAGCTTGGCGGCATCGAATCCCGCGCCCGGCAGAAGCTCGACGCCTGCCTTCGACATGCGCACCTCGACCCCCGCGTCGATCAGCGCGGTCTTGAGCCGGTCGACCTCCGAGAAATCCTTGGTCTCCATGGCCGCGGCGCGGACACCGGCGAGGTGATCGGCAAGGCCGGAAAGGTCCGGAGTAGCTGCCAAACTCAGACGTGCCTCCAAGAGATCGAGCATACCGAGAAGCTCAAGTCCGGTGAGGTAGGATATTGCCATATCACGCACACCGACGTCTTTGGTCTCGCCATGCACGTCGATCTTTCCGGACTCCAATGAAATTAACGTTTTGGCCTGCTTCTGCAGTGCGGCAAGTGCACCACTTGTGTTCAGGTCATCTTCGAGCGACGTACGCACCCATTCGAGGACATCTTCGATTTTCCCAGTCGGTGCGACGTTAACATCTAGCGAGATCTGAAGCGCCTGTGCCAATACCGCGATGTTCTTCTCTGCGTCCTCGCGCTTCTTCGCGGTCCAGTCCATCGGCTTGCGGTAATGGGTCGAGAGCATGACGAAGCGGATCACCTCCCCCGGCACCGCAGGCTGCCCATCATGCCCGTCCAGCAGGTCGCGCACGGTGAAGAAGTTGCCCAAGGACTTGGACATCTTCTTGCCCTCGACCTGCAGCATCTCGTTGTGCAGCCAGACCTTGGCGAAGTCGCCATGCGGATGCGCACAGCAGCTCTGGGCGATCTCGTTCTCGTGGTGCGGGAACATCAGGTCGTTGCCGCCGCCATGGATGTCGAAACTCTCGCCCAGCAGATCATAGGCCATGGCTGAGCACTCGATGTGCCAGCCCGGACGGCCCCGGCCCCAGGGCGAATCCCAGCCCGGCAGGTCATCGGCCGAGGGTTTCCACAGCACGAAATCCATCGGGTTGCGCTTGTAGGGGGCCACCTCGACCCGCGCCCCGGCGATCATGTCATCGACCGAACGGCCCGACAGCGCGCCGTAATTCTTGTAGCTCTCGACCGCGAAGAGCACGTGGCCCTCGGCCTCGTAGGCGTGGCCGTCCCGGATCAGCCCCTCGATCATCGCGATCATCTGGGGGATGAACTGCGTCGCGCGCGGCATGTGGTCGGGCTCGGCGACCCCGACCGCGCCCATGTCCTGCAGGTACCAGCCGATGGTTTCCTCGGTGCGCTCGGCGATCAGTTCCTCGAGGCTGCGCGGGTCGCCCGCCGCCTTGCGCGCCTGCGCGGTGGCGTTGATCTTGTCGTCGACGTCGGTGAAGTTGCGCACGTAGGTCACGTGATCGGGCCCGTAGACATGCCGCAGCAGCCGCGCCAGCACGTCGAAGACGAT
Source organism: Salipiger sp. PrR007 (assembly GCF_010499845.1). Taxonomy (NCBI): domain Bacteria; kingdom Pseudomonadati; phylum Pseudomonadota; class Alphaproteobacteria; order Rhodobacterales; family Roseobacteraceae; genus Salipiger; species Salipiger sp. PrR007. The sequence goes on along the minus strand of NZ_JAAGOZ010000039.1, from coordinate 119,971 downwards.
GGCCGGGCGGGCGTTGCCGAGGTGCGCGCGGTCGTAGACCGTGGGCCCGCAGACATACATCCGGACATTGCTAGGATCGATCGGCGTGAAGACCTCCTTGCGGCGAGTCTTCGTGTTGGTCAGCGAGATGGTCATGGCGCGCTCCTTCGCGGCGGTCGCGGCGGGAGTAGCAACTTCATCTCTCGATTGGAATAGAAGACCGGCCCGCCGAAGAAATCAGCAGGTAATGCAGCAAATCAGGGTGGTGATGCGCAGGGTCATGCAAGGCTTCTAACGCGTCTCTTCGCGTGCGTCCAGCGGCGCGGCGAGCCTGCCCCCGGCGAGCTGCTGCCCGAGGAGAAATGTCCCCGCAGGCCCTGCCGGTGCCATGCGCAAGCAAAAGGCCCCGTCCTCGCGGCGGGGCCTTTGCGAGTTTTGAGCAAGGTCATCTGCCCCGCGTCATTCGGCCGCGTCGGGCGCCGAGCCACCATCGCTGGAGGGTTGCTCGGGTTTCTTGCGCGGCTTGCGCGGACGCTTGGGCTTCTCGGCGGGCTGCGCCTCGGCGCCGGGCTCCGCGGCGGCGGCAGCCGGGGCCTCACCGCCCTCGGTTTTCTTGCTGCGGCGGGCGCGCGGCTTGGGCTTGCTCTCGGCGCGGCTTTCCGGCGTCTCGACCAGACCGCTGTCTTCCTCGTCGTCGCTGCCGGCGCCCATCAGGTCGGGCTGATCACCCAGGCCCGGCACGCTGGCCTTTTCGGGCTCGGGCTGACGGGGCTGCGGCTGTTGCTCGAAGCCGACGTCAGGCTGGTGGCTGCCGCCCTGATGCCCGCCCTCGCCGCGCGTGTCGCCGCGAGTCTGGTCGCGATCCGAGCGGTCACGGTCGCGCTGCGCCTGGCGCTCGCGGTTTTCACGCTCCTGCTGTTCGCGGCGCTGGTCTGCCTCTTTCTGCGCCTCCGAGAGCAGGCGCATGTAGTGCTCGGCGTGCTGCTGGAAGTTTTCGGTGGCGACGCGGTCATTGCTGAGCGCCGCATCGCGGGCAAGCTGGTTATACTTGTCGATGATCTGCTGCGGCGTACCGCGCACCTTGCCCTCCGGGCCCGAACTGTCGAACACGCGGTTGACGACGTTCCCAAGAGTATTGCGGTTGCGGTTGTTCTTCGACCGCGAGCGGGATTTCGAGGATCGCATCTTGTCTGCTATCAGCCTTGTGTCTGACCGTCCCTGTGATCGCGGCGCTGCACCTTTTGGGCGCGGTCTTGACCGTGATCACTCCAATGTCGGGTTAACGTCGAGCGGGACCGCTGTGAGGCATCCACCGCTCCGACCCCTCCTGCTAATCATTTGTGGCCACGCGTGACAAGAGAAAAATCGTCCGAAATCTGTCGATTTCCCCGAGACCGGGTCGAATCCTAGGCTCAAAGCGCTTCCAGACGTCCGCTCACCACCCTGTCACGGCCGTCGAGATCGGCGATCACCGCCACCTCACGCAGCCCCGCCGCGGAGAAGAGCGCCGCCACATCCGCCCCTTGGGCCGGGCCGATCTCGACCAGCAGCCGCCCGCCGGGAAGCAGGTGCCGCGCTGCCCCGGCAGCGATGGCGCGATAGGCGGCAAGCCCGTCGCCCTCGTCGGTCAGCGCCAGGCGCGGCTCGTATTCGCGCACCTCCGGAGAGAGAGCGGCCATCTCCGACAGCGCGATATAGGGCGGGTTCGAGACGATCAGGTCAAAGCGCTCGGGCGCCTGCCCCAGCGCCCCCCACCAGTCGCCCTGCGCCAGCGCCGCGCGCGGCTCGAGCTGCAGCGCGTTGCGGTTCCAGAAGGCCACCTCGAGCGCCTTCTCGCTGAGATCGGTGCCGATTCCATTGGCGCCCTCGCGTTCGGCAAGCAGGGTCAGCAGGATGCAGCCCGACCCGGTGCCCAGATCGAGCACCCGGGTGAAGGCGTCCGAGAGCGCCGCCTCGATCAGGATTTCCGTCTCGGGGCGCGGGTCGAGCACCTCTGGCGTGACAAGGAACTCGCGGCCGTAGAACTGCCGCCGCCCGATGAGATGCGAGACCGGCACGCGTTGCGCGCGGCGGTCGATCAGCGCGTCGAAGATCACCGCATGCTCGGGCGAGATCGGCTCGGGCAGGAAGAGCGTCAGCCGCCCCGGCGGCACCTTCAGCACATGCGCCATCAAGCGACGCGCGTCGCGGCCCGGATCGGCCACGCCCGCCTCGACGAGACGTGCCGTGGCCCGGGCGAGCAGTGCAGAGCCGGTGGTCATGCGAGTTCCGCCAGAAGCGCCGCCTGCGCGTCGGCGGTCAGCGCGTCGATGATCTCGTCGAGATCGCCGCCGAGGATGGCGTCGAGCCGGTAGAGTGTCAGCCCGATGCGGTGATCGGTCAGCCGCCCCTGCGGGAAATTGTAGGTGCGGATGCGCTCCGAGCGGTCGCCCGAGCCCACCTGCGCCTTGCGGTCCGAGGCGCGGCTGTCGGCCGCCTTTTGCCGCTCCATGTCGTAGAGCCGGGCGCGCAGCACGTTCATCGCGATCTCGCGGTTGCGGTGCTGCGACTTTTCCGAAGAGGTCACCACCAGCCCGGTCGGAATGTGGGTGATGCGCACGGCGGAATCGGTGGTGTTGACGTGCTGGCCACCCGCGCCCGAGCTGCGCATCGTGTCGATGCGGATGTCATTCGCGTTGATCTCGATGTCCACGGCCTCGGCCTCGGGCAGCACCGCCACCGTGGCCGCCGAGGTGTGGATGCGCCCGCCGCTCTCGGTCTCGGGCACGCGCTGCACCCGGTGCACGCCGCTTTCGAACTTCAGCCGGGCAAAGACGTTCTCGCCCTCGATGCGCACCACGAGCTCCTTGATGCCCCCAAGCTCGGAGAGCTGCTCCTCGATCACCTCCCAGCGCCAGCCGCGGGTTTCCACGTAGCGCTGGTACATGCGGGCAAGGTCCCCGGCGAAAAGCGCCGCCTCGTCGCCACCGGTGCCGGGGCGGATCTCGAGGATCGCCGGGCGGGCGTCGGCGGCATCGCGCGGCAGCAGTGCCAGCTGCAAGGCGTGCTCTGCCTCGGGCAGCCGCGCGCGCAGCTGCGGCAACTCTTCCTCGGCGAGCGCCTTCATCTCGGGATCGGCAAGCATCTCCTCGGCCTCGGCGAGGTCCGCCTGCAGGGATTCCCACTCGGCGATCTGGTCGACCACCGGCTTGAGCTCTGAATACTCCCGTCCCAGCGCGGCGATGTCGCCACGGCCCTCGGCCATGCAGGCCTGGACATATTCGAAACGGTCACGGATCTGGTGAAGGCGGTCTGCGGGGATCATGCCGACCTCCTTTCCCGATTGCCGCGCGGCGGTCAAGAGCGGGCAGCCGCCGATGCCTGCCCCTTCCGGCGAGACGGTTTGACGGGAGGGCCATATGTTGATATCAACGTAAAAGTTGATATCAACCCTTTTCCTCGCCTCTCAGGCACGCCGAAAGGTCCGCTTCCATGACCGAGACATTGATAGACACCCCGCTCACCGTCACCGCCTTCGACTGGGTTCCGCCTTTCGCCCAGGGGCTCGTGCGCGACCTGCGCGTCCGCTGGGCGCTGAAGGAGGCCGCGCTGCCCTACGAGGTGGAGCTGCTCGCCATGGGCACGCAGGGCGAGCCCGCGCATCTGTCGCGCCAGCCCTTCGGCCAGGTGCCGGTGCTGACCGCCGGTACGACCCCCATGTTCGAGAGCGGAGCCATCCTCTGGCGTATCGCCGAGGCTGGCGGCACCGCACTGCTGCCCGCGGACACGCCCGGCCGCGACCGCACGCTGAGCTGGGTCTTTGCAGCGCTGAACACGATCGAGCCGCCGATCACCATGTACCAGCAGATGACCCGGCTCGCGGTGGACAAGGCCGCCGCCGACACCATGGAGCGCGAGATCCGCAAGGCCATCGAGCGTCGGCTGGGCCAGCTTCAGGCGACGATGGAGGGGCGGCCCTGGTTGGCCTGCGACCAGTTCACCGTGGCCGACCTGGTGATGGCGACGGTGCTGCGCGGGCTGCGGGATACGCAGATCGTCGCGCAATTCCCGAAACTGGACGAGTTTCTCTCGCGCTGCACCGCCCGCCCCGCCTTTGCCGAGTCGCTGGCGGAACAACTGGGGGCCTTCGAGGAGAACGCCCCGCGATACGCGGCGGAGTGATCCGAACCTCGGAAGAGTTGTGCAAGGCCCACAAAAGACCTTGCACCCTTCAGTTCTGCCGCGTCTCCAGTTCCGACAGCCAGGCGTCGACGCGGGCCTTGTTCACCCCCATGTCCGACTGGCCGAACCGTTGGCGGGCGTAGAGCCCCAGTTGCCCCTCGCCCTGCTGCACGGTGGTGTAATCGGGAAAGCCCATCCATTTCGAGCGCGAGATGTAGGTTACCCGCCCCTCGCCGGGGCTGCCCGCCAGCACCTCGGTGCGCGGGCTCTCGAGGATGATCCGGTGCAGCGCCTCAAAGGTCTCCTCTCCGCCCGGGATGCGCCGGCGCACGCCGCTGGCTAGATCCTGGTCGGCGCTCACCTGAGGGTCGACGTTCCAGACGGCGGGGTCCGAAGGCGCCAGCCGTATCCAGGCAAGCCCGGCGACCACCAGCAGAAGCAAAACCCAGAATATCATCCGCACCACGCGATCCTTTCGTCTCTCTCCACCCGCGGCGCCCGGCGCGGCGGGTGGCTCCTGATTTCACGATTCCCGCGCCTTTTCAAAGCGCATCACGCCTGGCTCGCGGGATCGTGCTCGTGCTGGCGCCGCGATCAGCGCCGGGTCCAGCCCCAGAGGCACAGCAGCTCCGTTGCCACATGCGCGCCCGCGATGGCGGTCGCGCCGGTGGTGTCGAACGGCGGCGAGACCTCGACGACATCGCCCCCTACCAGATTGATGCCCGCCAGCTCGCGCAGGCAGACCGCGGCCTGATGGCTCGACAACCCTCCCCAGACCGGCGTGCCCGTCCCCGGCGCGAAGGCCGGATCGAGCGCGTCGATGTCGAAGCTCAGGTAAACCGGGTGGCCGCGCACGATCTCGCGCGCCTTGGCCGCCGCGGCCTCGGGGCCGATCCGGTGCAGCTCGCGCGCGTCGATGATGTTGAAGCCGAGCGTGTCGGGATTGTCGGTCCGGATGCCGATCTGGACCGAGCGCGCCGGATCCACCAGCCCCAGCTTCACCGCCTTGTACATGAAGGTGCCGTGGTCGATCCGGTTGAAATCATCATCGGCCCAGGTGTCGGTATGGGCGTCGAACTGGATCACCGACATCGGCCCGTACTTGGCGGCATAGGCCTTGAGAATCGGCAGGGTGATCGAATGGTCGCCGCCCAGCGTCACCGTCGCCGTCTCGGTGGCGAGGATACCTGCGATATGCGCCTCGAGCGTGTCCGGGAAGGCAGGTACATTGGCGTAGTCGAAGGCCAGGTCGCCATAGTCGGCGATGGCGAATTCCGACAGCACATCGTAGCCCCAGCCATACGGCGCGTCGCAGGGCTGCAGCAGCGAGGCCTCGCGGATAGCCCGCGGGCCGAAGCGCGTGCCGGTGCGGTTGGTCACCGCCTGGTCGAAGGGCACGCCGGTCACCGCGATATCGGCGCCCGACAGGTCCTTGGTGTAGCGCCGGCGCAGGAACGAGACCGCGCCGCCGAAGACGTTTTCGAAACTCGGACCCTTCAGCTCCTGCCGGGTGAAGGCGTGGTCGATCTGGGATTTCGCGTCTTCAAGGGCCATGGAGTCACTCCTGCAGGGGCAGCGCGGTCTCGATCAGACGCGCGAAGAAGCTGGCGCCGATCGGCGCGATCTCGTCGTTGAAGTCGTATTTCGGATGGTGGCAGCCGAAGGTGTCCCCTTGCCCGAGAAAGAGATAGGCGCCGGGGCGCGCCTCGAGCATGTAGGAGAAATCCTCGGCAGGCATGATCGGGTCGCAATCATCGGTCACCCTGTCCTCGCCCACCACCTCGCGCGCCACCTGCGCGGCAAAAGCCGCCTGCTCGGGGTGGTTGATTGTCACCGGGTAGCCGCGGTCATAGGTCAGCTTGGCGGTGCAGCCGTAGACCTGCGCCTGCGCCTCGACGATCTCGCGGATCCGCCGCTCGGCGAGGTCGCGGGTCTCGGCCGAGAAGCAGCGCACGGTGCCGGTCAGATAGGCGGTCTCGGGGATGATGTTGAAGGTCGTCCCGGCGTGGAACTCGGTCACCGAGACCACGAGGCGGTCGAGCGCATTGACGTTGCGGCTGACAATCGTCTGCATGGCCTGCACGATGGCCGCCCCCGCCGGGATCGGGTCGATGCACTCCTGCGGCGAGGCGCCGTGACCGCCCTTGCCGGTGATGTCGATGCGGAACTCGTCGGCCGAGGCCTGCAGAGGGCCGGCGGTGGTCAGGAAATGCCCCTGCGCGTCGCCCGGCGCATTGTGCATGCCATAGACCTCGGAGACGTCGAACCGGTCCATGATGCCCGCCTCGATCATCGCCTTGGCCCCGGCCCCGCCTTCTTCGGCGGGCTGGAAGATGAGCGCGACGCGGCCGGCGAAATTGCGTGTCTCGGCAAGGTACTTGGCGGCGGCGAGCAGCATGGTCGTGTGACCGTCATGGCCGCAGGTATGCGCAACCCCCGGCACCTTCGAGGCGTGCTCGGTGCCCGACATATCCTCCATCGGCAGCGCGTCCATGTCGGCCCGCAGCGCAATGGTGCGCCCCGCGCCGCGACCCTCGATGAGCGCCACGACGCCGGATTGGGCAATGCCGGAGTGAATCTCGGTGATGCCAAAGCTCCGCAGCTTGTCGACGACGAATTTCGCCGTCTCGTGACAGTCGTACTGCAACTCGGGGTGCTGGTGCAGATGGCGGCGCCACGCCTTCAGCGTTTCGGCATCGGCGGCGATGGAATTGATAACGGGCATTCGGGGTCTTCCCTCGGGTCTTGCCCCCCGCCCAGACGGCCGGGGGCGTTGCTTGCCCGCAATGAAGACCGAAAAGCCTTACGTTCGCAAGGGTTGCCGGGTCTCGATCAGCTTCACGAAATAGGAGGCGCCGAGCGGCGCGGCCTCGTCGTTGAAATCGAACTTCGGATGGTGCACCGACGGCCCGATGCCCTGACCGAGGTAGAGGAAGGACCCCGGCCGCGCCTCGAGCATATAGGAGAAATCCTCGGCCCCCATCGAGGGCGCGATCTCGTCCAGCACCTCGGACACAACGCCCGAGGCGACCCCCACCGCGAAGTCAGTCTGCGCGGCGTGGTTGACGGTCGGCGGGTAGTTCGGCTGGAAATCGAGGTCGGCACTGACGCCATAGGCCATGGCCTGACCCTCGACGATCTCGCGCAGGCGGCGTTCGGCCATGGCACGGATGCCGGGATCGAAGCTGCGGATGGTCCCGGCCAGACGCATGGTCTCGGGGATGACGTTGGTGGCCGAGCCGCCCTGCACCGTGGTCAGCGAGACCACCAGCGATTTCAGCGGGTCGGCGTTGCGCGACGGCACCGACAGCAGCGCCTGCCCGATGGCCAGCGCGCAGGGCACCGGGTCGATGCAGAGGTCGGGGTGCGCCGCGTGGCCGCCCTTGCCCGTCAGCACCAATTCGAAATCGTCGACCGCCGCCATGATCGGCCCGCGGGTGGTCGCCATGGTGCCCAGAGGCAGCGAGGGGTCGGTGTGGATGGCGTAGACCTCGGAGATCCCGAAGCGGTCCATGATGCCCTCTTCGACCATGATCCGCCCGCCACCGATGGTCTCCTCGGCGGGCTGGAAGATCAGCGCCACCTTGCCCGCGAAGTTGCGGGTCTCCGACAGGTACTTCGCCGCGCCGAGCAGCATGGTGGTATGCCCATCATGGCCGCAGGCGTGCATCTTGCCGGGCACACGGCTGGCATGCTCGGCGCCGGTTTCCTCGTCCATCGGCAGCGCGTCCATGTCGGCGCGCAGGCCGGTCACCGGCCCCTCGCCCTGCCCCTCGATGATCGCAACGACGCCGGATTGGGCAATGCCCTCGTGAATCTCGGTGATCCCGAACTCCCGCAGCCGCGCCACGACGAAGGCCGCCGTCTCGTGGCAGTCGAGGCTCAGCTCGGGGTTCTGGTGCAGATGGCGGCGCCATGTGCGCATCTCGTCGGCGTAATCCGCGATCCGGTTCACGATGGGCATGGGTGGACTCCTGAAGGTCTTTGAAGCAGGAAAAGGTCAAATACCGATTTGCCGGAGATGTCCATGACCCTCGATCCGCGTGACGATCTGATCCACGATCCCAAGGGCGGCATGCCCCGTCTGCTCGAGATCATGCGCCGCCTGCGCCACCCCGAGACCGGCTGTCCCTGGGATCTGGAGCAGGATTTCTCCACCATCGCCCCCTACACGATCGAGGAAGCCTACGAGGTCGCCGACGCCATCGAGCGCGAGGCCTGGGACGAGCTGAAGGGCGAGCTTGGCGATCTGCTGTTCCAGTCGGTCTTCCACGCGCAGATGGCCGAGGAGCGCGGGCTGTTCAGCTTCGACGAGGTGGCCGACACCATGTCCGACAAGATGGTCGCCCGCCACCCGCATGTCTTCGGTGACGAGAGCAACGAGAAGTCCCCCGACCAGCAGGTGGCCGACTGGGAGAAGATCAAGGCCGCCGAACGCGCTGCCAAGGCGGAAAAGGGCGTGCTGGATGGCGTGGCGCTTGGGCTGCCGGCGCTGCTGCGCGCGGTGAAACTGCAGAACCGCGCCGCCCGTGTCGGCTTCGACTGGCCCTCGACCGACGAGGTGATCGACAAGCTGATCGAGGAGACACAGGAGCTGCGCGAGGCCACCGATCCCGACCACGCAGAGGAGGAGTTCGGCGACCTGCTCTTCGTCATGGCCAACCTCGCCCGGCACATGAAGATCGACCCCGAGCAGGCGCTGCGCCGCGCCAATGCCAAGTTCACCCGCCGCTTCAACTCCATCGAGGCCGCGCTCGAGGCCCGCGGCAAGCGCCCCGAGGACAGCGACCTGGCCGAGATGGACGCGCTCTGGGACGCGGCGAAGGTGGCGGAAAAGGCGCAGAAAGCCGCTCGCGCCACGTCACGCCCCGACGGGCCGCAGGCCGACACAAATACCTGATCTTTCCGATAGGGCATTGATCTGATAATTTCACTCGGGTAAGTGGCTGACAGTGATGAACCAACACCACGAGCATGACCGGAGGACTTTGATGCTGCGTCTCGGAACCGCCCTCGCCCTGATTGCCACCGCGGCCCCCGCGCTGGCCGAAGAGGTCAACCTCTACTCCTACCGTCAGCCCGAGCTTCTCCAGCCGCTGACCGACGCCTTCACCGAAGCCACCGGCATCGACGTGAACGTGGCCTATATCGACAAGGGCCTCGAGGAACGCCTCGTCGCCGAGGGCGACCGTTCGCCCGCCGACCTGATCTTCACCGTCGACATCTCGCGTCTCGCCGCCGCCGTGCAGGCGGGCGTGACCCAGCCGGTCGAAAGCGCCGTGCTCGAGGAAAACGTGCCGGCACAATACCGCGACCCCGACGGGCAGTGGTTCGGCCTGACGACGCGCGCCCGCATCGTCTACGCGTCGAAGGACCGCGTGGACCCGTCCGAGGTCACCACCTACGAGGATCTCGCCGATCCGAAGTGGAAGGGCCGCATCTGCACCCGCTCGGGCACCCATGACTACAACGTCGCGCTGGTGGCGGCGATGATCCACCACCACGGCGAAGAATACGCCAAGGAGTGGCTGCAGGGGCTGAAGGACAACCTTGCCCGCCGCCCGCAGGGCAACGACCGCGCGCAGGTCAAGGCGATCTGGGCCGGGGAATGCGACATCAGCCTCGGCAACACCTATTACATGGGCCAGATGCTGAACGATCCCGAGCAGGTGGAATGGGCCAATTCGGTCAACGTGCTCTTCCCCGAGTTCGAGAACGGCGGCACCCATGTGAACATCTCCGGCGTGGCGATGACCAAATCGGCACCGAACCGCGAGAACGCGCTGAAGATGATGGAATACCTGACCTCGCCCGAGGCGCAGGAAATCTATGCCCACGCCAATTACGAATACCCGATCGCGCCCGGTACCGAGGCTGACGAACTGGTCAAGGGCTGGGGCAGCTTCACCGCCGACGACACCAACCTCATGACCCTCGCCGAGCAGCGCGGCGCGGCGCTGCGGCTTGTCGAAGAGGTCGATTACGACGGCTGAGCCAATTCTCTGCCGAAGACGCGAAAGGGCCCCCTCGGGGCCCTTTTTCCTTGCAGCGGTCGGGGGATGCAGTTGCCGAGGGGGCGCTGCCACCTCGCCGCGGTGCGGCTCACCCCATACGTATTTTGCAAGAGAAGAACGACCGGACGCGCGCCTGCCCTTCTTCTCTTTTCAAATCCGCATATCCGGCGTCTCAGGCCACCCGGCGCCCGTGGCTCCAGACGCCGCGCAGGCAGGGCTGCCCCTCGATCCGGCGCAGCCGCACCACATCGGCCAGAAGCCCCGGCGCAAGCCGCCCCCGGTCGTCCAGCCCCGCGGCGGCGGCGGGCGCCGCGCTCACCGTGGCAATGCCGCGCGGCAGGTCGTCCCAGAGGTCCGCCAGCAGGAAGGCCGCCCCCATCAACGCCGCCGGCACGTAATCCGACGAGACGATGTCCAGCAGGTCCAGCCGCGCCAGTTCCTCTGCCGCGACATTGCCCGAGTGCGAGCCGCCGCGGATTAGGTTCGGCGCGCCCATCATCACCGCGATTCCCGCCGCCTTGCAGGCCCGTGCCGCCTCGACCGTGGTCGGGAATTCCGCCAGCCGCACGCCATGGTCACGGCTGGTCCCGACATGCCCTGCGGTCGTGTCGTCGTGGCTTGCCAGCACCGCGCCGAGCCGCCGCGCCGCCGCCACCGCCCCGGCCTCATGCGCCGCGCCGAGTTCGCTGCGCAACCGGGTCAGGTGGCCGACATGGGCGTCAAAGTCATCGGCGCTCAGCCCGTGCTTGCCGCACATGTAATCGCGGTATTTCTCGATGTCGCGGAACTGGCGCTGGCCCGGTGTGTGGTCCATCAGCGACAGGATGCCCACCCGGTCCTCGGCACCGAACTCGGCCAGTTCCTCGAGCAGCGTCTCCGAACAGGTCTCGGCCCTCAGGTGCAGGAAGTGGCTGATCTTGAGCATGTCGCGGCCGCGCGCCGCGAGCAGCTCGCCCGCCAGAGCCCGCGCGTATTTGCCGTATTTCGACTTTCGGTCGGTCACCACCGAGCCCACGCGCATGGCGTCGAAGACCGTGGTGATGCCGCAGGCGGCAAGCTCGGCATCATGCGCGAGGATCGCCGCCATATGCGGCCAGGTCACCTTGGGGCGCGGCTGCATGTGGCGCTCGAGGTTGTCGGTGTGCAGCTCGATCAGCCCGGGGATCAGCAGATCGCCGTCGCAGTCCTCGGCCTCCGCAGCCGTGGTGGTCGTTCCGGGATTGATCGCCTCGATCCGTCCCTCGTTCATCACCAGCGTGCCGGCGATCACCTCGTCTTCGAGCACGATCCGCGCATTGCTCAGGATGGTCCGTGCCATGGTCTACCTCTTTCTCTCGGCGCTCTTTGCGCCGTCATGCAACTGTGACATGACGCTGTCATGACGCGCGCCATGCATGATTTTTCCCGTTACGCCATCTACTACGCCCCGCAGCCGGGGCCGCTGGCAGAGTTCGCCGCCGCCTGGCTGGGCTGGGACCCCGCCCGCGGCGCCCTTGTTCCGCACCCGGCGCTGCCCGGGCTGCCGCGCCCCGTCGCCGAGATCACCGAGGCGCCGCGCAAATACGGCTTCCACGGCACGCTGAAGCCGCCGATGCGGCTGACCGGGAGTGCCGAGGCGCTGCACGCCGACCTTGGCGCGCTGGCCGCCCGGCTGGCGCCGGTCACCCTGCCCGGGCTGGCGCTCACGCGCATCGGCAGTTTCCTCGCGCTGACCCCCCTTGGCGATGCGATGCCGCTGGCGCGCCTCGCCGCCGAGGTGGTCGAGGCGTTGGACCCGCACCGCGCGCCGCCTTCCGACGCCGAGCTGGAGCGCCGCCGCCGCAGCCGCCTGAGCCCGGCGCAGGAAGCGAACCTGGCGCGCTGGGGCTATCCTTATGTGATGGAAGAGTTCAAATTCCACCTCACGCTCACTGGCAAGCTGGCCTTCGGCGAGGCCGAGCAGGTGGCCGAGACGCTGCAGCCGGTGCTCGCCCCGCTGCTGCCGCAGCCGTTCGACATTCGCGACCTGTGCCTCTTCGGCGAGGCGGAGGACGGGCGCTTCCACCTGCTGCACCGCTACGCCCTCACCGGCTGAAGCAGGGCGACCAGCCGGGCCGCAGCGATCTCCAGCGGCCCGGAATTGTCGATCTCGTGCACCTTGAGCCCCTGGTTGATCTGCGGCGGCAGCGGCAGCGCCGCGCGAGAGAGCCGCGCCGCGATCTCCGCCGCGCTTTCGCGCCCCCGCGCCGCCAGCCGCTCTGTCAGCACCTCCGGGCGGGCGGTCACGTGCAGCACCTCGAGCTCGGGCAGCACCTGCGCCGCCTGCTCGAGCGCGCCGCGCGAGCCGTTGAACACCACCGGGCGGCCCTCCGCGCGCAGTGCCAGTTCGGACCAGCGGATGGCGTAGCGCAGCCCGTGCGCGCCCCAGTGCAGGGCGAAGTCGCCCTCTCTCAGCATCCCTTCGAACCTCTCCTCCGAGACCGCGAGGCAGGGCTCGCCCCCGGCTTCGGCCGCGCGGGTCACCACGCGCTGAACCACGTGCAGGCCCGGCACCCGCGCCGCCGCCTCGGCGAGGAGGCTGTCCTTGCCCACACCGGACGGGCCGACGAGGGCGAAGACCCGCCCCCTCATGCCGCCCGCGCCGGGGTAAATCCGCTGACGTCGATCTCCCGGTCGCAGACCTTCTTCCGCGCTTCGGCGTCATGGAAGATGCCGATGATCGCCGCACCGCGCGCCTTGGCCTCCGTGATCAGCTCCAGCACCACGGCGCGGTTGGTGGCGTCAAGCGAGGCCGTCGGCTCGTCGAGCAGCAGCGCCGGAAAGCCATGGGCGAAACCGCGCGCGATGTTGACCCGCTGCTGCTCGCCGCCGGAAAATGTGGTGGGCGAGAGGCTCCAGAGCCGCTCGGGGATGTTGAGCCGCGCCAGCAGCTCGCGCGCCCGCGCCTCGCCCGCCGCCGCGCTGCCGCCCGCGGCAAGTACCGGTTCGGCCACCACCTCGAGCGTCGGCACCCGGGGCACCACGCGCAGGAACTGGCTGACGTAGCCCAGCACCTCGCGGCGCAGCGTCAGGATCTCGCGCGGTTCGGCTTTCGCCACATCCACATCGCCGACCATGATGCTCCCGGCCCCGGCAAGGTAATTGCCGTAGATCATCCGCATCAGCGTGGACTTGCCCGCGCCGGAATTGCCCACCAGCGCCACGCATTCCCCGGGCGCCACCGAGAGCGACGCGCCCTCCATCACCGGGATCACCGCGCTGCCCTGGTTGTGCAGCACGAAGCTCTTCGACACGTCCGAGATCCGGATCATCGCTTCTGTCCCTCTTCTCTTTCCAAATTCGCAGACCCCGCCCGCACCACGGGCACCGACCGGATCATACCTGCAGCACGCTCGACACCAGCAGCTGGGTGTAGCCATGCTGCGGGTCGTCGAGCACCTGATCGGTGAGGCCGGTCTCGACCACCCGCCCGCCCTTCATCACCATCAGCCGGTCTGCAAGCAGACGCACCACCGCCAGGTCGTGCGTGACGATCACCGCCGAGAGCCCCATCTCGCGCACCAGACCGCGCAAGAGGTCCAAGAGCCGCGCCTGCACCGAGACGTCGAGGCCCCCGGTGGGCTCGTCCATGAACACCAGCCGCGGGCCGGTGACGAGGTTGCGGGCGATCTGCAGGCGCTGCTGCATGCCACCCGAGAAGGCGCGCGGACGGTCGTCGACACGGTCCTCGGAGATCTCGACCCGGCCCAGCCAGTCGATGGCCTGTTCGCGGATGCCTTCGTAGTTGCGCGCGCCCACGGCCATCAGCCGCTCGCCGACGTTGCCGCCCGCCGAGACGCCCATGCGCAGCCCGTCGCGGGCGTTCTGATGCACGAAGGCCCAGTCGGTGCGCGCCAGCATCCGCCGCTCGGGCTCTGACATGGTGAGCACGTCGCGCGGGCCGCCCGCGCGGGTGTCGAAGACCACCTTGCCCGCATCCGGGGCGAGCTGGCCCGAGAGGCACGACAGCAGTGTCGACTTGCCAGAGCCGCTCTCGCCGACGATGCCCATGACCTCGCCCGGCCAGAGATCGAAACTCACGTCGCCGCAGCCGAGCCGCGCGCCGTAGTGCTTGGTGACGCCCTGAACGGAAAGCAGCGGGGTCATGCGTGTTCCTCCTGCGGGGAGAGCGCACCACGGTGCCCTTGGGCCAGCCGCGAGGCGCAGAAATCGGTGTCGGAGCAGACGAACATCCGCCCGCCGGCATCATCGGTGATCACCTCGTCGAGGTAGCTGGTGCCGCAGCCGCAAAGATCGCAGGCGTGATCGGCCTTGCTGGGCTCGAAGGGATGGTCCTCGAAATCGAGGCTGACCACCTTGGTATGTGGCGGCAGCGCGTAGATGCGCTGCTCGCGTCCCGCGCCGAAGAGCTGGATCGCCCCGCTTTCGAGCTTGGGGTTGTCGAACTTGGGGATCGGCGAGGGGTCCATGACGTAGCGGCCCTCGACCTTCACCGGGTAGGCGTAGGCCGTCGAGATGGCGCCATTGTGGGCGATGTCCTCGTAGAGCTTGACGTGCATCAGCCCGTATTCCTCGAGCGCGTGCATCTTGCGGGTCTCGGTCTCGCGCGGCTCGAGGAAGCGCAGCGGCTCGGGGATCGGCACCTGATAGACGAGGATCTGCCCTTCCCCGAGCGGCTGCTCGGGGATGCGGTGGCGGGTCTGGATCACCGTCGCCTCGGCGGTGTGCTCGGTGGTCTCCACCTCGGCGGTGCGCTCGAAGAACTTGCGGATCGAGACGGCGTTGGTGGTGTCGTCGGCGCCCTGGTCGATGACCTTGAGCCGGTCCTCGGGGGTGAGGCAGGCGGCAGTCACCTGCACGCCCCCCGTTCCCCAACCATAGGGCATCGGCATCTCGCGGCTGGCAAAGGGCACCTGATAGCCCGGCACCGCCAGCGCCTTGAGCAGCGCGCGGCGGATCATCCGCTTGGTCTGCTCGTCGAGATAGGCGAAGTTGTAGGCCTGATCGGTCATGACTCTGGCTCCTCGCCGAAGAGATAGATTTCACCCCAGACGATCTCGTCGCCCAGTTCGGGGTCGCTGAAGGCTTCCAGAAGCCCCTCGTCGACTGCGCCGTCCTCGTCGAGCGGCAGGTCCGAGGGGACCGAAATCAGCCGCACGTCCTCGATGCTGCTCGCCACGCCGCCGCATTCCGCGACATGCTCGGAGAGCTGCACCTCGACCTCGGCCGGGGAATTGGCCGAAAGGCAAATCCACAGCACCGCCAGCGCCGCGTCCTCGTCCACCTCTCCCTCGTCATCTCCGAAAAAGGGACAGGGCGTGCCCGGCATGCGGACCACCTCGACCAAGGCGCAGTACCAATCTTGACCCTTCGGCAGTTCGGGCAGTTTCGCCCCGTGATAACCCTTGCTCATTCCGCAGCCTCCTTGATTTTTGCTGTGCCCAGAGCCTCTGCCCGCATCTTGCGGACCAGTTCCAGCTCGGACTGAAAATCGACGTAGTGCGGCAGTTTGATATGTTCGAGGAAACCTGTCCCCTGAATATTGTCGGAATGGGCCAGAACGAACTCCTCGTCCTGCGCCGGGGCGCCGATGTTCTCCTCGCCCAGCTCCTCCCAGCGCAGCGCCCGGTCCACGAGCGCCATGGAAATCGCCTTGCGCTCGGTCTGGCCGAAGACCAGCCCGTAGCCGCGGGTGAACTGCGCCGGTTCGGTCTTGGAGCCGGCGAACTGGTTGACGGTCTCGCATTCGGTGAGCGTCAGCTCGCCGATGCAGACCGGAAAGCCCAGCTCCGGCACCTCCATCTCGACCGCGACCGCGCCGATGCGCAGCTCGCCGACGAAGGGGTGGTTGCGGCCGTAGCCACGCTGGGTGGAATAGGCCATGCCCAACACGAAGCCCTCGTCGCCGCGGGTCAGCGCCTGCAGCCGCAGCGGACGGCTCGCCGGGTATTCCATCGGCTCGCGCGTCATGTCGGGCGGCGGGGCGTCGCTGCGCGGCTCGTCCTGGATCAGCCCATCCTTGTTCAGGAACTCGGTCACCCGCGGCGTCGGCTCGCGGCGCGGCTCGGCGGCGCGGGCGCGTGGCGCCTCGCCCTCGGCTTCAAGTGCGAAGTCGAGCAGTCGGTGCGTGTAATCGAAGGTCGGCCCCAGCACCTGCCCGCCGGGCACGTCCTTGAAGGTCGCGCTGATGCGGCGGTCGCAGAGCATCGCGGTGGTGTCCACCGGTGCGGAATGGCCGAGCCGCGGCAGGGTCGTGCGGTAGGCGCGGATCAGGAAGATCGCTTCGATGAGATCGCCGCGCGCCTGCTTGATCGCCAGCGCCGCGAGGTCGGGATCGTAGAGCGAGCCCTCGGCCATCACCCGGTTCACCGCCAGCGCCATCTGTTCGCGGATCTGGGGCACGGTCAGCTCGGGCACATCGGGATCGCCGCGCCGCTCCTCGGCCAGCCAGTCATGCGCCGCGTCGATCGCGCGCTCGCCGCCTTTCACAGCCACATACATCAGAGCGTCTCCACTTTGGTTGTCCGCGGCAACGCCGCCAGCTTGTCGTCCGCGGTGAAGTAGCAATCCCAGCCGAGCGGGAAGCGCAGCGCATTGCGCCTGAAGGCCCCGGTCTCGGGAAGAGTCAGCGCCGCCTCGGTCTCGATGCCCGGGCCGGTGAGTTTCATGCCCGCGCTCTCCAGCCTGTCCACCTCGACGATCAGCGTCACCGAGCGGTCGGGGTATTCGGCAGTGCCGATGCGGTAGCGGTCCAGCGGCTTCAGCGTCTCCCAGCTGCCGAGGGCGAACATCGCCTCTTCGGCGGGCACGACCGGCGCGCCGATGTGGAAGGCGATCCAGCGCTTCAGCGCGGCGCCGTCGCAGCCGGGCGCGAGGTGGATCGGCGTCTCGCGGTCGCAAAGGGTCAGCAGGAGCACCGCTGCCGCCGTGGAGATCCCCGGCGCCTCGGCGCCCGCGACCGTCTCGATCCGGCCCGGCCGTGCCATCGCCTCGAGCGCCGCGCGGAAGGCCCGCGCCGCCTGCACGGGGGCGTCGGCAAAACCGCCCGTGAGCACATCGCCTGTCAGAATGTCGGACTGCATCATTCCCCCCGCACCATGGTGAAGAAATCCACCTTCGTCGCCGCGGCCTTCGCCGCCCGCGCCGCGCGCCGCGCCGCTTCCTCGGCGGCCAGAGGCGCCAGCACCCGGGCCTGCATTTCTTCGGCCCGCGGGCCCTGCATCAGCGCATCGACCAGCGCCGCGCGCTCGGCATGGCTGCGGCCCCGCCCCTGCACATGGGCATGGCCCACCTCGCCGCTTTCCAGCCTCAGCGCGCACCGGGTCACCGTCATCTCGCCGAGGTTGAAGGGCGCGCCGGTGCCGCCCATGCGGCCGCGCACCATGACGCCGCCAGTCTCGGGCACCCGCAGCCAGTCGAAGCCGGGCAGCTCCGCGCCCTCGAGCAGCGCGTTAAGCCGCTCGGCCGGGGCACGCGCCAGCAGGCCCATCCAGCCCTGCCGCGCGGCGATTTCCTGTTCAGGAGTTTCCATCTGGACACCTTGCCGATTTGTCTAGATAACTATACAACTAGACACGTGATACGCCGCTCGACCCGAGTCGGGCAAGGGCTCATCGCGTGAAATTTCGGTGACAGAGGTCCGACCATGCCCCGCTCTCCCGTCTGGCACGCCATTGCCACCACCCTCGAAAGCGAGATCTCGCGCCGCCATTATCGCCCCGGCGACAAGCTCCCGACCGAGGCCGAGCTGGCCACGCGCTTCGGGGTGAACCGGCACACGGTGCGTCATGCGCTGAAAGACCTCGGCGACCGCGGCCTCACCCATTCCCGGCGCGGCGCCGGGGTCTTCGTGCGGATGGCGCCGATGGACTACCCGATTGGCGGGCGCACGCGCTTCAGCCAGAACGTCCGCGCCTCGGGCCGGCTGCCCGACCGCAGGCTGCTGCGGATGGAAACCCGCCCCGCCGACAGCACCGAGGCCGAAGCGCTGCAGCTTGATCCCGGCGAGCCGCTTCTGGTGCTCGAGGGCGTCTCTCTGGCCGGTGGCGTCCCGATGGCACATTTCGTCTCGCTCTTCCCCATCGGCCGCCTGCCCGGCCTCGACGAGACCCTGCGCGAGGTGAACTCGGTCACCGAAGCGCTGCGCCGCCATGGCATCACCGATTACACCCGCGCGCAGACGCGGCTCACCGCCGAACCCGCCTCGGCCATGCAGGCGCTGCACCTCAACCTGCGCGAGGGCGAGCCGCTGCTCCGCTCGACCTCGATCAACCTCGGCCCCGACGGCGCGCCGGTGGAGCAAGGGCACACCTGGTTCGCGGGCGACCGCGTGGCGCTCACGATCAGCCATGAGGATACAGGCGCCGCAAGGTGAGCCGCCGTCACGCCCATGACACAGACGCCGGGTAGAACCGCCTGAAACCCCAGAGCAGCCATGGCGGGTGACAGACATGACGGCCCTACTCCCTCCCCTGCGTCTCACCGGCGCAACCCTCCTGCGCGACGGCGAGATGCAGAAGCGCTCTCTGGTGATCGAGGGCGGCGTGATCAGCAAGGGACCGCTCCCCGAGGTGGACCTTTCGGGGAACCTCATTCTGCCGGGCATCATCGACCTGCACGGCGACGCCTTCGAGCGCCATATCGCGCCGCGCCCCTCGGCCCTCTTCCCGATCCTCGCCGGCCTGCGCTGGACCGATCGCGAGGCCGCCGCCCATGGCGTCACCACCGCCTGGCTGGCGCAGTGCTGGAGTTGGGAGGGCGGCATGCGCGGCCCGGAGTTCGCCGAAGAGGTGATGGCCGCCCTCACCGCCTACCGCCCGCAGGCCCACACCGACCTGCGCCTGCAGATCCGCTGCGAGACCCATATGCCCGACACGCGCGCGCGCATGCTCGCCGCAATCCTCGCGCATGGGGTCGATTACGTGGTGTTCAACGATCACCTGCCCGAGGCGCTCGAGGTCGCCGACCGCGATCCGCACCGGCTCGCGCTCTGGGCCGAGCGTGCCGGCGAGACGCCCCAGACCTTCGTCGCCCGGCTGCGGGAGGCCCGCGCCCGCTCGCGCGATGTGCCCCGGCACCTCTGCGCGCTGGCCGAGAGCTTCGACGCCCATGACATCCGCTACGGCAGCCACGACGATCCGGACGGCGACACCCGCGAATACTACCGTCTGATCGGCGCCCGCATCGCGGAGTTCCCGACCACCGTCAGTGCTGCCAAGCTCGCCCGCGCCTTCAACGATCCGGTGCTGATGGGGGCGCCCAACGTGGTGCGCGGCCGCAGCCAGGCAGGCAATGTCTCGGCCCAGCACCTGATCGCCGACGGGCTCTGCGACGCGCTGGTCTCGGATTACCACTACCCCTGTCTGGCCGAGGCCGCCTGGACGCTGGTTGACAAGGGGATGAAGACGCTGCCCGAGGCCTGGGCGATGATCTCGACCACCCCGGCCGAGATCATGGGACTGGTCGACCGTGGCAGCCTCGAGCACGGCAAGCGCGCCGACTTCGTGGTGGTGAACGCAGAGAGCCGTGCCATCGAGGCGACGGTCTGCGGCGGCCGGCTGACCTATCTCGCCGGCGAGGCGGGCGCCCGGCTGGTCTCGGCGATGCAGCGCCGGCGCATGGCCGCCGAGTAACGCCGGCCGGCGGCTTCAGGCCGTCGTCGCCTTAAGCGGTTGTTCAACTCTCCTGTCGTAAGACCCCGGCACCCCCGACCACGCCGGAGACAGGAGTCCGTGCCATGCCCCGCCCCGCTCTCCTTCGCAGGCTGCGCCATCTGCTGCTGCTGACGCTGCTGCTCGCCACGGCGCAGGCGCAGGCGCAGGCACGGGCCGAGGGACGGATCAGCATCATCGTCAACAACCCCGAGAACCCCTATTGGGCCGCAGAGGGGGACGTGGCGAAGGCCACGGCGACCGAACTCGGCTACAAGGCCGTCGTCACCGCGCATGAGGGCAATCCGCTGATCGAGGGCGCCCGGGTGGACGCCGCCATCGCCGCCGGGGTCGATGCGATCATCCTCGACCCCGCCGACGCCACCGACTCCGCCGAGACAGTCAGGCGGGCAAAGTCGGCGGGCATTCCCGTCTTCATCGTCAACGCGGGCCTGGCCATGCCAGGCCTCGCGGTGGCGCAGCTCCTGTCGAACAACGCGCAGGGGGCGGAACTCGGCGCGCGCCGCTGGCTCCAGGCGATGGGCGAAACAGGCAGTTACGTGGAGCTGCTCGGTGCCGCCGCCGATCCCAATGCCGCCATCCGGTCCAAGGGCTTTGCCAATATCCTCGGCGCGGCGGAGGGGCTGCACCGCGTCGCTGCGACACCCGCCGATTGGAACCGCACGCGCGCCTACGAGGAAACCCGGAAACTCCTGGCCAGCCATCCGCAGATCACCGGGGTGATCGCCGGCAATGACGAAATGGCGCTTGGTGCCGTCGCCGCCCTGAAGGAGGCGGGGCGGCTCGCTTCGGTCACGGTGGGCGGCTTCGACGGCTCGCCCGACGCGGTGACCGCGGTGGCCGCGGGCGAGCTGGTCTACACGGTGCTGCAACCCGTCGCCCTCTTCGCCGAGGAGGCGGTGCGCCAGGCGGACCACTACATCCGCACCGGCAAACCCCGCGAAAAGCGCGAGGTCCAGTTTTTCGACTGCCTGCTGATCGACGCCGGCACGGCCGGCAACATGACGTCAGCTTTCGTGCTGGGCGACTGACTGTCCCGCGTGACAATGCCAGAGCCGCGCCGGTTAGGCGCTTGTTCAGCCTTTCATGGTTGAAAGATCCCACCGGCGGGCGCGCCGCCCGAACCCCGCCAGCAGCAACAGGAACACGCCATGTCCCGCCTGCGCAGCCTCTCTGTCGCTCTCAAACTGCCCCTCCTGATGATCGCGATCGCGATCGGCTGCCTCGGCGTCGCGGGGGCAATTGCCTACAAGGTCTCGCTCGCGCAGCTGATGCAGGAGGTGAGTTTCCGCCTCGCCGCCGTCCGCGACACCCGCGCCGCGCTGCTCGAAGATTGGTTCGACGACAAGCTCGGCGCGCTCGGCGACATCGCGACGCAAGCCCACACCATCGAGGCAGCGAGCAGCTTTCTCAGCACCTACAACAGCCTTGGTCCCGGGGCGAACGACCACCTGCGGCGCAATTACGTCGATGAAAACCCCAACCCGCCCGAGGCCCGCGATGCCCTGGAAGAGGCGCCGGACACCACCGCCTATTCGCTTTTCCACAAGAAATTCCATGCTGCCTTCCGCAACGATGTCGAGACCCTGGACCTGCGCGACCTGCTCATCGTCTCGGCCGCGGGCGATGTGATCTACTCGGTGCGCAAGCAGGGGAATTTCGCCACGAGTCTTGGCGAGGACGGCGGCGCGCTCGGCACTGCGGTCCGCGCCGCGCTGGCCGAGGGTGCGGCGTTCGGCTTCGCCGATTTCACCGCGGAGCCGGCGCTCGGCGGCGCGGTGGCGGGCTTTGTGGCGCTGCCGCTGGACAATGAATGGGGGGATCTGGTCGCGGCGCTGGTCTTCGAACTCGATGAGGCGGAGATCGGAAAGATCCTCGCCATGCCCTCGGCGCTCACCGCCACCACGCGTATCGCGCTGATCGGGCCGGATCACACCCGGCGCAGCACCGGCAGCCTCTCCGGCGGGACCGGCGCACTCGGCAGCGCCGCGCCGGACAATCCGGCGATCAGCGCCGCGTTCTCCGGCGAGAGCGGCGTCACCGAGCTTGCGCTGCCGGGTGGCGAGAGCTTTCTCGCGGCCTTCCAGCCGGTCCGCCTCGGCCCGCCCGAGGCGACCGGCGGCACAAGCTGGGCGCTGCTCGCCGCGGAACCTTCCGAGGTGATCGCGGCAGGACCGCGTGCCCTGCTCGGCAAGCTGGTGCGTGCCGCGGTGCCGGCGCTCATCGTCGCCCTGCTGGTTGCGGTGCTCGCGGCGCGCAACATCGCCCGCCCGCTGGGGCGGATCACCGCCGCCGTGGGCGAGGTCGCGGCGGGTCAGTACGACACCGAGATCCCGGCGCGCAAACGCGGCGACGAGATTGGCCGCATCGCCCGCGCCCTCGACGCCCTGCGCCGCGACCTACGGCAGAGCCGGGATGACCTGCAATCCGGCGCCAGCACCCGCGCCGCGATGCAAAGCGCACAGGCGTCCGTGGTGGCGGCGCTGCAGACAGCCCTTTCCCGACTTGCCGAGGGCGATCTCGGCAGCACCGTCAGGCAGGATTTCCCCGAGGACTACGCGCGCCTGCGCACCGATTTCAACCGCGCGACAGACCGGTTGCAGCAGGCGATGATCGATGTGTCGCAAAGCGCCGAGGCGATCAACCACGACGTCGATCACATCACCCAGGCATCCGAAGAGCTGGGCCAGCGCACCGAACGCCAGGCCGCCACGGTCGAAGAAACCGCCGCCGCGCTCGACCAGCTCACTGCCTCGGTCTCGGAGTCGGCGAAGAACGCCGCCGAGGTGGACGGCCTCGTCGGAAAGGCGCGCGAGGACGCGCAGGCCAGCGGCGAAGTCGTCCGCGAGACCATTGAGGCGATCGGCGTCATCGAAGCCGCGTTCCAGCAAATCTCAGGCAATATCAGAGTGATCGACGACATCGCCTTTCAAACCAACCTGCTGGCTCTCAATGCCGGGGTCGAGGCGGCGCGGGCCGGAGACGCGGGCCGGGGATTCGCGGTCGTCGCCTCCGAGGTGCGGCTGCTCGCGCAGCGCTGCTCCGAGGCGGCCAGCGAGATCAACACGCAGATCACCGCCTCGTCCGACCACGTGCAGAACGGCGTGCGGCTGGTCGGACGCACCGGCGGCGCCTTGAAGGAAATCATCGACTCGATCCGCACCATCGCCGACCGCGTGACCACCATCGCCGAGTCGGCGCGCGAGCAGTCCACCGGCCTGTCGGAACTCAACAGCGCGGTGAGCGAGCTCGACATGACAACCCAGAAGAACGCGGCGATGTTCGAGCAGACCTCCGCCGCCAGCTCGGACCTGCGCGAGGCCGCGCAGGCGCTTCGGCAGAACGTCGGCCGCTTCAAACTCGGCAGCCGCGCCGAAGACTGGTCCGCGGAAACGGCCGGGACCCGACACGCCGCCTCTGCCTGAGGCCTGGCAACCCGGCGCGAGCGTGAAGCGTCGTCGACCCCGGCCGGATCAGGCGGGGTCGACCGGTTCCGTCTCGTATTTCTCGAGAAATGCCTCTGCAGGCAAGGCCCGGAAATCCGCCAGGCGCGCGCGCAGAACCCCGTGCGGCCAGTCCCACCAGGCCAGCGCCACCATGCGCTCTGCCACCTCCGGCGCGAACCGTGGGCGCAGCGGCTGCGCGGGCACCCCGGCGACGATGGTATAGGGCGCCACGTCCCGGGTCACCACCGCCGAGGAAGCGACCACCGCGCCATGGCCGATGGTCACCTCCGGGCGCACCACGGCGCCATGCCCGATCCAGGTGTCATGGCCGATGCAGGCGCGGCGGGCGTGACGCGCGGCGAAGAAGTCTTCGTCTCGGCTGGTGTCGTCCCAATAGTCTTCGGACCGATAGAGGAAATGGTGCAACGAGGCATTGCCCATCGGGTGGTCGGTCGGCCCGATGCGGGTGAAGCTGGCGATATTGGCGAACTTGCCGACCGTGACATTCGCCAGATCGGCGTAGCGGTCGCAGTAGGAATAGTCGCCCATCTCCACCCGGTTCAGCCGCGAGCCACGACCGATCTCGACATAGGCGCCAAGTTCCGAGCCGGTGATCTCGCAGTCGGGGTGGATGAAGGGATCAGGTCCAAGACGCGGCATTCAAAGCCCCTTGATGAGTTTGCGGCGCAGCCAGCCAGAGGCGCTGTCCATCGCCATAACCATGAGGATCACCAGGATGATGTAATAGGTCACCTCTTCCCAGTCCTTCTGGGTGATCATCGCCTGGGTCAGCAGCAGACCGATGCCGCCGCCGGTGATCGCGCCGATGATGGTCGCCGAGCGGGTGTTGGATTCCAGGAAGTAGAGCACCTGGCTGACCAGCACCGGCACCACCTGCGGGATCACCCCGAAGCGGTAGCGCTGGATCGGCTTGGCCCCGGTCGAGGCGACGCCCTCGATCTGCTTGCCGTCGACATTCTCGAGCGCCTCGGAAAACAGCTTGCCGAAGGAGCCGGTGTCGGTGAGCAGGATCGCCAGCGCCCCGGTCATCGGCCCCGGCCCGAAGGCGCGGCTCAGCACGATGGTCCAGATCAGCCCGTCCACGCCGCGCAGGAAGTCGAAGACCCGGCGGGCGGCGAAGCGCAGCGCCATGAGCGGCGCGAAGTTCTTCGCCGACAGGAAGGCCAGCGGCAAGGCCACCAGCGCCGCGCCCATGGTGCCGAGGAAGGCCATGAGGAGCGTCTCGAAAAGCGCCCAGGCGACGTCGCTGTGGCGCCACATGGCGTTGCCCCAGAAGTCCTGCCAGGCGCCGGCGAGGTTGCCGCGCGCGGGGTCGATCTGCGTGCCGAAGAGGATCTCGCCCAGGCCATGCCCGTGATAGGGGCTGTCGAGGGTGAAGAAGAACAGCTCCCAGCCCGGGAAGTAGCGGAAGAGCTCGGTCTTGGACCGGGTCAGCGAGACCCGCGCGCCGTCGGTGGTGACCTGCAGCCGCGAGGTCGATGCCGAGATCCACTCCGGCAGGCCGTCTTCGGGCAGGTTGCTGACGATATTGCGGCCTTCGAGACGCGCCTCGATCAGACCAAAGCCCGGCACGTCCCAGCGGAAGCCGTTGCCGGGCAGCAGGATCACCTCCTGCCCGCCTTCCAGCGCAACGCGGATGGCGCCTCCGTCCTGCGGGATGACCCAGTCGGGCGTCGTGCCTTCGGGGTATTCACCCTTGCGTTCGCCCTCGATGGCGACGGCGACGGCGCCGCTGCGGTTGTCGCGGGTGACATGGGTTTTGTAGCTCCAGGTGTCGGCGAGCAGCGTGCGCGCATTGTCCCAGCGCGCCCGCTCGGCCAGCCCGGGCAAGTCGAAGGCGAAGAAGATATAGGCCAGATAGGCCAGGATCACGGCGGGCAGGCCGAAGGCGAGGAGCCTCTTGCGGCGGAAGAGCCGGTCGGCAGAAGCGTAGAGCGCGGCGTCAGCCATCTCAGTGGCCTCCCTTGCTGGACGAGATCATGGCACCCCGCACATGGCTCGAAAGCTGGTCGAAGACGACGATGGTCAGGAAGAGCAGCAGGAAGATCGCCGCCGCCTCGTCGAAGCGGCCCTTGCCCCAGGCCATGGCGTTGCGCAGCTCGTAGCCGATGCCCCCCGCCCCGACGAAGCCAAGGATGGCCGAAGCGCGGATGTTGATCTCGAAGCGCAGCAGCGCGTAGCTGAAGTAGTTGGGCGAGACCTGCGGCACCACGCCCAGCCACATGCGCTGAAGCCAGGTGCCCCCGACCGAGGAAAGGCCCTCGACCGGCTTGAGATCGGCGTTTTCATTGACCTCGGAGAAGAGCTTGCCGAGCGCCCCGGCGGTGTGCAGCGCGATGGCGAGCATGGCGGGCACCGGCCCGCCGCCCAGCACGAAGATCAGCACCAGCGCCACGACGATCTCGGGCACGGCGCGCAGGATGTCCATGAACCGGCGAAACACAGGGATCAGACGCGGCCAGCGCGCCAGCCCCCGGGTCGAAAGCAGCGACAGCACGATGGCCCCGGCCGTCCCCAGCAGCGTCGAGACCGCGGCGATGTTGATCGTCTCGACCAGCGCCGGGAAGTAGCGCACGAGGTGGCCGGGCAGCCGGTCGAGCTTGGGCAGGGTGTCGGCGATCACGTCGGCGGGAAAGTCGAAGATCTGCGGCAGGCCGCTCCAGAACCCGCCCGCGTTGCGCGCGTCGGCCAGCATGAAGCCGGAGATCATGAGCAGGGCAAAGAGCGCGAGCGTCAGCCCGCCATAAAGGCGCCTTTGCGCCATCAGGGCCATGTAGTGGCCGCGCGTGTCGTGCGGGGCGTCTGGGGTCTGGGTCATCAACGGGTCCTGCAGCGGCGAACGGGCGGCGCATGCCGCCCGCGCGACCGGTAAACGAAAAGGACCCCGCACGGCGGCGGGGTCCCTCGGCTCTTGTGATCAGTTGATCTTCGAACGGCGTGCCGCGACGATCGACTCGTATTCGGCGTGGGTCACCGGGATGAAGTCCTTGGCATCGCCCGCCGCAACGCCGTAGGCGCAGTCGGGGTCTTCTTCCCAGAGGTTGGCGGTCAGCTCGGTGACGGTATCCTTCACGTCCTGCGGCAGCGCCTTGCGGATCACGAAGGGGCCTTCGGGGATGATGTTCGACTGCCAGATCTGCACCAGGTCGTTCATGTCGACGAGGCCGGCGTCCACGGCCTTGCGCAGCGCGCCCGAGTTGTAGCCGTCTTCCCAGTTGCCCTGGCCGTCGGCCCAGGTCACGCCTGCCTCGACGTCGCCATTGTTGACCGCGACGATGGTCTGCTCGTGGCCGCCGGTGAAGACGACGTCGCCGAAGTAGGTGCCCGGGGTCATGTCATAGCCGGCCGCGGCGATCTCGATCGACGGGATCAGGTAGCCCGAAGTCGAGTTCGGATCGCCGAAGCCGAACTTCTTGCCCTTGAGGTCCTCGAGCGAGGTCACACCGCTGTCGGCGCGGGCGAAGCCGATCGAATAGTAGCCGATTGAGCCGTCGAGGTTCTGTTTGACCAGCACCGGCTCGACCGCCTCGGGGTCGGCAATGTAGGTGCCGGCATAGGAGGAGGCGCCCATCCAGGCCGCGTCGATGGTGCCGCCGAGCAGGCCCTGCATCACGCCATTGTAGTCGGCCGGGGTGAAGACCTTCACCTCGACGCCGAGCGCTTCGGCGATCTTTTCGGCGAAGCACTGGTTCGAGGTCATGCGGTCCTGGGCGTTCTCGCCGCCGAGGATGCCGAGGCGGAATTCGGTGATCTCCTGTGCCTGGGCGGCGCCCACGAGCACGGTGCTGGCCAGAGCCGCTGCGATCAGTTTCTTCATCTTCTGTCCCTCATGTCAGGTATTGGGCCCGTCCCGATGGGCCCGGGTGATCAGACCGCGACTTCCGCAGCCCGGATTTCCGCCGCGACCACGGGGTCGCGGATCTCGGTAGAGGTGGCGTTCTCCGAAAAATCGGCGCCCGCCCCGTAGATGTCGCGCGCCACGCCGGTGGTCAGCTGCGCCGGGGTGCCGTCAAAGACGATCCGCCCGTCGCGCATGCCGATGACCCGGTCGCAGTAGCGCCGCGCCGTATCCAGCGTGTGCAGGTTGGCGATGACCATGCGCCCGTCCTCGTCGTGGATGCGGCGCAGGTCCTGCATCACCAGCTGGGCGTTCATCGGATCGAGCGAGGCGATGGGCTCGTCGGCCAGCACCACCTTGGGATCCTGCATCAGCGCCCGGGCGATGGCGACGCGCTGCTGCTGACCGCCCGAGAGCGCCTCGGCGCGCTTGGCCGCATGGGCCGCGATGCCGAGCCGCTCGAGGATGTCGATGGCGCGGTGCACGTCCTCGCGCGGGTAGAGGTTGAACATCGTCGCCAGCGTGTTGCGGCGCGCGAGCGTGCCGTGCAGCACGTTCGACACCACGTCCATGCGCGGCACGAGGTTGAACTGCTGGAAGATCATCGCGCAGTCGGACTGCCAGAGCCGCTTCTCGCTGCCCTTGAGCTGCAGCACGTCGCGGCCCTCGAAGACCAGCTTGCCCTCGGTGGCGTCGGTGAGGCGGTTCATCATCCGCAAAAAAGTCGACTTGCCGGCGCCGGAGCGTCCGATGATGCCGATCATCATCGGACGGTCGACCGTAAAGCTCGCCCTGTCCACGGCGGTGTTCGCGCCGAAGCGCTTCGTCAGGTTCTCGACGGTGAGCATGATTTCCCCTGTCTGTCCGGAACGGTGTCTCGCCCCGAACCGTATCGAGGCTGTGACGGCGGGGATTCGATTGCGTATCATTTGGATGAAGCTTTCGTGACAGGCCGGCAGTACGGCCGGAACGATGACCGCGCGCCGCTGCCGCGCCTGAAAACCACGCAGGTGGCCACGGCTGCGATACCCCCGGGCCGGTCTCGCGCCGGAGCGCCGACCCGGGGGCATTGCCCTCTCCCGGCAAGGATGGTCTATGTCCGGACAAAAGCCCGCACGAGACTGGAATCCGCACCGTGCCCACGCGCCTGCCCGTGTCCCCCACGCCCCTCGCCCGCCTGACCGGACTGCTGCTGGGGCTGATCACCTGCCTCGTCGTCGTTCAGGAATGGCATCTCACCGGCCCGGTCGATTTGCTGGTCGTGCCCGCGGTGACGCTGCTGGTGGGGCTGCTGACACTGCAGGTCGCGCCGGGGCGCCGGCTCTTCGTCGCCCTGGCGGTGCTGCTGGGCCTCGCGCTGATATGGCGGGTGCCGGACTGGCAGGCGGTGCTGCTCAAGGCCTTTCACTCGGCCGCCTTCATCGCGGCCTTCTTTGCCGCGCTCGCCACGCTGCGCAGCGCCGCGCAGCAGGCCCCCTCGATCCGCGCCGCCGGCAACTTCCTGGCGCTGCAGCCGCCCGGGCGGCGGTACCTCGCGCTGACCCTCGGCGGACAGGCCTTCGCGTTGCTGCTGAACTACGGCGCCATCGCGCTGCTCGGCAGCCTCGCTACCGCCGCCGCCCAGGACGAGCCCGACGCCGAGATCCGCAGCCACCGCACCCGCCGCATGCTGCTGGCGATCCAGCGCGGGTTCGTCGCCTCGCTGCCTTGGTCGCCCATGTCCTTTTCCGTCGCCATCACCACCGCGCTGATCCCCGGCACCAGCTGGGGCTCGGTGGTGCTGCCCGCGCTTGGCACCTCTGCGCTGATCACCCTGACCGGCTGGGCACTCGACACGATCTTCAAGCCAAAGCTCTCGCAACCGGCCGCGCCGCGCGCCGCGCCCAAGGGCAGCTGGGCGCTGATGAGCCCGCTTCTGGTGCTGCTCGGCCTGTTGGGGGTCTCGGTGCTGGTCCTGCAGTCGCTCACCGGCCTGCGGATCATCGCCATCGTCCTGCTTGTCGTGCCGACCATGGCCACCTGCTGGGTCCTTTTGCAGAAGCGCGGCGGCGGCGCCCCGCTGCAGAGCCGCGCCGCCGAGTTCGTCTTCCGCGAGCTGCCGTCCTACCGCGGTGAGGTCACCCTGCTGATGATGGCCGGCTTCATCGGCACCGTCGGCGCACCGCTTCTGGCCCCGCTGGTCAAGGCCTCGGGTTTCCACCCCGAGGACCTGCCCCCCGCGCTGGTGCTGGTCAGCTTCGTCTGGATCATCCCGCTGCTCGGTCAGCTTGGCATGAACCCCATCCTCGCGGTCACCCTGATCGCACCGCTGGTGCCGCATGCGGACCAGCTCGGGGTGTCGCCCGAGGTCATCGTCGTCGCGATCACCGCCGGCTGGGCGCTCGGCGGCATCAGCTCGCCCTTCACCGCCACCACCCTGCTGATCGGCAGCTTCGGCAACGTCAGCGCCCGCCACGTCGGCCTGCGCTGGAACGGCGGCTACATGCTGTGCCTGCTTGTCCTGCTCTCGGCTTGGGTTCTCGTCCTCGGCTACCTCCTCAACTGAGCTTCGCCAACTGTACCATTGAAAGTCCTCTCATGACGCATGCGACCACCCCGCCCATCTTCGACGGCCACAACGATCTCCTGCTGCGCCTGCTGGGCGGCGCGGTCACCGCGAGCGGCGTCGCCAACGGCCTTGGCAGTGGCCACATCGACCTGCCCCGGGCGCAGCAGGGCGGCTTCGGCGGCGGCTTTTTCGCGATCTTCGTGCCGAGCCCGGCCAAGCCAGGCGACGACCTCGACGCGATGAGCCGCCCGCAGTATGATCTGCCGTTGCCCGAGATGATCCCCCAGCCCGAGGCGCTCGAGACCACATGGCGCGGGGTCGAGGCCTTTGAAGCACTGGCCGCCGCCGGGGCCATCACCCCCTGCACCACCGTCGCCGAAATCGAGGCCGCGCTCGGCGGGCCGAAGATGGCGGGGGTGCTGCACCTCGAGGGCGCCGAGGCGATCGGCCCCGATCTCGAGGAGCTGCACGCGCTTTACGCCCGCGGACTGCGCTCGCTGGGCCCGGTCTGGTCGCGCCCGACGATCTTCGGCAACGGCGTGCCCTTCCGCTACCCCTCCACACCCGACACCGGCGACGGGCTCACCGAGGCCGGCAAACGGCTGGTCAAGGAATGCAACGCGCTCAAGGTGATGATCGACCTGTCGCACCTCAACGAAAAGGGCATGGACGACGTGGCCGCGCTTTCGGATGCGCCGCTGGTCGCCACCCATTCGAACGCCCACGCGGTGACCACCCACGCCCGCAACCTCACCGACCGGCAACTGGCGATGATCGCCGAGAGCGACGGTATGGTCGGCATCAACTTCGCCACCGCCTTCCTGCGCGAGGACGGGCGGATGGGAAGCGACTGCGGCCTCGACGTGGTGCTGCGCCATCTGGACCACCTGATCGGCAAGCTCGGCGAGGACCGGGTCGGCTTCGGTTCGGACTTCGACGGCGCGACCGTGCCCGAGGGCATCGCCGATGTCGCCGGCCTGCCGAACCTGCGCGCCGCGCTCACCGCGCATGGCGTCGACGCCGCGCTGATGGAGAAGCTCTGCCACGGCAACTGGCTGCGCGTGCTGCGCAAGACCTGGGGCGCCTGAGCCGCCGCGCGGCTCACCCGTCTTCCGCGTCAAGCCGCCCCCCGGCCCTCCGGGACATTGGCCGCTAGCAAAAAGGCAGGGAAGCGCGTGCTCCCCTGCCTTTTTCAGCATGGACCCGTGGTGCGGGCGGTCAGACGGCTTCGAGAGCCGCGGTCACATCGTCCGGCGCGCCGACGTTGCGCAGGACGGCGCTGCGCTCGATGCGCTTGACCATGCCCGACAGCGCCTTGCCCGCGCCGATCTCCCAAAACTCGGTCACGCCCTGTGCGACCATGTATTCCACCGACTCGCGCCAGCGCACCGAGCCGGTCACCTGCTCGACCAGCAGCGCGCGGATGCGGGCCGGGTCGGTGACGGCCTCGGCGATCACGTTGGCGACCAGCGGCACGCTCGGCGCGGTGATCTCGACCTGCTCCAGCGCCTCGGCCATGACTTCGGCGGCGGGGGCCATCAGGGCGCAGTGGAAGGGGGCGCTCACCGGCAGCAGCAGCGCGCGCTTGGCGCCTTTCGCCTTGGCGATATCGAGCGCACGCTCGACCGCGCCCTTGCTGCCCGAGATCACCACCTGCGACGGATCGTTGTCATTGGCCGCGGCGCAAACTTCGCCCTGCGCGGCTTCTTCCGCGACAGCACGGGCGGTTGCCAGATCGAGGCCGAGCAGCGCCGCCATGGCGCCCTCGCCGACCGGGACGGCGGCCTGCATGGCCTTGCCCCGGGTGCGCAGCAGCTTGGCCGCGTCGCCGACGCTCAGCGCGCCGGCGGCGGTCAGCGCCGAGTATTCCCCCAGCGAGTGGCCGGCAACGAAGCGCGCCGCGCCGATCTCGATGCCCTCGGCCTCGAGCGCCCGCATGGCGGCGAGCGAGGTCGCCATCAGCGCCGGCTGTGCGTTCTCGGTCAGGGTGAGCGTCTCGATCTCGCCCTCCCAGATCAGCGACGAGAGGTTCTCTCCCAGTGCCGAATCCACCTCGTCGAACACGGCTTTTGCCGACGGGTAGGTCTCGGCAAGCGCCTTGCCCATCCCGATGGTCTGCGCCCCCTGACCGGGGAAAATGAAAGCTCGCGTCATGATCGTCTCTCCTAAGGCTCTGTCCGCGCTTTGGCGCGCAGTCCTACTCCCAAGCGCAGGTTCGCGCAACGCCCGGCGCTTCCGCCGGATCTTTCAGGCCCAAATACCCATAGCGCGCCCGCCAAGGTGACAGCACCTTTGTCAGGCGCCGCATTCGCGCGTATGAGGGGCCCGCGGGGGGTCCACACCCCGCCAACGAGGAGACGCGACCGAGATGACCCTGCTTCGACGCACCGTTCTGGCGCTTGCCGCAGCCACTGCCCTGACCCCGACCACCCTGCTTGCCCAAGCGGCGGACACGGCGCCGATCAAGATCGGCGAGATCAACCACTTCAAGCGCCTCGCGGCCTTTGCCGAGCCCTACCGCAAGGGTATCGAGCTGGCGGTGTCCGAGATCAACGCGGGCGGCGGTGTGCTCGGCCGGCCGCTGAAGTTCATCTTCCGCGACGACCAGGGCGATCCTGCCGAAGCGGTGCGCATCGCCGAGGAACTGATGACCCGCGATGGCGCGGTGATGCTCACCGGCACGATCCTCAGCAACGTCGGGCTGGCAATCAGCTCCTTCGCCGCCGAGAAGCATTACGTCTACCTCGCCTCGGAACCGCTGGCGGACACGCTGGTCTGGGGGTCGGGCAATCCCTACACCTTCCGCCTGCGCACCTCGACCTGGGTGCAGGCGGCGATGCTGGCCGAGCAGGCGGCGAGCACCGACGCCATCCGCTATGCCACCATCGCGCCGAACTACGCCTATGGCACCGAGGCGGTGGAGGCCTTCAAGGCCAACCTCAAGCGGCTCAAGCCCGACGTGGAGTTCGTCGCCGAGCAATGGCCGCCGCTCTTCAACATCGACGCCGGCGCCGAGGCACAGGCGCTGGAACGCGCCAAGCCCGATGCGATCTACAACGTTACCTTCGGCACCGACCTTGCAAAGCTCGTGCGCGAGGGCACCGACCGCGGGCTCTTTGACGGGCGCGACGTCTACGGCCTGCTGACCGGCGAGCCGGAGTATTTCGAGCCGCTCGGCGACGAGGCGCCCGAGGGCTGGTTCGTCACCGGCTACCCCTGGTACGACTTTGCCGAGGATACCCCCGGCGGTGCCTTCGTCGCCGCCTACGAGGAGAAGTTCGGCGAGACCCCGAAGAACGGCAGCAACGTCGGCTATCTCACCGCACTCTCGGTCGCCGCCGCCATCGAACGCGCCGGCAGCACCGAGACCGAGGCAATCCGCGCCGCCTTCGAGGATCTGGAAATCCCCGATACCCCCATCGGCCCCCTGCACTACCGCGCGCTCGACAATCAGTCGACGCTGGGCGCCTTCGTCGGCACCACGGCGCTCAACGATGCGGGCGAAGGCGTGATGGTGGATTGGTCTTACAAGGAGCCAGCGCCTTACATGCCCTCAGACGACGAGATCCGCGCCATGCGCCCCGCCGAGTAAGCGCGGGCTGAAACATGGGCGGAGAGGCCCTTGCGCCTCTCCGCCTTCCCGCCGTCCTCCGGCGGACCGATCTTGCGCCACCGCCAGCCGGCGACGGCTCTGCCTTGGCCGCGTTACTGTGCCGCCCATATCCCACCTTCCGAAAGCCGAGCCTTCCGCCCCATGGCCTTCTACCTCGCCCTGTTCCTGACCGGTCTTGCCAATGCCGCGGCGCTCTTTCTCGTTGCCTCGGGGCTGTCGCTGATCTTTGGCGTCACGCGCATCGTCAACTTCGCGCATGGCTCCTTCTACATGCTGGGGGCCTTCATCGGGGTCACGCTGATGCAGCTGCTTCCCGGTGCGGTGGGCTTTTGGGGGGCGATCCTGCTGACCGGGCTTGCCGTAGGAGGCATCGGTGCGCTGATCGAAATCGTCGTGCTGAGGCGCATCTACCGCGCCCCCGAACTCTTTCAGCTGGTCGCCACCTTCGGGGTGATCCTGATCATCCAGGATTTGGCGCTGATGATCTGGGGGGCCGAGGACCGGCTCGGCCCGCGCGCGCCCGGCCTGCGCGGCGTCTGGCGCCTCTTCGGCGAACCGGTGCCCAAGTATGACATCGTGTTGATCGCGATCACCCCGGTCATCCTGCTGGCGCTTTGGTACCTGATCACCCGTACACGGCTCGGCATCCTCGTGCGCGCGGCAACGCAGGACCGCGAGATGGTCGGCGCGCTCGGGGTCAACCAGGCGTGGCTCTTCACCGGCGTCTTTGCCCTTGGCTCCGCGCTGGCCGGATGGGGCGGTGCTCTGCAGCTGCCGAAAGGCGGCGCAGACTTGCTGATGG
Source organism: Salipiger sp. PrR007 (assembly GCF_010499845.1). NCBI lineage: Bacteria > Pseudomonadati > Pseudomonadota > Alphaproteobacteria > Rhodobacterales > Roseobacteraceae > Salipiger > Salipiger sp. PrR007. The sequence continues at coordinate 85,899 of NZ_JAAGOZ010000039.1, read as the reverse complement.
ATTTCAACATCATCGGCGCGGTTTTCGTGGTGGTCGTGATCGGCGGCATGGGGAGCTTGCCCGGCGCCTTCATCGCGTCGGTGCTGATCTCGGTGCTCAATGCCTTTGGCGTGGCCTTCCTGCCGCAGTCGACGCTGGTGCTGATGTTCGTGGTCATGGCGGCCGTTCTGATCGTCCGGCCCTACGGCCTTCTGGGCCGCGAGGAGGTGGCGGGCGAGCACGGGCAGGTCGGCGCGCCCGAGACCCCGATCCGCCCCTATGGCCCGGCCGGCATCGCGCTCACCGCCGCGCTCTTGATCCTGCTCGCGGCCCTGCCCGGCGTGGCCGAGCCATTCGTGCTGACCCTGGTGATCGACATCGCGGTCTTCGCCCTTTTCGCCGCCTCGTTGCATTTCATCCTCGGCACCGGCGGCATGGTGAGCTTCGGCCACGCCGCCTTCTTCGGCGGCGGCGCCTACGCGGCGGCGCTGCTGGTCTTCCATACCGAGACGCCGATGGAGCTGGCTTTCCTCTTCGCGCCGCTCGCGGCCGGTCTTCTGGCGCTGGGGATCGGGTGGTTCTGCATCCGTCTCTCGGGGGTCTATTTCGCCATGCTGACGCTGGCCTTCTCGCAGCTCGTCTGGTCGCTGGCCTTCCAGTGGCGCAGCCTGACGCGTGGCGACGACGGGCTGATCAACATCTGGCCGGCAGACTGGCTGAACGGCCCGCTGCCCTATTACTACTTCACGCTGGCGTTCGGGGTCGGCGGCATCCTCACCCTGCGGCACATCATCCATTCGCCCTTCGGCTATGCGCTGCGTGCCGGGCGCGACAGCCCGCGACAGGCCGAGGCCATGGGCATCAACGTGCGGCGCGTGCAGCTCGTCGCCTTCGCGATGGCCGGGATGATGGCGGGGCTGGCGGGCGGGCTCTTCGTCTTTTCCAAGGGCTCGGTCTTTCCCACCGAGCTGGAGATCGCCAAAAGCTTCGATGCGCTGATCGTGGTCTTCCTCGGCGGGGTAAAGACCTTGGCCGGCGGCGTGGTCGGGGCCAGCTTCCTGACCTCGGTCGAGCATTGGCTCACCCGGCTGGAGTACTGGCGTCTGCTGCTGGGGCTGGTCATCATCGGCGTGGTCATCCTGATGCCCGAGGGCATCGTCGGGACCCTGCGGCGGCTGGCGCTGCGCTTCCGGTCCTCGGACGAGGAGGCGGCACGATGACCGAGATCCTGCGCGCCGACAACCTGCGCAAGAGCTACGACGGCTTCCTCGCCGTGGACGGGGTCAGCTTCTCGGTCCGCGAGGGCGAACTGAAGGCCCTCATCGGCCCCAACGGCGCCGGCAAGTCCACCTGCTTCAACATGCTCACCGGGCAGCTCAAACCTACGACGGGCGAGGTCTATCTGCGCGGCACCAAGATCACCGGCAAGCCGCCGCGGGACATCTGGCGGATGGGCGTCGGGCGCACCTTCCAGATCACCGGCACCTATCGCTCGATGAGCGTGGTCGAGAACGTCCAGATGGCCCTGATCAGTCACCACCGGCGGCTCTTCTCCTTCGGGCCACGGGCGTGGAAACTCTACCGCGAGGACGCGCTGGAGGTCCTGCGCACCGTCTCGCTGGCAGATCAGGCCGACCGCCCCTGCTCGGTGCTGGCCTATGGCGATCTCAAGCGGCTCGAGCTGGCCATCGCGCTCTGCCACCGCCCACGTCTCTTGCTGATGGACGAGCCGACGGCGGGCATGGCCCCTTCGGCGCGGATCGACCTCATGCAGCTGGTGGCGGACATCGTGCGCGAACAGGGGCTGTCGGTGCTCTTTACCGAGCATGACATGGACGTGGTCTTTGCCCATGCGCATCACATCATGGTGCTGAACCGGGGCAAGCTGATCGCCGATGGCACCGCCGAGCAGGTGCGCAGCGATCCAAGCGTGCAGGAGGTCTACCTGGGTGGCGGGACGCTCTTCAAGGAGGCCGGCGATGCTTGAGGTTTCCGAGATCCACAGCTTCTACGGCAAGGCGCATATCCTGGACGGGCTGAGCTTTTCCGTGGCGCGCGGCGAGGTGGTGGCGCTGCTCGGGCGCAACGGCGCGGGCAAGTCCACAACGATGAAATCGGTGATGCAACTGCTGCCGCCGCGCGCGGGCTCGGTGACTTTTGAAGGGCGCGAGCTGGTCGGCCTGCCCGCCTACCGCGTCGCCAAGGCGGGGATCGGCTATGTGCCCGAGGACCGGCGGGTGTTTTCGGATCTCACGGTGCTCGAGAACCTCGAGGTCGGCCGCCAGCCCAAGCGCGATGGGGCGCCGCATTGGACCGTCGAGCAGCTCTTCGAGCTCTTTCCCAACCTCGCGGAGCGGCGGCACAACCGCGGCAAACACATGTCGGGCGGCGAACAGCAGATGCTCACCATCGCCCGCACGCTGATGGGCAACCCGGCGCTGCTGCTGCTCGACGAGCCCTCCGAGGGCATCGCCCCGGTGATCGTCGAGCAGATGGCGCGCAGCATCCTCAGGCTCAAGGCCGAGGGGCTGACGGTGCTCATCTCGGAACAGAACCTGCATTTCGCCCGCGCCGTCGCCGACCGGGCGATCATCCTCGAGAGCGGTCGGAAAAAGTTCGACGGCAGCTTCGGAACGCTCGAAAAGCAGCCGGAAATCCGGGACGCCTACCTGTCGGTCTAGAATTGACGCCAAGTAGCGCCACATCGGCGTTGCGATGCGGCGCCGGGCGCCCTACCTCTTTCAAGGAGGAAGGAGCGCACCAATGGCCGACACGCCCAAAGCCCGCACCAGCGACGAGCATGGCTACCAGCTGCACGAGCAGGTGGGCTTCCTGCTGCGCAAGGCCTACCAGCGCAATTGCACGATCTTCTCGGACAAGATCGACGGCGCCCTGACACCGATGCAGTTCTCCATCCTGCACCGGCTGGCCGAGGACGGACCAATGTCGCAGAACATGCTGGGTCGCTCGGTGGCCATGGACGGGGCGACGACGAAAGGCGTGGTCGACCGGCTTGGCGCGCGCGGCCTGTTGCGCACCGAGCGCGACCCCACGGACCGGCGCCGGCATCTCGTCTCGCTCACCCCCGAGGGCGTGGCGCTGGTGGACAGCGCGACAGATGCCGCCATCGAGGTCAGCGCCGACGTGCTCGACCCGCTGAACAAGCGCGAGCGCCAGACCCTGATCCGCCTGCTTGGCAAGATCGCCACGTGACAGGGACGTGCGGCCGCGCCCGGCAGCGTCAGGCCGTGGCCTTGCCGCTCTTCACCCGGCGCACCAGGCGCATGACGAGCACGTAAAAGCCCGGAACGAGGAAGATGCCGATGGCGGTCGAGGCGATCATCCCGCCGATCACCCCGATGCCGATGGCGTTCTGCGCCCCCGCCCCCGCCCCGCTGGCCGTGGCCAGCGGCACCACCCCGAGGATGAAGGTCAGCGCGGTCATGAGGATCGGCCGCAGGCGCAGCTGCGCCGCCTCCTTGGCGGCCTGCGCGATGCTCCGCCCCTGCCGCCTCAGGTCCTCGGCGAACTCGACGATCAGGATCGCGTTGCGCGCGGAAAGGCCGATCGTCGTCAGGATGCCGACCTTGAAGTAGACGTCGTTCGACTGGCCGAACCAATAGGCCGCCAGCAGCGCCCCGAACAGGCCGACCGGCACCGACAGCATCACCGAGAAGGGGATCGCCCAGCTTTCGTAAAGCGCCGCCAGCGCAAGGAACACCACGAGCCCCGAGATCGCGTAGAGCAGTGGTGCCTGCGCGCCCGACTGCTGCTCCTGGTATGACAGCCCCGTCCAGGCCAGCCCGTAGCCGCCGTCCATGCCGTTGACCAGCTCCTGCATGACGGTCATCGCCACGCCCGAGCTGACATCGGCGCTCGGCGAGCCCGAGACCTCGATCGCCTGCGTCGCCGAGTAGCGCTGAAGGCGCGGCGCGACGGGCTCCCATTCGGTTTTCATGAAGGCCGAGAAGGGCACCATCTCGCCCTCCGCGTTCCTGGCGTACCACTCTAGGATGTTCTCGGGTTGCATGCGGTGCTCGGCATCGGCCTGCACGATGACGGGGCGAAGCTCCGAGCCGAGGACGAAGTCGTTCACCTCGCTGCCCGAGAAGATCACCGAGAGCATCGCATTGATCTCCGACAGCGTGAGCCCGAAGCTCTCGGCCTTCTCGCGGTCGATGGAGATGCGCAGCGCGCTCTCGTCCTCGGTGCCCGAGACCCGGACGTTGGCGATTTCGGGCCGCGCGGCGGCGAGCGCTTCGAGCCGGTCGGCGGCATCCTGCAGCGCCTCGACACCGTTGCCCGCCTGATCGACGAGGTAGAACGAGAAGCCGCCGGTGTTGCCGAGGCCGCGGATTGCAGGCGGCTGCATCACCATGATCTGTCCGGCGCGGCTCGAAGCAAAGGCCGCGGTGGCCCGCGCCGCCACGGCGTTGGCCGAGAGCTCGGGCTTGTCCTGCCGCAGCGCGAAGTCGCGCAGTTTCACGAAGACCATGGCGCGGTTCTGGCCCGAGCCGCCAAAGCCGAAACCGAGCGAGGCAAAGGTACTTTCGACCGCCTCGCCCTCTTGGTTCAGCAGGTAATCCTCGACCTGCTCCAGCGTGGCCTTCGTCTGCTGCGTCGTCGCGCCTTCGGTGAGGTTGATGATCGTCATCAACACGCCCTGGTCCTCGGCAGGAATGAAGGAGGAGGTCAGCCGCTCGTTGACCACCCACGCCCCGCCAAGCGCCGCCGCCAGCACCAGCAGAACCAGCGCGGGCATCTTCAGCGACCAATCGACGACGCGTCCGTAGCCCTCGGTGACCTTGCCGAGCCCGGCGTTGAACCAGCGCGCCGGGGGGAATTTCGCCGGACCGTGCGCGGGTTTCAGCAACCGCGCCGACATGGGCGGCGAAAGGATGATCGCCATGATCAGCGAGATCGCCATGGCCGCGACCATGGTGATCGAGAACTGCCGGTAGATAACCCCGGTGGATCCGCCGAAGAAGGCCATCGGCAGGAAGACCGCCGCCAGCACCACGTTGATCCCGACGAGCGCCGAGGTGATCTGGCTCATCGAGCGTTTCGTCGCCTCGAAGGCCGAGAGCTTCTCTTCCTCCATCAGGCGCTCGACGTTCTCGACGACCACGATGGCGTCATCGACCAGCAGGCCGATGGCCAGCACCATGGCGAACATGGTCAGCGTGTTGATCGAATAGCCCGCGACCATCAGCACCCCGAAAGTCCCGAGCAGCACCACCGGCACGGCGATGAGCGGCACCAGCGTGGCGCGCCAGCTCTGCAGGAAGATCAGCAGAACCGCGAGCACCAGCACGATCGCCTCGAAGAGCGTGTGATAAACCTGCTCGATGGACAGCTCGACGAAGGGCGAGGTGTCATAGGCGGTGCGGAACTCCACCCCCTCGGGCAGCGCGGCGCTCAGCCTGTCGAGCTGCGCGCGCACGGCGGCGGCGGTATCCACGGCGTTGGCGCCAGTTTCAAGGTTCACCCCGAAGCCCGAGGCGTTCAGCCCGTTGAAGCGCGAGTCCCCGCCGTAGCTCTCCTGCCCGATCTCGACCCGCGCGACATCGCCGAGCCGCACCACCCCACCCTCTTCCGAAGAGCGCAGCAGGATGGACTCGAATTCGTCCACGGTGGTCAACTGGCTCTGGGCGGTGATGGTCGCGGTGAACTGCTGGCCCTTGGTGGTGGGCTGCTCCCCGAGCGCGCCGACCGAGACGGTGGAGTTCTGCGCCGAGACCGCGCTCATCACGTCCGAAGGGGTGAGCTGGTAGCGCGCCAGCGACAGCGGATCGAGCCAGATGCGCATGGCATAGCCCGAGCCGAAGCTCTGCACGCCGCCGACGCCCTCGGTGCGCTTGATCGGCCCTTCGACCGTGGTGGACATGATGTCGCCCAGCTCGACCGTGCTGTAGGTGCCGGTGGTGTCGACCAGCGCGCCGACCATGAGGATCGACGAGGAGGACCGCGAGACGCTCACCCCCTGGCTCTGCACCGCGCTCGGCAGGCGGCCCTCGACCTGGCTGATCTTGGACTGCACCTCGTTCTGGGCGTCCACCGGATCGACACTCTCGTCGAAGGTGATCTCGATCGAGGCCCGGCCCTTGGACGAGCTGGAGGTCATGTAGAGCATGCCTTCGAGGCCGGTCATCGCGTCCTCGATCTCGCGAGTCACCGAGTTCTGCACCGCCTCGGCGGTGGCGCCGCTGTAGCTGGCCGAGACCCGCACCGTGGTGGGGGCGATGTCAGGATACTGACTGACCGGCAGGGTGACCACGGCCAAGGCCCCCGCCAGCATGGTGAGGATCGCCAGCACCCAGGCAAAGACCGGGCGCGCAATAAAGAAATTTCCCATGCCGTCAGCCCTTTGCCCGCGTATCCGCAGCGGGCTCGGGCGCGGCACCGAAGCTGTCGGGCGCCCCGTCGGCACGGGTGACCACGCCGGTTTCGGAAATCACCACATCGATGGGGCTGACCGCAGCGCCGCGCTGCAGGTTGCGCAGCCCATCGACGATGAGCTGCTCGCCGATCTCGACGCCCTCGGTGACGACCCAGGCGTTGTTGTAGCTGCCCTGCGCCGCCAGGGTCCGCTTCTCGGCCTTGCCATCGGCGGCGACGAAGGCGGTCAGCGTGCCGTCCGAGGCGCGCGAGGTGGCGCCTTGCGGCACGAGGATCGAAGGGGTGGTGCCGAAGGTCAGCTTCACCCGCAGGAACTGCCCCGGAAGGATGCCGCGCCTCGGGTTGTCGAAGCGCAGCCGGATGACCGAGGTGCCGGTCGTGGTCGAAACACTCACCGGGGGCGACACGAAGGTGCCCTGCCCCTCGAACATCGAACCATTCTCAAGTTCCAGTTCGGCCTCGATCCGCGCGCCGCGGTTCAGCGAGCCCTGGGCCAGCCGCTCGCGGGTCTGCTGCACCCGGGTGATGGATTCCTGCACGTCGACATAAATCGGGTCGATCCGCGTGACCGTGGTCAACGCGCCCTCCTGGTTGGCGGTCACCAGATCGCCAACCGAGACCTCGGGCAGCACGGCAATGCCATCGATGGGGCTGGTGATCTCGGTGCGCTCGAGGTCGAGCTTGGCGAGCTCCAGCGCTGCCTGCGCCGCGCTCAGCGTCGCCTTGGCCTGCATCACGTCGACCTCGGCGGCGTCCACGTCGGCGGCGGTCACCCCGGTGCCGACCAGCTTCTGATAGCGTGACAGCGTCGTCCCCGCGCTGCGCAGCGCCGCCTCGGCGCCCGCCACATCCGCTTCGGCGGCATCGACGTCGGCCTGGTAGGTGTCGCCGTCGATGCGGAAGAGCACCTCGCCCTTGGTCACGTCGCTGCCCGGCTCATAGAGAATTTCGGAAATCACCCCCGAAACGCGCGGCCGGATTGCCACCTCCTCGAAGGCGGTGGAGCGCCCCGGCAGGGTCACCGAATAGGGCACGTCGCTGGCCTCGAGCGTGATCACTCCGACCTCGCGCGCCGCGCGCGCGGCCGGAGGGGCGTCCTGGGCATGCAGCAGATCGGCCTGTGGGAGGGTCAGCGCAAAGGCTGCGACAAGGACGCGGATGGTCCGGGGGGTGCGGCTCGACGCCATCTTCTTCTCCTTCGGTCGGACGCGCAGGCGATCGCCGCCCGCGCGAGCCCTTGATACGCAGCAACTGTGACTTTCCGTCTCGACGTTCGGAGAACATCGTCTGACCTTTTCGTGACCGCGAGCCGGAAGGCTCAATCCAAGGAAAAAGGGGCGTGCCGCAGCCCGCCCCTTCTCCTGGTCATGAGTGCCGGTTCTCAGCTCACCCGGCGTTGATCGGGCTTTGCGACGAGCCCGCCCGGCGACTGTATCTCTCGCCGCACCGGTTTGCGCGACTGGGCCATCCAGGCGATAACAAGCATGATCACGACGCCCAGCGGCGGCAGACCCCAGCCCATCCAGGCCGACAGCGGGTTGCCCGCCATGATCACCTGAAACGCCAACGCGACGATGGTGCCGGTGCAGAAGACCAGCAGCCCCTGCTGGCCCAGCAGCCGCAGCGGTGCAGCCGCCTTGCTCGCGCAGAAGCGTGTCACGGCGGGCAGGCACGAGAGCACATAGGCCAGCGCCAGGATATTCAGAAGCCGCGGCAGGGCGACGAAGGTCTTGTCGTGGGTGGTCAGGTGGAACGGGATCCCCGCCTGGTAGAGCCGCGCCATCTGATGATTGATCACCGCGCCGAACTCGGGGATGAACTTCCAGGCCACCACCAGACCGCAGAAACCCAAGCTCGCCCAGAAGAGCGGACGGGAAACCGGCACAAAGCGCTCGCCCCGGCGCATGGCAAGGCCAGTCAGCATGCCGATGGCGAAGAGCAGCTCCCAGCTGATCGGGTTGAAGAACCAGCCGCCGGGGTTGGGGAAGTTGGGCAGGTTAAGGCGCCAGAGACCCGCGGCCATCCAGATCGCCAGCGCGGTCCAGAGCAGCGCTTTGGGCTTCCAGAGCCCCAGCAGCAGCATCGCCGGCGCGAAGAAGAGCAGCACTGAATAGGCCGGCAAGATGTTCACGTAGCCAAGCTGGTGGGTCAGAGCGGCAATGCCGAAAAGCGACTCCTCGGGGTTGGAGAACACCTGCCGCAGGTTGATCGTCTCGAGCAGCTCGGGAAGGTTGTAGATCCCCGCCCCCGCCGAGAAGATGGCGATCGCCCAGATCGTCATGAAGATATGGGCCAGATAGAGCGTCCAACTCCGCTTCCAGACGGGCAGCACGCCGTTCATCAGCCCGTGCTCGGCGCGCGCCTCGGGCGTTAGCCGCCCGGAATAGGCCAGGGCCGCGGCAAGGCCGGACATGATGAAGAACGCCTCGGCGGCATCCGAATGGGTGAAGTTGCGGATCGTCAGGTACTCGTAAGGGTTCCCCGGCACATGATCGATGAAGATCATGATCAGCGCCAGCCCGCGGAAGGCGTCGATGCGCGCATCGCGCGGACGGCGCGCGGGCGGTGTCTTCGTGCCAGGAAAGGAGACGAGCTTGTGTTCAGGCTGCTGCATGCTGTGCGCCCCTTCCGAGTCCGGGTTGCGGCAGGGGGGCCTGCGGCGTCCCGCTCCAGCGGGCGTGAATTTCGCGGAAGCTGCGCACCACCGGCGCGGGGGCCAGCTCATCGGGAGTGATGAAAAGGCTGTGCGTCAACGGGCGCGACGTCCAGGAGATCAGAACCGGTGCGAAGAGCATCGGCAGGCAGACCGGCAGCAGCCAGGGCACCAGATCGGGCGACAGCCAGGCCGTAACCGCCAGAGCCACGGCGCCGGTCGCGGTGATCCAAAGGCCCGCGCGGATGCCCTGCACCAGGGTCAACTGTCCCTCGCCGCGCTGGCTGGAGGGCCAGCCGCCGTCACGGCCGGAAAGCACCTGCAGCACGGCTTTGGTCTGGTACATCAGCATCAAGGGCGCGATGAGCGACGTCAGCGCGACCTCGGTGATCACCGACCAGAAGGCCCGCATCCCGCCTCCGAACCCGCCGACCCGGCGGGTCAGGACGCTTTCGATGAGGATCGCGAACTTGGGCATGATGAGCAGGCCGAAAATCCCGATCATCAGGGCGATCATCTCCTTGGTCCGATCGCTCGGGAAGACCGGAAACAGCAGATGCGGCTCGGGGAAGTAGTCGGGCGGCGGCGCGGTCACCGCGGCGATCACCGAGGCCACGAGGAAGCCGAACCAGAGCAGCGACACGAGATACGAGAAGATGCCCAGCACGAAGACGAAGCGACTCCAGGGCGCGAGGCCCGGCGCCGTCAGCAGCCGGATGTGCTGCAGGTTGCCCTGACACCAACGGCGGTCGCGCTTGGCAAAGGACAGCAGATTCTCGGGGCCTTCCTCGAAGGAGCCGTCGATACCGCCATCCACCTCGACCTTCCAGCCCGCGCGGGCGAGCAGCGCCGCCTCGACGTAGTCATGGCTGAGGATATGCCCGCCGAAGGGCGGCTTGCCCTGCAACTCTGGCAGACCGCAGCTCTCGGCGAAAGCTTGCACCCGCACGATGGCGTTGTGACCCCAGAACGGGCCGGTCGCCCCCTGCATGCGGGCCAGCCCGCGGGTGAAGACCGGGCCATGGAAAGCAGCGGCGAACTGCATGGCGCGGCCGAAGAAGCTGCGCCCGCCAACGATGCGCGGAAGGGTCTGCAGCAGGCCGATCTGCGTGTCGGCCTGCATCCGTGCGATCATCTGACGGATGGCGGCACCCTCCATCAGGCTGTCCGCGTCGAGGATCACAGCCAGCTCGTAGGCGCCGCCGGAGCGGCGGAAGAAATCCTCGATGTTGCCCGCCTTGCGACCGCGATTGTCCTCGCGGCGGCGGTAGAAGATGCGCCCATGCCCACCGGTCTCTTCAAGCAGACGCACGAAAGTCCGGCGCTCTTCCTCAGCCGCGGTGTCGTCGCGGGTGTCCGACAGAATGGCAACGTCCGCCGTCACCCCTGCCGCGTTGATCGAGGCGTCCATTGCGGCGATGCGCGCGAAGGTGGCCACTGGGTCCTCGTTGCAGATCGGCACGAGCACCACGGTGCGCGGCTGCGGCATCTGCATCTCGCGCGTCCCGCGCCGGCTCAGCGGCGCAAGCCCGGTGAGCGCCAGCGCAGCCCCCCAAGCCAGCCAGGCGGTGGTGACCAGGATCAGCCCGGCGCGCACGAAGTCGAAGGGTTCGACCCCGTCCTGCAGGGCAACCTCAAGCAATAGACCTGTCGCTACCCCCGCCGCGACGAGCGCGAAGGCCGCAGAGAAAAGACGGGTGGCCACAGTCATGCGGCTGGGCGAGGGCAAGACCGGCATGCGCAGGTCCTCAGGCTCTCTGGCCGGGCATCAATATGCGCGCAATCATCTCTCCCAGCGACACGCGCTCGGCGCGCGCTGCCTCGATTTCCTGCCGCGGCATGTCCATCGGCGCCTCGGGCGGAGCCCAATGCGGCATTTCGATGGCGCGAGCCTCGGCGACGTGCAGTTCCTTCATCGGTTCAGCATTCATTCCTTCACCCATTGATAAGTCCAGGTTTCGGTAAGCATACGACCATACCCTTTGAGCCCCGCCTTGAGTTCGGCGACCGCGCCGTCCGGCGCGTCGACTTCCAGAACAAGGCGCCAAGTCTCGGTCCCCGAGATTCGGCTCACTACCGCTTCGGCAATCTCAGCGTTGGCGGCACTTACTTGTGGTTCAACTTCGGCGCCAGCGGGAAGTTCCCCCAAAGTGCCGCCTTCGAAATCGATGACGAATTTCCGCCGATCGGTGTCCTGCTCGACCCCAGATATGCCGCCCCTGCCAACCCGCGTGCGCACCACGCGGGCCCGGTCGACGGCCCCGTCGCCCACCGGGGTCATGCCCCAATGCAGGCGATAGGAAAATTCCAGCGCATCCCCGGCCTTGGTCTCGGCCTTGGGGATCCAGAAAGCGACGATATTGTCGTTAGCCTCCAAATCCGAAGGGATCTCAACCAGCCGCACCGAGCCCTCGCCCCAGTCGCCAATCGGCTCCACCAGCAGCGTCGGACGCTTCTCGTAATGGGCCTGGGCGTCGAGGTAATGCTCGAACGCGCGGGTCCGCTGCACCAGCCCGAAGCGCACCGGGCTGAGCGCGCCGAAGTAAGAACTTGCCAGCCGCGGCGGGTTGTTGAGCGGGCGGAAGAAGGTCTCGCCGCCCTGGGTGGTCAGCATCAGCGCTTCGCTGTCGTGCACCGCGGGGCGGAAATCGTCGAAGTCACCCATGTCCGGCCCGCCGAAAAGGAACATCGAGGTGAGCGGCGCAATGCCGAGCTGCTGGATGTCGTTGCGCAGGAAGAGCCGCGCGGTCACGTCGATCTGCGTGTCCTCGCCGGGGCGGATCACGAAGCGGTAGGCGCCGGTGATCGAGGCACTGCCAAGCGCCGCGTAGACCGTCATGTGCTCGGCGCCCGGGCCGGGCCGTTCGAGCCAGAACTCGTTGAATCGCGGGAATTCTTCGGCCCCGGAAAGCCCGGTGTTCACCGCCAGCCCGCGGGCGCTGAGCCCGTAGGTGTTGTCGCGCCCCAAGGCGCGGAAATAGCTCGCGCCAAGGAAGGCCACCAGCTCGTCGAAGGTGTCGGCGCGGTTCAGCGGGTTGTGCAGCCGGAAGCCGGCGACGCCCGGCATCTCGGCATTTTCGGGGATCGGTGTCTCGACCGAGGAATAGTCGAAATCCGCGGTCGAGAAATGCATCAGCCGCGACTCGCCGTTGACCACCTCATGCAGGCGCACGGGCTGCTTGAACAGCCAGCCGAGGTGGAAGGCATGCAGCCGGAACGTGTCGTCCGGCAGATCCGCCCAACGGGCCTTGTCGGGGTCGAACCGGATGCGCTGGTAGCCGTCGTAGTCGAGCTCGGCAAGAAAGCCCTCGACTTGCTCGGGTTCCAGCGGGGGCGCTTTCGCGGCCTCGGCCATCTGCGCCGAGAGGATGTCGAAGGAAAAGGGGGTTGTCTCGCTCTGGGTCTGCTCGTCGGGGGCCGCGTTGGTGCCTTCTTCGGTCGTCTCCTGCGCGGCAAGGGACGTCGCGCTCAGAAGCGCGGGAACGGCGGCGGAGCCGGCAAGCTGGGCCAGGAACTGGCGTCGGTTTTGACGCGCCACGAACGCGCGTCCGGACACAACAGGACTAGAGATCGGATACTTCCGCAAATGTCTGCTCCAAGGGGTGGTACTGGGCGGGAATCTGATAGCGAGTACGGGAAAGACAACACCCCGTAATCTAAGGGGTTCCCTACAAAAGCGGGCTTTTGCTGCGCGGCGGCAAGACTCTGCCGAATCTCCGCTCATGCTGCGCTTTCGAAGGCAATCCACTGGCGGATTGCCGCAGATTCAGGCGGTTGGCAAGCGGAGTCTCGCTCGCAATTCAACTGCTGCGCGTAAAATAGGCGAAACAAGAATGCAGGGTGCGTGATCGGCGAGTCGATCGGCCGCCTCGCCCAACGGTCCGCCTCCGATGATCACCGCCTCGGCGCCGTCGCCATGCGCGCGTATCGCGGCATAAAGCAATGCATTGTCTAGCTTTTTGGGATCTTCAGACAGCGCGATCGGGTCCCCCTCGGCAAGGTAGGTCCCAAGATAACGCCCGTCGGGAGCGGCACTGTTCATCAATCGATCAATGCTTGTTTCCAGTGCAGGCGTATGGGTGACCACGGCAAAAGCGCGGCCTCCTTTCGCCGCCGCACGGGCCGCGGCGGCGCCAATGCCGATTACGGGAACCCGCAACCTCGCGGCCAGCGCCGCCTGCCCCGGATCGCCAAAGGCCGAGACGATGACCCCGGCGCACTCCGGTGCAATCTCTGCCGCCGCGACATAGGCGGCGGCCTCGGCCAGCGCCTCGGGATCGGTGATCAGCGGCGGCCCCCCTGGCGCGGTCCAGCCGCGCACCCCCGGAAGCACCCGCCCCGCGATGGCGCACATGGCGCGGGTGGTGTCGGCGTTGCTGTTGGGATTGATCAGCAGGATCGAAGGGACGCCCGTGTCACTCAAGCTCGACCGTCGCCTCGATCTCGACCAGCGCGTTCGCGGGCAACGACGTGACGTTGACGGCGGTGCGGGCGTGTCGCCCTGCCTCGCCCCAGAGATCGATGAAGAGCTGCGAGGCGCCATTGACGATCAACGGACCGTCGCCATAGCCCGGCGGCGCGGCGACAAAGCCACCCAGCCGCACCACGCTCCGAACCCGGTCGAGCGAGCCCGCGACCGCCTTGATCGAGTAGAGCAGGTTCAGCGCACACATCCGCGCCGCCGCCTGCCCCAATTTCACGTCGAAGCCTTGTGGCACCGGGCCGAAGTACTTCGGCACACCCTCCCACTCGCAGATCTGCCCCGAAAGGAACAGAAGGTTGCCGCTGATCTTGCCGGGAAGGAACAGCGCGCGCGAGGGAGCCGAGGGCGGCAGCGCCAGGCCCATCCCGGCCAGTTTGCGTTCGATTTCTGCCATGGAACTCTCCGTCAGGCCGGGACCGCAAAACCGGCGGCGATGCGGCAGGCCAGCGCGATCAGCGACAGGTCCGAGCCGCGCGGCCCGATGAGCGACAGGCCGTAGGGTGCCCCGCCCAGCCTGCCCGCCGGGAAGACCACCTGCGGCAGACCCGACAGGCCCGCGACGCAAAGCAGCCGCGCGCAGTCGTGCCGGAAGCCGTCGAACAGCTCCAGCGGCGGGTCGAGCCGGAACGGCGCGTCATGCACCGCCGGGGCGAGGATCACGCCCGACAGACCCAGCAGCGCTTCGACATGCACAGTGAAGGCGCGCCGCGCCGCCTGCCCGCCCGCGATCTCGGCCTCGGTCAGCGCCTCGGCGGCGTCGGCGCGCTGGTCGATCCCGCGCGCCAGGGGCATGGCGCTCTGGCGGATGAATGGCAGCACCCAGTCGCGCGCATCGGCGCCGAGGGTGCGCAGGAAAGCGGTGTAGGCGGCGTCGACCCCGTCAGGATAAACGCGAACCTCGCGGGCCGGAAGCTCTCCGAACCTCGCCTCCCAAAGGGCCAGCGCCTCTGGCCCGAGCTGCGCCAGCATGTCGATCGGACGCAGGAACTCCGGCACCTCGGGCAGCGGCGCGGAGCTGCCGTCCAGCAGCACAGACATCGCCCGCAGCAGCGTCTCTCCGTCACGCGCGAAAATCCCGCAGGTGTCGTAGCTTGCGGCCAGCGGCTGCGCGAGATCGAGCGGGATGCGCCCATGGGTCGGGCGGATCCCCCAGATGCCGCAGAAACTGGCCGGCGCACGGACCGAGCCGCCGGTGTCCGAACCGATGGCGATGTCGGCGAGCCCCCCGGCCACCGCGACGGCCGAGCCCGAGGACGAACCGCCGGGGATGCGGTCCGGCGCGGCGGGGTTCACCGGCGTGCCGAAGTGCATGTTCATCCCGTACATCGACCAGGCCAGCTCGTCGGTGTGGGTCTTGCCGACGAAGCGCGCGCCCGCATCGAGTAATCTCTGCGCCGCCGGCGCGGTGGCGGCACGCACCGGGCTCTCCGCCAGCCGCAGCGGACAGCCCGATCCGGTGCGGTAGCCCGCCACGTCGAAGATGTCCTTCACCGCGAGCGTGAGGTCCGCCAGCGGCCCGTCCTCGGCGCTCTCCACCTGAACCGGCTCGTAGGGCATGAAGCAGCGGTAGGGGTCGTGCTCGATCAGCATGGCTTTCCCGTCATTCGGCCGCCACGGCGGGCGCGGCCTTCACGCAGGCCACGCGTCGGCGCGGCGCGGGGGCGAAGACCGGCGGCAGCGCGGCGCGGCACTCGGCGGTGGCATGGGCGCAGCGCGGCGCAAAGGAGCAGCTGTCCGGCTTGGTCTCGAGCGACGGCGGCGCGCCGGGGATGGCGTTGAGCCGCGCGCCGCGCGCGACGTCGTGCAGGTTCGCCGCCAGAAGCCCCTGCGTGTAGGGGTGCTGCGCCGACTTGATGATCTCGGAGGTCGTCCCCTCCTCGACGATCTGTCCGGCGTACATCACGGCCACGCGCTCGGAGATCTCCACCGCCACGCCGATGTCATGGGTGACAAAGATCACCCCCATGCCGAACTCCTTCTGCAATTCGCGCAGCAGCAGCAGGATCTGGATCTGCACCGTGGCATCGAGCGCCGTCGTCGGCTCGTCGGCCAGCAGCAGCCGCGGCCGGCACGCCAGCGCGAGGGCGATCATCACCCGCTGGCGCATCCCCCCCGACAGCTCATGCGGATAGTTGTGCAGCCGCCGGTTGGCCGAGGGAATGCGCACCCGGTCGAGCATGTCGAGCGCGGTCGACATGGCGTCGGCCTTGCTGACCCCCTTGTGGCGCATTACGGACTCGGCGATCTGGTGGCCGACGGTATAGACCGGATCGAGCGCCAGCGCCGGCTCCTGAAACACCATCGAGACCTCGCCGCCCCGGTATTTCTGCAGCTTCCTGCCGGACAGGCTCAGCACATCGGTGCCGTTGACCTCGATCTTGCCTTCGATCTCGGTGCGCTTCGGCGGCAGGAGCCCCAGAAGCGCCTTCAGCGTCACCGATTTGCCCGAGCCGGACTCGCCCAAGAGCGCCAGCGTCTCGCCCTGCTCCATGCCAAGCGAGACGTCGTTGAGCGCATGCACCGTGCGCTTGCCCTTGAAGCGCAGCGTGAGGTTCTGGATGTCGAGCAGCTTGGTCATTTGCCCTCCTCCGACTGGGTCTGGGGGGTGGAGGCGGGTTGCGGCGCGGTCCAGAAGACCTCGCGCGCTTTCGTCGTGCGGCATCCTGAAAGGATCATTGCGGCACCCCCTGCCCGGCTTTCGGGTGGCCGGAGGTGGCGTCATGCAGATGGCAAGCCGTCAGGTGATCGGCCTTGCCCGCGAGCCCCATCAGCTTTGGCACCTTGCTCTTGCACACCTCGCTGACGAACCGGCAGCGGGTGTGGAAACGGCAGCCCTTGGGCGGGTCGATCGGGTTCGGCGGATCCCCGGCCAGCGGCGGCTCCTGCGTGCGGTTGTCGGGATCCATCGACGGCATCGCCGAGAACAGCGAGCGGGTGTAGGGATGCGCCTGGCTCTCCCAGATGCTGTCCACCGGCGCGACCTCGACCACCTCGCCGAGATACATCACGAGGATGCGGTCAGAGATGTAGCGCACCACGTTCAGGTCGTGGCTGATGAAGATGTAGGTCAGGCCGAACTCGCGGCGCAGGTCCGACAGCAGGTTCAGCACCTGCGCCTCGACCGACTTGTCGAGCGCAGACACGGCCTCGTCCAGCACCACCAGCCGCGGCGACATGGCAAGCGCGCGGGCGATGTTCACCCGCTGGCGCTGGCCGCCCGACAGCTCGTGCGGGTAGCGGTGGGCGAAACGGTCGGGATCGAGCCCGACGCGTGCCATCAGGCTGCGCGCCCGTCCGTTGGGATCGTCGAGCCCCTGCACCTTGGCGCCGAAGGCCACGCTGTCCTCGATGGTGAGCCGCGGGTTGAGCGAGGCATAGCTGTCCTGAAAAACCATCTGCACATCCTTGCGCAGGTCCTTCAGCGACAGCCGCTCGCCCAGCCCCTGCCCGTCGAAGATGATCTCGCCCTTGTCCTTCTCGATGAGGCCGATGAGCAGCCGCGCGGTGGTCGACTTGCCGCAACCGGACTCGCCGACGATGCCGAGCGTCTCGCCCTTCTTCACCTCGAAGGACACGCCGTCCACCGCCTGCACCATGGCCTGTGTACGGCCAAGGATGCCGCCTCGGACGGGAAAGTGCTTTTGCAGGCCCTTGACGATGACCAGAGGCTGCGCCGGCCCGCCCTTGTCGCGGCTCGCGGGCGCAGCGGTCCTGGGTTTGATAGCAGACAGGTCAGTCGCGGACATTCATCGCACTCCTCAGGCCGTCGCTCAGCAGGTTAAGACAGAGCGATGTGACAAAAATCATCACCCCCGGCAGCGCCGAGAGCCACGGGTTGATGTAGATGGCCGAGCGCAGCGTGTTCAGCATCAGCCCCCATTCGGGCTCGGGCGGGCGCACGCCGATGCCGAGGAACGACAGGCCCGCGGCAAGGATCATGCACACGCTCGTCAGCGAGGTGGCATAGACGAAGATCGGCGACAGCACGTTGCCGATCACATGCACGCGGATCACCGTCAGCGCGTTCGCCCCGGTGGCCCGCGCGGCGTCGATGTAGTCGAGCGCGCGCACCCCCGAGGTCACCGCCTCGGCGACGCGTGTGATCGGCGGGATGAAGACGATGGTCAGCGACACGAGGGAGTTGACGATCCCCGCCCCCAGCGCCCCAGAGATGGCGATCGCCAACAGCACCGAGGGGAAGGCGAAGAACACGTCCACGATGCGCATGATGATGGTGTTGGTCATGCCGCCGACATAGCCCGCGACGATCCCCAGCGCGGAGCCGATGAAGAAGGCCAGCACCACCGGCATCAGCCCGATGAAGAGCGTCAGCCGCCCGCCGTAGATCAGCCGCGCCAGCATGTCGCGGCCCTGTTCGTCGGTGCCCAGAAGGTGCCCTTCGGTGCCGAGTGGTTTCAGGCGGGCGATCATCGAGCCCTTGTAGGGGTCGGCAAGACCAAGCCAGGGCGCGAAGATCGCCGAGAGGATCAGCGCCAGCACCACCGCGAGGCAGATCATCGAGACCGGGTCGCGCACCACGCGTGCACCCACCCCGGCCCAGTAGCCCTGCGGTTTCTCGGCCCTGACGTCCTGCATGGTGTCGGTTTCGGCAAGAGCCATGGGTCAGCTCCTCTTGATGCGCGGATCGATCGCGGCCTGCGCCACGTCGACGATGAGGTTCATCGCCACAAAGAACAGGGCGAGGATGAGGATCGTGCCCTGCAGCAGCGGCAGGTCACGCTGGAAGATGGCGTTCGACAGAAGGAACCCCGAGCCCGGCCAGTTGAACACCGTCTCAATGAGGATCGAGCCGCCCAGCAGGTAGCCCAGCTGCAGCCCCATGACCGACAGCGCCGTGGCGGCGGCGTTGCGCGCCACGTGGCGCAGCACGTCGCCGCGGCTCATGCCCTTGGCATAAAGCGCCTGCACGAAGTCCTGCGTCAGGATGTCTCCGGCGAGCGCGCGCACGGTGCGGGCGACGATGCCGATGGGCACCACGGCCAGCGTCACGGCGGGCAGGATCAGGTGGCGCATGTGCAGCCAGTCCCAAGCCCAGCTCTGCGAGCCGCCCGGCCCGGCGCCCATCGAGGGCAGCCAGCCGAGGTTCACGGAAAAGATGATGACCAGCACGATGCCGAGCCAGTAGTTCGGCACCGACACGCCGGTGATCGACAGCGCGGTGACCGCGCGATCCAGCAGCGTGTCGCGGAAATAGCCCGCGAGAAAGCCGAGGAAAATGCCGATCGGGAAGGCGATGACCGCGGCCGAGACGGCCAGCAGCAGCGAGTTCTGCACCGCACCGAAGACCTCCTGCGCGACCGGGCGACCGGTGGCGATGGACTTGCCCATGTCGCCCTGCACGAGGTTGCCGATCCAGATCGCGTATTGGATGGGAAGCGGCTTATCGAGCCCATAGGCCGCGCGCATGGCGGCCTGTTCCTCGGCGGTGGCGTCGACGGGCATGATGGCTGTGAGCGGATCGCCGGGGGCGATCTGCACCAGAAGGAAACAGATGACCGACACCCCGAAGGCCACGGGCAGCACGAGGATGAGGCGGCGGAGAAAGTAGCTGAGCACGGGTGGTGGTCCCTGGCTGGAAGTGATCCCCGCCGCAACGCGCGCGGCGGGGGATGGGCCTGGCGGGGCCTTACTCTTCGATCGTGATCGACGAGAAGTTCTGGTACCAGTTCTGGGCCTGCACGAAGCCCTTCACCTTCGGCGCCATGGCGCGCGGGGCGACGTCATGGGTGACCATCAGGAAGAGCGCGTCATCGACGTATTTCTCATGCGTCTTGCGCAGCACCTCGTCCTGGGCTTCGGGGTCGAAGGTGGTCTTGATCTGCGAGAAAAGCTCCTGCATCTCGGGGTCGCTGTAGTGGCCCCAGTTGGTGCCGTTGGGCGCGATCAGGTTCTCGTCGAGGTGACGGATCAGGCCGGTGAACGGGTCCTGGATGAAGTAGGTGAAGTTGATCGACATGGCGCCGTCCACCGCAGGATCGGCCGCGCCGGCACGCCACAGGTTGATCATCTGGTTCCACTCGACGACCATGAACTCGACGTCGATCCAGATCTCGGCAAGGCTCTGCTGGACATATTCGTTCATCGGCAGCGGCAGCATCTGGCCCGAACCCGAGGGCGAGATCAGCGCCTTGACCTTCAGGTGGTTGTCGGGACCGTAGCCCGCCTCTTCCATCAGCGCCTTGGCGGCCTCGAGGTCATATTTCACCTCGAAGCTCGGATTGCCGAACCACTGCGAACTCGGCGGCAGGAAGCCCTTGGCCGGAACCATGAGCCCACCCAGCAGCGGCATCATGCCCTCGCGGTCGATGGCGAGGTTGGCGGCCTTGCGCACACGGATGTCGTTCCAGGGCGAGCCTTCGAGGCGCGACAGGTGCCAGGTCCAGTTGTGCGGATAGGCGTTCGAGGAAATGACGAAACCGTTGCCTTCCATCGCCGGGATGGTGTCGGGCGCCGGGGCCTCGATCCAGTCGACCTGCCCCGAGAGCAGCGCGGCAGAGCGGGCGTTGGGCTCGGGCAGCGGGATCAGCACCATCTTGTCGAGCTTGGGGATGCGAGTCTCGTCCCAGTAATCGGCAAAGGGCACCATCTCGGCGCGCTCGCGCGGGACGAAGGTTTCCAGCTTCCAGGGACCGGTGCCCGAGGGGCTGCCCGCAACCTTCTCCCAGTCCTTGTCCATGGCTTCCCAGTTGGCCTTGGACGACATCAGGATCCAGGTCATCTGGTAAGGCAGCGTGGCGTCGGGCTCCTTGGTGGTGATCACCAGCGTTTGGTCGTCCACCGCTTCGTAGGAGGCCACGGCGGGGATGCGCGACTTGCCCTGTGCCGCCTGGCGCGGGTCATACTGCTCGGAGCTCTCGTCGAGGATCTTGTCGAGGTTCCACACCACGTCGGCGGCGGTGAAGGGCGCACCGTCGTGGAAGGTCACCCCCTCGCGCAGCTTGAAGGTCCACTTGGTCTTGTCCTCGGCGTCCACCGACCACTCGGTGGCGAGGCCAGGGATCAGCACCGACGGCTTGTCGGCGCTGGTGAGATCCCATTCGATCAGCGAGTCATAGACGGTGTAGCCCATGAAGCGCATGCCCTCGCCGCCCTGGTCGGTCTGACCGGTGGTGAGGGGGATGTCGGCCGCGGTCATGCCGACGCGCAGCGTGCCCTGCGCCAGTGCGGCACCGGCCATGGTGGCAGCGACGGCGAGCGCCGCGATACCTGCTTTCAGACGAAGCATTGGAACCTCCGAGATTTCCCTGTTGCACGGCCCGGCTTTTCTGTGCTGCCGGTCCCCGGATCATTTGACGCGACCACCCGGGCTTTTTGCAGGGGCCGTGGCGGTTCAGGGCAAAGCGACCGCCAACAATTGCAAAAGTCGCCCACAAAAAATGCAAACAAACCCCGCGCGCTCAGGAAAAGGGCGGCGCGAAATCGTATTTGTACGAATAAACTCGCCTCTGCCGGTCGAAGGAACCCGTTGCGGATTAGCCTCACGCCATGGTGGAACGTCACAGGTTCTGCTCGCGTAAACTTTGGGAATGGGGCAGAAGACGGCTAATTATCAGTCATATGCTTCCCGGAAGCCGAAAGACGATAGCGAGTGATCAACAGACGCCAAATGATGTCCGGAGCCGCAGCCCTGCTTGCGACCGGGCTCCCGGCCGAGGCCGCCCCCCTGGATCCGGGGCAATGCTGGCGCTTCTGGCGCGCGCGGTTCGTTCAGCCCGACGGGCGCGTGGTGGATGATCTGCAGAACGCCACGAGCCACTCCGAGGGTCAGGGATACGGGCTTCTGCTGGCACAGGCCCATGGCGACGAGCGCACCTTCCGCAATATCGAGGAATGGACCGACCACAACTTGGCCATTCGCCAGGACAACCTCATGGCGTGGCAGTGGATTCCGCGCCGGCGCGACAATATCGACGACTGGCACAATGCCACCGATGGCGACCTGTTCCGGGCCTGGGCGCTGCTGCGCGCCGCGCGGGACAGCGGTTGGTGGGAATACCGCGACAAGGCCATCGCGATTGCCCGCGACATCTCGGCACTCTGCCTTGCGCCCGATCCGCGCGCACCCGGGGAGTTGCTGCTCAAGCCCGGCGCCGAATCCCGCGCCACCCCCGAAAGGGTGCTCTTCAACCCTTCCTACATCATGTCCCGCGCCCTGCGCGAGCTGGGCTACGCCGCCGACGACGACCGGCTGATCCGCGCCGCCGATCACGGCGAGACGGTGCTCGCCGAACTCTCGCGCGAGTCGGTGATGCCCGACTGGATCGACGTGACGCCGGGCGGCTTCGACGCCCCGCAGGAGCACGAGCTGCGCTCAAGCTATGACGCGCTGCGCATTCCACTCTATCTCAGCTGGTCCGGGCGCAATGGCAATCCGGCGGTGAGCCATGTGCTCGACCGGCTGGAAAGCGCGGGCGCGCCGGGCAAGCTCGCGGTGAGCGTGGATGCCGCCGGAGGCCTCCGGGACCTTTCCGACCATGCGGGCTACCTTGCGATCCTCGCCCTCGGCCGCTGCGGTCCGCTGCCCGAGATCACAACCCAGGATACGGCGCAATCCTACTATCCTGCCACCCTGCAGCTTCTTGCCCACCTCGCCAACAGGGAACAGCGTCACTGCTGACCGCCCTGTTCGGGCCACAATCTGACGCTAGGACACCGTCGGCGCGCGCCGACGGTCAATAAGCCGTGCAACTGCTTGCACCTCGGAACGGGCTGCGGTGTTATGCCCTTGAAGCAGGCACCAAAAAAACGCGAGCAGGACATGAAGTACACCCGCCTCATCATCGGCGTCGCCGCCATTCTTGTCACGCTCTGGGTCATCATCGGTGAACAGATGACCGCTGCCAGCGCCAACGCCGTGGTCAACGCGCCGGTCGCGACACTGCGCAGCCCGATCGCCGGAACCCTCGAACTGCAGGCCCATGCACTTGGCGCGCGCCTTTCGCAAAACGAGCTGCTCGCAACGGTGACCGACACGCGCGCCGACACGACGCGCCTCGCCGACCTGCAACTCGAGCTCGAAACGCTGGACGCCGGGATCAACCGCATTCAGGCACAGATCGCGGCGCTCAGCAGGGAGCGCGACACGCTGCTGCAGCGCAGCGAGACTTTCACAAAGGCGCGCCTCGCCGAGCTTGAGGCCGAGCTTGCCGAAGCGCGGATCCGGCGAGACCTCCTGCAGCGCGGCGACGCCTACGCAAGCACCGCCCCCGGTGGCGAGGCAACCTTCGATGAAAGCGGTCGCGCCGGCACGCCGCACGCCTCAGCCCTTGCGCTCTCGCATGCCCGCGAGCGGGTCGAGACCCTGCAGATCGCGCGCGACGCCCTGCAGCAGGGGGTCTTCCTTGGCGACGGCTACAACGACGCCCCCTTCTCCGAACAGCGCCGGATCCAGCTCGACGCGCAAATCGCCGAGCTCGGGCTCGCCCGCAGCGAGGCGAGCGCAAAAACGGCGGCGCTCGAACGCCGCATCACCCGCGCCCGCCAGACGCAGGGCCTCGAGTCGCGCAGCGAACTGCGCGCGCCCGCCGCCGATATGCTCTATTGGGAGACCCTCCAGGCCGATGCCGTCACCGTGCAGCGCGGCGATCCGCTGATCCGCGTCGTGGACTGCGGGCAGAGCATCATCACCCTGTCGGTGACCGAGCGCGTCTTCAACACGCTGCGCGTCGGTCAGGACGCCAGCTTCCGCTTCACCGGCCAGTCCCACGTCTATCCCGCCACCGTGGGGCGGCTCGCGGGAAGCGGCGCGCGCAGCATCTATGCCAATCTCGCCGTCGCACCGAGCGAGAAGCACCTCGAGCGCTTCGACGTCACCCTGCTGGCACCCGACCTGAACGCCGACCCTGAGCTCGGCTGCGCCATCGGACGCACCGGGCGCGCCTTCTTCGACGGCCGTCCGCTCGACCTCTTCCGCCACTGGTTCAACTGACGTGGCGCCCTTCCCGCACCTTGGCGAGCTCGGCTCGAGCAGTGCCTACCTTCTGCTGGTGGCGGGGGTCGGGCTCGTGCTGCCCTTCGTCGTCAACCCGGACCGGACCCGCGACCGCGCGCTGCTCTTCGGAGTCGCCGGCATCTTCGCGATCCGCTACGCCTGGTGGCGCGGCACCGAGACGCTGGCGCCTCCGGGGCTGACCATCGACGCGGTGATGAGCTACGCGCTCTACGCGCTCGAGATGCTCACCCTCGTCGGCTCCCTCAGTGCCTTTCTCATCCTCGCCCGCGTCAAGCAACGCGGCGCCGAGGCGACGGAGCACCTCGGCTGGTGGGGCGAGACCGAGCCCAAGGTGGCGGTGATGATCGCCACCTACAACGAGGATCGCGATATTCTCGAGCGCACGATCATCGGCGCCAAGTCGCTGCGACACAGCAACACGGAAGTCATCATCCTCGATGACAACCGGCGGGACTGGCTGCGCGACTACTGCATCGAGCAAAAGGTGCGCTACATGCGCCGGCCCGACAACAAGGGCTCGAAGGCCGGCAACATCAACCACGCGCTTGATCGGCTCGCCGAGGAT
The DNA here is from genome assembly GCF_010499845.1 of Salipiger sp. PrR007. NCBI lineage: Bacteria > Pseudomonadati > Pseudomonadota > Alphaproteobacteria > Rhodobacterales > Roseobacteraceae > Salipiger > Salipiger sp. PrR007. The sequence continues at coordinate 61,847 of NZ_JAAGOZ010000039.1, read as the reverse complement.
CCCGAGCCGCCGCAGTTCATTGCCGTGCTCGACGCGGATTTCGTGCCGCACCGGGGCTTCCTGTCGCGCTCCCTGGCGCTGTTCCACGATCCGACCGTGGGGCTGGTGCAGACCCCCCAGCATTTCTTCAACGCGGATCCGATCCAGCACAACCTCGGGCTCAGCGCCTCCTATCCCGATGAGCAGCGCTTTTTCTTCGACCACATGCAGGCCTCGCGCGATGCCTGGGACATCGCCATTTGCTGCGGCACCTCGTCGGTCTGCCGCTGGGAGGCGGTGCGCAGCATCGGTGGCTTCCCGACCGAGAGCATCACCGAGGACTTCATGCTCACCATCGCGCTGCAGAACGAAGGCTGGCGCTCGATTTATCTCAACGAGCCGCTGACCGAGGGGCTCGCGCCGGAAGGACTCAAGGAGTACGTCACCCAACGCGCCCGCTGGTGCCTGGGTCTGATGCAGATCGCCCGCTCCTCCGTGGGCCCGTTCAGCAAGGCCAACCTGCGCCTGCGCGACCGCTGGAGCGTGATCGACTCGGTGTTCTTCTGGGCCACCAGCTTTCCGTTCCGCATCGCCGCGGTCGTCTTCCCGCTGCTCTACTGGTTCTTCGGGATCACCGTCGTGGACGCGCGGCTCGCCGACGTGCTGGTCTACTTCGGCCCCTATTACGTCTGGGTCACCATGGTGATGAACCTGCTGTCGCGCGGGCTGATGATCCCCATCATGCACGACGTCAGCCAGCTCATCGGCGCAATCCCGATCACCCGCGCCGCCTACGCCGGGCTGTTCCGCCCCAAGGGGCACAAGTTCTCGGTGACGGCCAAGGGCGGCGACCGCTCGCGCGTGGTGGTGCAGTGGCGGTTGATGATGCCCTTCGCGATCGCGCTGGGGCTCAGCATCGTCGGGCTGTGCCTCGGCATCTTCAGCGACAGATTCGCGATGAACGATGCCGGCGACGGCAAATGGGTCATCCTGTTCTGGACGCTCTACAACATGGTCGTTCTGGCGGTCACCTGCTTCACCTGCGTCGAGCTTCCGCGCTCGGAAACCCATATGGCCGACAAGCCCGAGCGGGTCACCTTCAGCGCAGGCGGCGAGACGCAGGAGTTCTGGCTGTCCTCGCTGACGCTCGACACCGCCCGGCTGCGCGGCAAGCCCTACCCGCCTCAGACGCGGGGCGTGCTGCACCTGCCCGACGTCGGCGACCTCGAGGCCTATGTGATTGCGCCCACCACCGACGGCGCGCGGCTGCAACTCGTGCCGACCGAGGAGCAGCGAGAGGCGCTCTTCGTGCGCTTCTACGCCGAGGGCGACGCGCCGGGGGTGGTCAGCACCCGCGTCTCGGCGGTGCTCTCCGACATCGCACGCCGCATCAGCTTCGGCCTGCCCGGCTGAGCACGGCTGGCGGGGAACCTCAGAAGGTGTTCACCGAGAAGCCGATGAAGAACTCCTCGGACTCGAAGCGGTAGCCGGCGCGGAAGCTCACCGGTCCGTCATAATGCTTGGTCAACGCCAGAGTCGTGTCGCTGTAGCTGTCGCTGCCGCCGGTCGAAAGTTCTGTGCCAAAACCCGTTTCTCCCCAACCGCTCGAGGCCAGCAGGAACCAGCTGTTGTCGATGCTGTTGACCTCGGCGAGATAGTAGAACGACCCCCAGTCGGTGGCCATCCAGCGATCGAGCGAGGCGCGTACCCCCAGCTCGTAGCTGTCTTCCTCGCCATCCTTGAAGACAGCGCCCAGGGCCGGGCCGACCTTGAAGTTGGCGCCGAAGGGCGTGTCGAAGCCGTAGAGCACGCTGCCGACCACCGAATAGCCGCCGTCCCAATGGCTCACGATGCCGCCGTAGTTGAGCCGATCCCGGGTCACTGCCAGCACCGCACCGGCGGTGGTATTGGCCTGTTCGATCTGCACGAAGGTGCCATCGGCAAGCGCGGCAAGCGGGCTGAGGGCAAGCGCTGCCGCGCCGAGGGAGGCGGTGATCTTCATGGCTGGGTCCGTTTTCCTGAAACTGCTCCCCGGATCTGTGCCCGGCTTGACGCGAGATTTGCAAGGCAAGCCCGGCGATGCAAGAGGCGGGGGCGGACAGCCCCGGCGCGTGACGCACCTGCGAGGGGCGCCGCACCATTGCAGAGGGGCGGAGGTATCCCCCGCCCCTCGCTATCTCTCTCAAACCCGGGCCGCTCCGCTCACGCGCCTTCGAGCGCGATCGCAATGCCCTGGCCGACGCCGATGCACATGGTCGCAAGCGCCTTCTGGCCTGCCTTCAGCTCCAGCGCGGCAGTGCCGGTGATGCGCGCGCCCGACATGCCGAGCGGATGGCCAAGCGCGATGGCGCCGCCGTTGGGGTTCACCCGCGCGTCGTCATCGGCAATGCCCAGATCGCGCAGCGTGGCGAGCCCCTGCGAGGCAAAGGCCTCGTTCAGCTCGATCACGTCGAAGGCGTCCTGCGTCAGCCCAAGCCGCGCCATCAGCTTCTTCGAGGCCGGCGCAGGACCGAAGCCCATGATGCGCGGCTCGACACCCGCCGTGGCCCCGCCAAGGATGCGCGCGATCGGTGTCAGCCCGTGCGCCTTCACCGCCGCTTCTGAAGCGACGATGAGCGCCGCGGCGCCGTCGTTCACGCCCGAGGCGTTGCCCGCAGTCACCGACCCGCCCTCGCGGAACGGCGTCGGCAGCTTGGCCAGCTTCTCGAGCGAGGTCTGGCGCGGGTGCTCGTCGGTATCGACGACCAGCGGATCGCCCTTGCGCTGCGGGATGGTCACCGGGGTGATCTCCTGCGCAAGACGGCCATTGGCCTGCGCGGCAGCCGCCTTCTCCTGCGAGCGCATTGCGAAGGCGTCCTGATCCTCGCGCGAGATGCCGAACTCTTCGGCGACGTTCTCGCCGGTCTCGGGCATGCTATCCACGCCGTATTGCGCCTTCAGCGCCTTGTTGACGAAGCGCCAGCCGATGGTCGTATCGTAGATCTCGGCATTGCGCGAAAAGGCCGAAGTGGCCTTCGGCATGACGAAGGGCGCGCGGCTCATGCTCTCGACACCGCCCGCGATCGCCAGCTCGATCTCGCCCGCCTTGATGGCGCGCGCCGCCGCGATGATCGCGTCCATGCCCGAGCCGCACAGGCGGTTGAGCGTGGTGCCCGGCACGGAGACCGGCAGACCCGCCAGCAGCGCCGACATGCGCGCGACGTTGCGGTTGTCTTCGCCCGCCTGGTTGGCGCAGCCAAAGTAGACCTCGTCCACCGCCGACCAGTCGATGTCGTGCTTGGCCATCAGCGCCTTCAGCGGGATGGCCCCCAGATCGTCGGCGCGCACCGACGAGAGCGCGCCGCCGAAGCGGCCGATGGGCGTGCGGATGTAGGAACAGATATAGGCGTCGGTCATCTCAGAGCTCCGGGCAGATCAGGTCGGCGACCTCGCCCTCGACATGCAGCGGGGCACCGGTGAGGGCCTGCAGCTCGTCAAAGGAAATGGCGGGGATCTTCTCGCGCAGGACGAACTTGCCGCCCTCCACGTCGACCACGGCCAGCGAGGTGTAGATGCGGGTGACGCAGCCCACGCCGGTCAGCGGCAGGGTGCAGCTGGCGACCAGCTTCGGCGCGCCCTTCTTGGTCACGTGGTCGGTCAGCACCGCCACGCGCTTGGCGCTCTGCACCAGATCCATCGCGCCGCCGACGGCCGGCACGCCGCCCCGGCCCGTGGACCAGTTGGCAAGATCGCCGGTCTGCGCGATCTCGTAGGCGCCGAGGATGGCCACATCGAGGTGGCCGCCGCGCACCATGGCAAAGCTGTCGGCATGGTGGAAGAAGGCCGTGCCGGGCTTGATGGTGATCGCCTTCTTGCCGGCGTTGATGCAGTCCCAGTCCTCCTCGCCCGGCTTCGGCGCCTCGCCGAAGTCGAGCACGCCGTTCTCGGTGTGGAAGATCGCCTGCTTGCCCTCGGGCTGGAACTTGGCGACCATTTCCGGGAAGCCGATGCCGAGGTTGACGTAGGCGCCATCCTCGATGTCCTGCGCCGCGCGCCAGGCGATCTGGGCGTTGCTGAGCTTGATGCTGTCGATGTCGGTCATGGTCTCGCTCATGGGTAGACGGCCTCCGCCCGGTTCAGCTCTTCTTCCTGTGCGGGCTTTGCCACCTCGACCACCGAGCCGACGAAGATGCCCGGGGTGATGACGTGCTCGGGATCGATCCCGCCCAGCTCGACCACTTTGCTCGCCTGCACGATGGTGTGCGTCGCGGCCATGGCCATCACCGGGTTGAAGTTGCGCGCCGCCATCCGGTAGGTCAGGTTGCCGTGCGGATCGGCCAGCTCGGCCTTGATCAGCGCGTAATCGGCCTTGAGCCAGCGCTCGCGGACATAGTGCTTGCCCTCGAACTCCTCGGTGGGTTTGCCCTCGGCCAGCTCGGTGCCGTAGCTCGTCGCGGTGTAGAAGGCGGGGATGCCCGCGCCGCCCGCCCGGATGCGTTCGGCGAGCGTGCCCTGCGGCACCAACTCAAGCTCGATCTCCCCGGCAAGGTAGGCCTCGGTAAAGACCCGCGGGTCGGCAGACCGCGGGAAGGAGCAGATCAACTTCTTCACCCGCTTCTGTTCGATCAGCGCCGCAAGCCCGACATGGCCGTTGCCGGCGTTGTTGTTGACGACGGTCAGGTCCTTGGCGCCGTGGTCGATCAGTGCGTGGATCAGCTCGATCGGCGCGCCGGAGCCGCCGAAGCCGCCGATCATCACGGTCGCGCCGTCGGGAATGGCCGAGACGGCCTCCGCGGCGCTGGCGATGGTCTTGTCCATGAAATCCTCCTGTGGGCGCGGATCGCCCTCGACGCCTGAAATATGACTTGGGCCTCACAGGAGCCACGCATTTCGTGCGCATCTTGACATTTGTTCACATCCCGCGAGAAATCGTGCGCATGTTGAACAAACCGACCGATTTCATCGCCTCTTTGGCAAAGGGGCTGCAGGTGATCGAAAGCTTCCGCGCCGAAACCCCGCGGCTGTCGATCGCGCAGGTGGCCGAGAAGACCGGGCTCGATCGCGCCACCGCGCGGCGCTGCCTGCTGACCCTGCACCGGCTGGGCTATGCCGATTACGACGGCAAGTTCTTCCAGCTCACGCCGCGCATCTTGCGGCTCGGCATGGGCGCGCTGGCCGCCCTGCCCCTGCCGCAACTGGTGCAGCCCTGGCTCGACCAGCTGTCGGAGCAGATCGGCCAGTCGAGCAGCGTGTCGATCCTCGACGAGACCGAGATCGTCTACCTCGCCCGCGCCGCGCAGCGCCGGGTGATGAGCATCGGGCTGATGCCCGGCTCGCGGCTGCCCGCCCATTGCACGTCGATGGGGCGGGTGCTGCTCGCTGCCCTGCCCGAGGCCGAGATGCTGGCGCTGCTCGAACGCTCGGACCTCACCCCCCGCACGCCGGGCGCGCTGACCGATCCGGCAGAGATCGCCGCGCGCATCGCGCAGGTTCGGGACCAGGGCTTCGCGATCATCGACCAGGAGGTCGAGATGGGGCTGCGCTCCATCGCCGTGCCGCTCTACAACGTTCACGGGCAGGTGGTGGCGGCGCTGAACACCGGGCTGCCCGCCACGCAGGCCGAACCCGAGGAACTGGCGCGCGACTATCTTCCGGCGCTTCTGAAGGTGCAGGCGGGGCTGCGGCGGGTGCTGCACTGACCCAGCGCCGGGCCATCGCCCCGGCAACGCGACCTGCCCGCACGAAAAAGGGGCAAGGTTTCCCCTGCCCCCATTTCATGAGTGGTCCTGTGGAACCGAGGTTCAGTTGTCCTCGAAGGTCAGCGCCACGAAGCGCGGGTCGCCGCCACGGCGCACCAGCAGCAGGATCGACTTGCGGCCGGCATCCTTGGCTTCGGTGATCTTGGTCTCGAGGTCCTCGATGCTCAGCACCTCGGCCTGACCGGCCTCGGTGATCACGTCGCCCGACCGCAGGCCCTTCTCGTAGGCTTTCGACGCGGGATCGACATCGGTCACCGCAAGACCCTTGGCGCTGTCCGCGAGGCCCAGTTCGCCGCGCAGCTCGCTGGTGAGCGGCGAAAGCGTCAGGCCCATGAGGTCCTTCGTTGCCGGGGACTCGGGGGTGGCTTGCTCTTGCGAGGCGGGGACCGCTTCGGCGGTGTCCTCGCGCAGGCCGAGGGTGACCAGCAGCGTCTCGGTGTTGCCGTTGCGGTTGACCACCACGCGAACCGACTTGCCGACCTCGGTATTGCCGACGATGCGCACGAGCTGGCGGGTGTCGGTGACCGGCTTGCCGTCGAAGGAAACGATCACGTCACCCGACTTCATCCCGGCGTCCATCGCAGGGCCCTCGGGCACGTCCGAGACCATGGCACCCTCGGCGTTGGCAAGGCCAAGCGCCTCGGCCATGTCCGGGGTCACGTCCTGGATGCGCACGCCCAGCCAGCCGCGACGGGTCTCGCCGAACTGCTTGAGCTGGTCGACCACCTTGGTCACCACGTTGGACGCCATCGAGAAGCCGATGCCGATCGAGCCGCCGTTGGGCGAGAGGATCGCGGTGTTCACCCCGATCACGTCGCCGTTCATGTTGAACAGCGGGCCGCCCGAGTTGCCCCGGTTGATGGCGGCGTCGGTCTGGATGTAGTCGTCATAGCTGCCCGAAAGCGCACGGTTGCGGGCCGAGACGATGCCGGCCGAGACCGAGAAGCCCTGCCCCAGCGGGTTGCCCATGGCCATGACCCAGTCGCCGACCTTGGCGTCGTCCGAATTGCCGAACTTCACGAAGGGCAGCGGCTCGTCTGCCTCGACCTTCAGCAGGGCGATGTCGGTGTTGGGGTCGGTGCCGACCAGCGTCGCGTCCAGCTCCTTGCCGGAGAAGAACTCGATGGTGATCTCGTCAGCGCCCTCGATGACGTGGTTGTTGGTGACGATGTAGCCGTCCTCCGAGACCACGAAGCCCGAGCCGAGCGCCGACGAGCGGCGCGGGCGGTCGCCATCGGGGCCGCCGTTCGGGTTCTGGAACTCGCGGAAGAAATCCTCGAAAGGCGAGCCTTCGGGCACGATGCCCTGCGGGCCGGTGCGTCCGGCGACCATGGTCGAGGTGGTGATGTTCACCACCGCCGGGCTGACCCGCTCGGCGAGCGGTGCAAAGCTGGACGGGGCACTCTGCGCCTCGGCCATGAGCGTTTGCGAGACGATCATGAACATCGAGACGGTGGCCAGCCAGAACAGGCGCACCGGGCTCGATCCCTCCGTCACTGCAAGGTTTTGTGGTTTCACAGGGAACTCCTTCTGTTCGGCGGCTGCTGCACGGCCCCCGCGCGGCAACTCTGCCTCCTCATGAACAAGCGTAACATAGGAGCTTTTTCCGACCACCAAAGAAAAGGTTTCAAGCTTTCAAGCCCATGTGACATGGGAGTGAAAAACCATCCGTGCAGAAATGCAATCCGGCGCGAACCCTGCGTAGCCCACAGCTCAATGCGTGGGCGTCACCCGCCGAAACGCCGCGCGATCCAAAGCAGGAGCACGCCTGTAATAATTGTCACCAGCCCGAGCGTCCGGCGTGTCTCCAGCGGCATCTGCCGCAGAGCCTCGAGCATGCGCTCGACAAGCGAAGGGGCCAGTGCGTACACCAGCCCCTCGATCACGAGGACCAGAGCGATCCCCGTCAGTATGTCCGTCACCGTCACTCGGTCGCGGTTCCGCTGGCACCCGTGGCGCCCGAACCCGTAGTGCTCGGTCCCGTGGTGCCCGGACCCGTGGCGCCCGGACCCTCGGCGTTGGTCTCTGCATTGCCCGAACCGGTGGGGCTGGCATCCGCGCCGTCCGCGGGCGCGGCGGACGCCGCCGGCAGGTCGATCTCACCTTGCGACTTGAAGTACTCGAAGAACTCACCCTTCGGGGTCATGACCATCGAGGAATTGCCCGAACCGAGCGATGTCTCATAGGCCTGCAGCGACCGGTAGAAGGCAAAGAACTCCGGGTCCGCGCCATAGGCCTCGGCAAAGATGCCGTTGCGCTCGGCGTCGGCCTCACCGCGGATGATGTCGCCGTCCCGGTTGGCTTCCGACTGGGTTTCCACCACGGTCCGGTCGGCCAGCGCGCGCACGCGCTGCGCGGCCTCGTTGCCACGGGCGATCTCGTCGGCGGCTTCGCGTTCGCGCTCGGCGCGCATCCGGGCGAAGGTCGCATCGAGGTTCTGCGACGGCAGGTTGGTCTGCTTGAGACGCACGTCCACCACGTCGAGACCCAGCGACAGCGCCTGCTGGCGTGCCTGGTCGCGGATGCGGTTGGTAAGCCCGCGGCGATCCGTCGAGAGGATCACGTCCGAGGTCACCTGATCGGCACCCAGGACTTCGCGGATCTGGGCGTTGAGGATGCCGGAAAGACGGTCCTCGGCGGTGCGCAGACCGCCCACGCCGACGGCCTGCCGGAAGCGGACCACGTCGGAGATGCGGTAGCGCGCGAAGGCATCCACCACGAGGCGGCGGTCATCCGACGGCGTGACTTCGATGGTCTCGGTGTCGAGCGACAGGATGCGGTCGTCGTATTTCACCACTTCCTGGATCAGCGGGATCTTGAACGCCAGTCCCGGCTCTTCCTTGACCGATTTGATCTGGCCGAACTGCATCACCAGCGCCTTCTCGCGCTCGTCCACGACGAAGATCGACGACAGGGCGATCACCGCAAGGACGACGATGACGGGCAGCACATAGGTCGACTTGCGCATGTCAGTTGCCTCCCTCGGTGGTGGTTCGCGAGCTGTTGAGCTGGTTCAGCGGCAGGTAAGGCACGACGCCGCCCTCGCCGGTCAGACCCTCGTCGAGGATGGTCTTGTCGACGCCTCGCAGCACCTTCTCCATCGTCTCGATATAGAGACGGCGGCGGGTAACCTCGGGCGCCTTGGCGTATTCCTCGCGCACGGCCGAGAAGCGGCTGGCTTCACCCAGCGCCTCGTTGACCACGCGGGCGCGGTAGCCTTCGGCCTGCTCGCGGATCTGCGCGGCTTCACCGCGGGCCTCGGCGACGACGCGGTTGGCATAGGCGTCTGCCTGGCGCTCGAGCCGGTCACGTTCCTGCTCCGCGGCTTGCACTTCGCGGAAGGCGTCGATCACCTCGCGCGGCGGGTCGGCCTGGTCGAGGTTGATCCGCACGATGTTGATGCCGCTCTCGTACTCGTCGAGCGTCGCCTGGATCTGCTCGCGCGCGGTATCGGCAATGATGCCGCGGTCGCGGTTGAGGATCGGCGCGAGGTTGCTGGCCGCGATGATCTCGCGCATCACCGCTTCCGACACCGCCTGAACGGTCAGTTGCGGGTCGCGGATGTTGAACAGCAGTTTCGCCGGGTCGTTGATGTTCCAGACCACCTGGAACTCGATGTCGACGATGTTCGCGTCGGTGGTCAGCATCAGGCTGTCCGCCGGGTCGCGGCCATTGCCGATGGTCTCGGTACGCTCGGAGGTCACGTTGACCACCTCATGCGTCACGAAAGGCCAGGGCGCGAAGTTCAAACCGGGGTTGCCGGTCGAGGAGTACTTGCCGAGGAAAAGTTCCACCGACTGTTCCTCGGGACGCACGGTGTAGAAACTCATCCACGCCCAGACGCCAATCGCCGCCAGCGCTGCGATGGCCACGGTGCCACGGTTCAGCTTCGGCCCACCCGAGCCGCCGCTGGTGCCACCGGTGCCACCACCGCCGCCGCGCCCGCCCATCAGCACGCGCAGCCGCTCCTGGCCCTTCTTCATCAGCTCGTCAATCTCGGGGATCTGCGGATCCTCGGGGCGCTTGCCCCCGTTTCCGCCGCCGCCACCGCTCGGGGGCCGGCCTCCGCCTTGATTGCCACCGCCGCCCCAGGGGCCGCCGCCGTGTCCTGCCATTAGGTTCCTTCCCTCTCACTCACTTGTCCGTGTCTCCCCTACCTGTGCATTAAGTGCGCGGATTCAAGCGCTGCGCACAGGGTTCCGCATGGTGACCATCTCTTCGGCCATGGTGGGGTGCACCGCCACGGTGCGATCGAAATCTTCCTTGGTGGCGCCCATCTTCACCGCGATCCCCGCCAGTTGGATCATCTCGCCCGCATTCGGTGCGACGATGTGACAGCCCAGCACCTTGCGCGTCTCCTTGGAGACGACGAGCTTCATCATCACCCGGTCGGGACGCCCGGCAAAGGCCGTCTGCATCGGACGGAAGGAGGTCGCATAGACCTCGATCGGCTCCTGCTCGGCGGCGTCTTCCTCCGAGAGGCCGACGGTGCCGAACTCGGGCTGGGTGAAGACCGCCGAGGGGATCAGCTCGTGATCGACCTTGGTGGGGTTGTCCTTGAAGACGGTCTCGACAAAGGCCATGCCCTCGCGGATCGCCACGGGCGTCAGGTTCACCCGGTCGGTGACGTCGCCGATGGCGTAGATCGAGGGCACCGCGGTTGCGCTGTAGTCATCCACCACGATCTCGCCCTTGCGGCCGAGCGTCACCCCGACCTCCTCGAGACCCATGTCATCGGTGTTGGGCGCGCGGCCGGTGGCAAAGAAGACCTGATCGTAGATCTTCGTGTCGCCGTTGGTGCCCTTGACCAGGATCGGCCCCTCGCCCGGAGTGCCGCCGCTGTGGTCGGCCAGCATCTCCTGCATCGAGGCCCCCATCGAGACGCCTGCCTCGGACTTGCCCTCGAGGTCCTCGTCGGTGGCCCGGCGCATCTCGACGATGTCGGTGCCGCAATGCAGCTGCACGCCGTTCTCGATCATGCTTTCGGCGATCAGCCCGCGCGCCTGCTCGTCAAAGCCACGCAGAATCTGCGCGCCACGGTAATATTGCGTCACCTCGACGCCCAGCCCGTTGAGAATGCAGGCAAACTCGCAGGCGATATAGCCGCCGCCGACGATCAGGATCGACTTCGGCAGGGTCTCGAGATGGAAGATGTCATCCGACACCAGCCCCAGCTCCGCATTGGGGATCTCGGGGCGCACCGGACGGCCGCCGGTGGCGATGAGGATATGTTTCGCGGTGAACGTCTCGCCGCTCGACAGCTCGACCGTATGCGCGTCCTTCACCTTGGCCCGAGCGTCATAGGAGGTGACGCCGGAGTTCTTCAGCAGGTTGCGATAGATGCCCTCGAGCCGGTCGAGCTCTGCGTTCAGCCGCTGCTGGAAGTTGCCCCAGTCGAAGCTGCCCGCCTCGATGTTCCAGCCGTAGCCCTTGGCGTCCTCGGCGACGGTGCCGTATTCCGACGCGAAGACCATCAGCTTCTTGGGCACGCAGCCGCGGATGACGCAGGTGCCGCCATAGCGGTCTTCCTCGGCCAGGGCCACCTTGGCCCCTGCCTCGCCGGCGGCCACGCGCGCCGCCCGAACGCCACCGGAGCCACCGCCGATGACAAAAAGATCGTAGTCAAAATCGCTCATGGCTCGCCTCTTGGTCAGTTGGCCGAGAGATAGACCACAGGCCGCCGCGGAAGGCCAGAGGCGGCGGCTCTTGGCCTTGAGTCCGTGCGATGATTCCGGGCGGTTCGATCTTGCCGCGCCACGCGAAAAAAAGGCCGCCCAAACGGGCGGCCTCTCATCCGTGCGAGCGGCAGCGCCCTTAGAGCCCCGCCGCCTCGCCCAGGTCGACCTCGGTCACGCTGACGTCACCGCTCGCGCCGTCGCGCAGCTCGGCCCGTCCGTCTTCGAAACCGATCACCACCTTGTTGCAGATGCCGAGGAAGAGCCCGTTCTCCACCACGCCGGGGATCTGGTTCAGCGCCAGCGACAGCGCCCGCGCGTCACCGATCCGCTTGAGGTGCAGGTCGAGCACGTGGTTGCCCTCGTCGGTGAGGAAGGGCGCGTCCCCGGCCATGCGCAGCGTCGTCTCGCGGCCCTCGACGTCCATCTCCGCAAGCACCCGCTCGACCAGCGTGCGGGTCGAAGCACCGCCGAAGCGGATCACTTCCAGCGGCAGCGGGAAGGCCCCGAGCGTCGCCACGTCCTTGGCCGCATCGGCTATGACGATCATCTGGTCCGAGGCGCTGGCCACGATCTTCTCCTGCAGGTGCGCGCCGCCGCCGCCCTTGATCAGGTTGAGATTGGGGTCGAACTCGTCGGCGCCGTCGATGGTGAGATCCAGCCAGCCCGCTTCGTCGAGGCTGATCACCTCGATGCCGACCTGCCGCGCCAACTCGGCGGTGCGGGTCGAGGTCGGCACGGCGCGGATCTTCAGACCCTCGTCGCGCACCCGGCGGCCAAGGTATTTCACCAGCCAGGCGGCGGTCGATCCGGTGCCGAGACCGACGCGCATGCCGTCCTCGACGAAATCGGCGGCGCGGCGGGAGGCCACGAATTTTGCAATATCGGTCGGCGAGAGCTCTGCGGTCATCGCTGCGATTCCCCTTTTTCGGATGTCGCGGCGCTTATAGGATGATCGCGCGCGGCGGCGATAGGCAAAACTCCCGGACCGCCGCAGCGTTTTCCTTCGCTGAAATGCCGCAATTCTCCATGTGATCCGGCGACGAGAGAGTCTAGGGTCCGGCGCAACCCCAGCGCAGAGTCGAGGCCCTTCATGTTTCTTTCCGTGTTCGAGATGTTCAAGGTCGGCATCGGCCCGTCGTCCTCGCACACCATGGGGCCGATGGTGGCCGCCGCGCGGTTTCTCGACCGGCTGCGCGCCGCGCCTTTCGCCGCCACCGGTCTGCGCGGATCGCTGCACGGCTCGCTGGCCTTCACCGGCGTCGGCCATGCCACCGACCGCGCCACCATCCTCGGGCTCGCCGGCTTCGAGCCTGAAAGCTACGACGCCGAGGCCGCCGAAGCGGCGCTGGCCGAGATCGACAAGACCGGCATGGTCCACCCCGAGGGCCTCGCGCCGCTGAAGTTCTCGCCGAAGACCGACCTGCGCTTCGACTACGACCGCGCCCTGCCCGGCCATGCCAACGGCATGATCCTCATGGCCACCGACGCGCAAGGCGACGTCATCCTGCAGGAAACCTATTACTCCGTCGGCGGCGGTTTCGTGCTGACCGAGGACGAGCTCGCCTCGGGGAATGACAAGGACCACGGCCCCGCCGTGCCCTTCCCTTTCAAGAGCGCCGCCGAGATGCTGGCAATGGCCGAGACCTCGGGCCTCGGCATCGCCGAGATGAAGCGCCGCAACGAGCTTTCACGCCGCCCCGCCGCCGAGCTTGACGCCGGGCTTCTGCGCATCTCCGAGGTGATGATGAATTGCCTCGACCGCGGCCTCGAGGGCGGCGGCATCCTTCCGGGCGGGCTCAACGTCAAGCGCCGCGCCGGCAACATCCACGAGCAGCTGCAGGCCGAACGCGGCCGCAACCTCACCGCGCCGCATGTGATCAACGACTGGATGAGCTGCTACGCGATGGCGGTGAACGAGGAAAACGCCGCCGGCGGACAGGTGGTCACCGCGCCGACCAACGGTGCCGCCGGGGTGGTGCCCGCGGTCATGCGCTACTGGCTCGACTTCGTGCCCGGCGCGACCTCCGCCCGCATCCCCGAGTTCCTGCTCACTGCCGCGGCCATCGGCGGGCTTGTGAAGTACAACGCGTCAATCTCCGGCGCTGAGGCAGGCTGTCAGGCCGAGGTCGGCAGCGCCTCGGCGATGGCCGCCGCCGGGCTCTGCGCCGTCATGGGCGGCACCCCCGCGCAGATCGAGAACGCCGCCGAGATCGCGCTCGAGCATCACCTCGGCATGACCTGCGATCCGGTGAAGGGCCTCGTGCAGGTCCCCTGCATCGAGCGCAACGGCCTCGGCGCGATCAAGGCGGTCTCGGCGGCCTCGCTTTCAATGCGCGGCGACGGCACGCATCTCGTGTCGCTCGACGCCTGCATCGAAACCATGCGCCAGACCGGTCGCGACATGGGGCACGAATACAAGGAAACCTCGCTCGGCGGCCTCGCGGTGAACGTGCCGAACTGCTGAGCCGGAGGCGCTAGGCCGCCCGCACCCCCAGCCGGTACATGAAGAGCGTTGCATCGCGCCGCGCCGTGCCCTCGGGCGCCAGCGCGTACTCCGGAATCTCCCCTGCCGGCAGAAACCCGCAGGACGCATAAAGCTGCTGCGCCGCGTCCCCGGTGCGCGTGTCGAGCGTGATCAGATCGCGCCCCAGCCCCTCGGCCCGGTCAAGCAGCGCCGCAACCAGCCCCCGCGCCAGCCCCCGGCGGCGGTACTCGGGATGCACCAGCATCTTCGAGATCTCCGCCCGGTGCGTCTGGTTCGGCATCCCCGCCAGCGCCAGCGAGACCGTGCCGACCATGCGCTCTCCGTCGAAGGCGCCAAAGAGGACCCGCCCGCCGCTCTCGATTTCGGGAATGAGTCCCTCCCAGAAGCGCAGCGCCTCATCCATACCAAAGGGCATCACGAAGCCGACGCTCGCCCCGTCCGCCACGCAGGCGGCGAGGATATCCGCCAGTTCCCGCAAATGGGCGCGAATCTCGGATGCGGGAATCTCGCGGATCATGGCGTCACCAGCACCAGCACGTATAGCGCCGGTTTCTTCTTGCTGAGCGCGGTGAAGCGCGTCGGCCCCTCCAGCCGGTAGCGCAGCGTGTCGCCCGCTACCAGATCATGGGCCACCCCCTCGACCTCGACCCGCAGCTTGCCGGACAGCACGTGCAGGTGATGCTCGAGCCCCGGCACCGGCGCGGCGTCATAGGCGATCTCCGCCCCCGGCTGCAGCCCGCAGCGCAGCATCTCGGCGGCAAGCCCCGTGGCGGCGGGCGAGATCACCCGGCGGGTGAAGCCGGTGGCTTCGTCGCTCCATTCCGGCTGCTCGGGGGCGGGGACATGCGCGGTGAACCCCTCCTCCACCATGGCCATCAGCCGCGACATGCTGAGCCCGTAGGCCAGGCACAGCTTGCCCAGCACCTCGGCGGTGGGGCTGGTCTCACCCTTCTCGAAGCGCGACAGGGCGGCCCGCGAGATGCCGCTGCGCTCGGCCAGCTGGTCGAGCGTCAGCCCGGCCTCGGCGCGCAGCGCCGCAAGGCGCCGCGCCAGCCGCGCGGTCAGATCGCCCGAGGGCGCGGGCAGGGTTTTTTCCGACAGGGCATCCATAGGGGAGTCTCCGGGATTCTCTCTATAAAGAGAAATATTCCCGATTTAGGCCCACAGCGCAAGCCCGTTCACGCTTGCGCTTTCTCCCGCCCCGCCGACAGCGATTTCACCGGCCCCGAGGCGATCACCTCGCCGCTCTCGGCAAAGCGGTCGTGGTACTGCTCGACCTTCGACAGATCGTAGAGATAGTTGACCATCGCCCCACCCGACTGCCGCACGCCGTTTTCCGATAAGTCGGCCCCCGCGTGCACCGCCTGCACCATGGCGCCATTGCCGAGATGGAAGCGCGCCACCGGATCGCGGGGCCGACCGTCGCCGCGCTTGGCGGTCAGCAGGTAATGCGCCGCGAGCTGGGTCATGCGCTTGGTATCCTGCGGATCGTAGGCCACCCCCTGCTCTTCCAGCCAGCGCACCAGCCCGGGGATCGGCGACAGCGTCACGAAGGTCTTCAGCCCCGGCAGGGTGCTGGCGAGATCCGAGGCCACCTGCTTGATCAGCGAATTGCCAAAGGAAATCCCCGCCAGCCCCGGCTGGCAGTTGGAGATCGAGTAGAACACCGCGGTATCGGCACCGGCTTCCTCCAGCGGCACGCGCCCCTCCTCGAGCAAGGCCTGGATCGAGCCCGGCACGCCGCGGGTCAGCGCCACTTCGACAAAGATCAGCGGCTCGTCGGGCATCGCGGGATGGAAGAAGGCAAAGCAGCGCCGGTCGGGCGGCGCGAGCCGGCGGCGCAGGTCGGCCCAGCTCTGGATCGCATGCACCGCCTCGTAGGCGATGATCTTTTCGAGCACATGCGCCGGGCTCTCCCAGCTGATTGGCCGCAGCACCAGAAACCCCCGGTTGAACCAGCTCTTGAACAGATGCCGGAAATCCTCATCCAGTGCCTCGAGCTCGGGCTCGCCATGGCCCTGCCGCAGCAGATCGGCGCGCATGCGCACCAGCCGCTCGGTCGCCCCGGGCACCATGTTGAGCCGACGCAGAAGCTCGGCCCGCGGCGGCTCGGCGGCGGCCATGAAGGCGCGGTAGCTGCGCCCCGAGGGTTCGGCCTCATAGGCCGCGAGTGCGCCCCGCACCGACTCGGCATCGACATTGAGCGCGGCGAGCCCGTGGAAGGCGGCGAGCTTCTCCTCGCCGGACATGCCGTCGTAGCGCTGCAGCACGTGCCGCGCCAGCGTCGCGGCGACGGTCTCGCTGCGCGCCTCCAGGAGCTCCGTCACCAGTTCCGGCAGCGCCCGCGGATCACGCCGGAGCCGCGGCACCGCCCCGGCGCGGCGGTCAAAGATCGTGCTGAGCAAATCGGCGAAAAGACTCATGCGAACTCCTTTCCCGGCGCCGCGCGCCCACTCTCGCCCAAGGGTGCGCAGCCCCGGTCCGCCTGACAAGCCTGTTCGCGCCAACGCCTCCGATCCGCGCGACATTCCCCGCTTTCGTCCCGTCCCCTTTGTTCGGGGCGCAGAAATCCCGGAGAGCCCGCGCAGCGAAGTGGCGCAGCGCCCCCCTTACGCCCGGTCGCCACCCCCGGAAGAATGCCCGCTGCCTAGGCATCTGCCCCGCCTCTGCCTGCCGCTTGGGCAAAAATCCCCCCTCCAGCGGCGCGGGCAATTGCCACGAATCGGCGCATTCCTTACCGCTTGGTAAAAAATTCACAAAACACCCACAGGGATGGAAAAGGACAGACGGATGGCAATCGACACAATGGCCGGGAGGCTGACCCGGCGCGGACTGCTGAAAACCACGGGCGGGCTCGCCGCGCTCGCCAGCACCGGGCTCGCGGGCAAGCTGATGGCGCAGGAGCCGATCAGCGTCGCCGGCATCTACACCGTGCCGGTCGAGCAGCAATGGGTGAGCCGCATCCACGTCGCCGCCGAAGCGGCCAAGGCGGCGGGGCTGATCAGCTACACCTACTCCGAGAACACCGCCAACACCGACTACCCCCGCGTCATGCGTGAATATGCCGAGAGCGGCGCGCAGCTCATTGTCGGCGAGATCTTCGGCGTCGAGCAGGAGGCCCGCGAGGTCGTGCTCGACTACCCGGACACGGCCTTCCTGCTGGGTTCATCCTTCCTGCCCGACGAGGCCTACCCCAACCTCGGCGTTTTCGACAATTACATCCAGGATGCCTCGTACCTGTCGGGCATCATCGCCGGCGCGATGAGCGAGACCGGCAACATCGGCATGGTCGGCGGCTTCCCGATCCCCGAGGTGAACCGCCTCATGCACGCCTTCATGGCCGGCGTGCGCGAGGTCAAACCCGAGGCGACCTTCCAGGTCAGCTTCATCGGCTCCTGGTTCGACCCGCCCAAGGCCAAGGAAACCGCCTTCGCGATGATCGAAAACGGCGCCGACATGCTCTACGCCGAGCGCTTCGGCGTGTCGGACGCGGCGCAGGAAAAGGGCGTGCTGGCGATCGGCAACGTCATCGACACGCAGGCCGACTACCCCGACACCGTGGTCGCCTCGGCGCTCTGGGACTTCGGCCCGACGCTGGCGGCGGCGCTGGAGAAGGTGGCGAGCGGCAGTTTCTCTGCCGAGAACTACGGCATCTATTCGTTCATGAAGGAGGGCGGCTGCGCGCTCGCCCCGCTCGGCACCTTCGAGGGCAAGGTCCCGCAGGAGGCGCTTGATCTGGTGGCCGAGAAGGAAGCGGCGATCAAGGACGGCTCCTTTACCGTCGAGATCAACGACGAAGAGCCCAAGTCCTCGTGAGGGCGCGGCTGAGGACCCGGCAATGACCAGGACCAAGGAGGCGCAGGACATCGTCCTGCGCCTTTCCGGCATCACCAAGCGCTTCGGCGCGCTGACCGCCAATGACGCCATCAGTTTTACGCTGGCGCGCGGCGAGGTCGTGGCGCTGCTCGGCGAGAACGGCGCCGGCAAGACCACCCTGATGAACATCCTCTTCGGCCATTACACCGCCGACGCGGGCAGCGTCGAAGTCTTCGGCCAGCCCCTGCCCCCCGGCCTGCCCGGCGCGGCGCTGGCGGCGGGCGTGGGCATGGTGCACCAGCATTTCACCCTCGCCGGCAATATGACCATGCTCGAGAACATCCTGCTCGGCACCCGTTCGCTCTGGTCGCCCGGCCTCGGCCGCGCGGCGGCCCGGCGGCGGGTGCAGCAGCTCTCCCGCGATTTCGGCCTTGCGGTGCACCCCGACGCGCGCGTCGCGACCCTCTCGGTGGGCGAGCGGCAGCGGGTCGAGATCCTCAAGGCCCTCTACCGCGACGCCCGCATCCTCATCCTCGACGAGCCCACCGCCGTGCTCACCCCGCAGGAAAGCGACGCGCTCTTCGAAACGCTGCGCAAGGCGGTGGCGCGGGGGCTTTCGGTGATCTTCATCTCGCACAAGCTGCACGAGGTCATGGCAGTCTCGTCACGCGTGCTGGTCCTGCGCCATGGCAAGCTCGTCGGCGAGGTGGCGACCGCCGAGACCGACCGCCACCAGCTCGCCGAGATGATGGTCGGCGCCGAAATCACCCCGCCCGCCCCCGCCGAAGCCCGCCCCGGCGCGACGCTTCTGCAGCTCAAACAGGTCTCCACCCCCGCCCGCGGCAACCGCACCGGGCTGCGCGGCGTCGACCTCGAGCTGAAGGCCGGGCAGATCCTCGGCCTCGCCGGGGTCTCCGGCAATGGCCAGGGCGCGCTCGCCGATCTGCTCTCGGGCCTCGAGGCGCCCAGCGCGGGGATCATGGAACTGGCGGGCAAGCAGATCACGGACTGGACCCCCCGAGGCGCGCTCGACGCCCGCATCGGCCGCATCCCCGAGGACCGTCACAGGACCGGCACCATCGCCGATTTCACCCTCACCGAGAACGCCGTGCTCGAGCGCTACGCTGAGTCTCCCGTGGCGCGCCGCGGCTGGATGGACTGGTCCGCCGCCCGCCGCGCCGCCGAAGGGATCATCAAGACCTACGACGTCCGCTGCCCCGGCCCCGAAACCCGCATCCGCCTGCTCTCGGGCGGCAACATGCAAAAGCTCATTCTTGGCCGGGTGCTCGAAGCCCAGCCCATGATCATCCTCGCCAACCAGCCCGTGCGGGGCCTCGACATCGGCGCGGTCACCTACGTGCAGGAGCGTCTCATCGCCGCCCGCGACGCCGGCGCCGCCGTGCTGCTGATCTCAGAGGATCTCGACGAGGTGCTGACCCTCTCCGACGTGGTCCGGGTGATCTGCGAAGGTCGCCTCTCTCCGGAGTTCCCGCGCGGCAGCAAGACCCCCGCCGAACTGGGCCAATGGATGGCTGGACAGGGGTTCGACGATGCCGCCTGAACTGCGCCCTGACCTCACAGGCTCCCTCCGTCCTTCTTCTCCTAGCAAGTACGCACATCCCGCGCCCTCCACCTGCGCCGCACGCGGGGCAGAGTCACAGCCCGCCAGAGCCCCCCATGCGCCTTGATCCGATACCCGCCCCCTCGCCGGCCCGCAGATTTGGCCTGCCCGCATTGGCGCTCGGCGCCACGGTGCTCGTCGCCATGGGGCTGGCCCTCATCGCCGGGGCCGACCCGCTCGCCACGCTTGGCCTCATCGCCCGCGGCGCCGCCGGCTCGAAGTTCGCGCTTCTTGAGACGCTCAATCGCGCCACGCCGCTCATTTTCACCGGCCTCGCCGTCTCGGTTGCCTTCCGTGCCAAGCTCTGGAACATCGGCGCCGAGGCGCAGCTTTACGCCGGCGCGCTTCTCACCGTGATCATCGGCACGCAATTCGGCCTGCCCGGCCCGCTCGCCCTGCCGCTGATGGCACTCGGCGCGGTGCTCGCGGGCGCGCTGGTGCTGCTCGGGCCGGTGCTGCTGAAGACCCGGCTCGGTGTCGACGAGGTGGTCACCACCTTGCTGCTCAACTTCATCATGGCGCTGTTCATCTCCTACCTGCTCGAGGGCCCGCTGAAGGACCCGATGGGCATGGGCTGGCCGAAGTCCCCGGCCCTGCCGCGCGATGCCCGCCTGCCGCGGATCGTCGAGGGGCTGCGGCTGCACTGGGGGTTTGGTCTGGCGCTGATCTCGGCGGCGGCCGTCTGGGTCCTGCAGACCCGCACCACCCTCGGCTACGAGATCCGCGCCACCGGCCTCAACCCCGAGGCGGCGCGCTTTGCCGGCATTCCGGTCGGCAGGGTGCTGGTCAAGACCGCGCTGATCTCCGGCGGGCTCGCGGCGCTGGCGGGCTTTTCCGAGGTGGCAGGGCTGAAGGGCAACCTCACCGCCGATCTGTCGCCCGGCTTCGGCTACACCGGCATCGTCGTCGCCATGCTGGCGCTCTTGCACCCGCTTGGGGTCATCGTCTCGGCACTCTTCGTGGCGGGGATCTTCGTCGGCGCCGACAGCATGTCGCGCGCCGCAGAGGTCCCGACCTATATCGCCGACATCCTCTTGGCCGCCGCGCTGCTGTTCATGGTGCTGGCGATCCTTCTGACAAAGTTCCGGGTGGTGCGCGGATGACCGAGATCGCCGATATCCTCCTCTCCGCCAGCTTCTGGGCCGCGGTGCTGCGCATCGCCTCCCCGCTGATCTTCGCCACGCTCGGAGAGCTGATCTGCGAGCGCGCCGGCGTTCTGAACCTCGGCATCGAGGGCATCATGGTCTTCGGCGCCTTCGCCGGCTGGATGGCGGTCTACGCGGGGCTCGGGCTCTGGCCCGGGGTGCTGGTGGCGCTGCTGGCGGGCATGGCCTTTGGTGCGCTCCACGCGCTGCTGACGGTGCCCTTCGGCCTGTCGCAGCACGTCGTCGGGCTCGGCATCACCATGCTGGCCACATCCTCGGCCTATTACGCCTACCGCCTTGCCCTGCCCGAGGTCACCAGCCCGCCGCGCATCACGCCCTTCCAGCCGCTGCACATCCCGGGGCTCTCGGACATCCCCTGGCTCGGGCAGGCGCTCTTTTCGCAGACCGCGCTCACGTGGGCGGCCTTCGGTTGCGTGGCCGTCGTGGCGTTGGTGCTCTACCGCACGCCGCTCGGCCTCGCGGTACGCGCGGCAGGCGAGAGCCCGCAGGCGGTCGAAGCACAGGGCCTCTCTGTCACTGCGATCCGCATGGGCGCGGTCGTCGTCGGCTCGGGCCTGATGGCCGTCGGCGGCGCCTTCCTGACCATGTCGGCCTTCTCGTCCTTCTTCTTCGAGATGGTCAACGGCCGCGGCTGGATCTGCATCGCGCTGGTGGTCTTCGGCGCGTGGAAGCCGGGCAAGGCGCTCCTCGGCGCGCTGCTCTTCGCCGGCTTCGACGCGCTGCAAATCCGTCTTCAGCAGACGCCCATGGGACAGCTCGTGCCGTATCAGGTCTTCCTGATGATCCCCTACGTGCTGTCGATCCTCGCCCTCATCCTCATGTCGCGCCGGGCCGAGGTGCCCGCGGCACTGATGACCCCCTTCAACCGCGGAGAGCGCTGAATGGCCACTTTCGACATCCTCGTCACCGGCGGCACCCTGCCGGACGGCACCATTGCCGACATCGGCATCACCAAGGGCCGGATCACCGCCATCGGCGACCTGACCGGCTCCATGGCGGGCGAGACCATCGACGCGGCGGGCGACCTCGTCTCGCCGCCCTTCGTCGATCCGCATTTCCACATGGATGCGACGCTCAGCTACGGCACCCCGCGGATCAATGCCTCGGGCACCCTGCTCGAGGGCATCAACCTCTGGGGCGAGCTGCGCGAAGAGGCGACGGTCGACGAAATGGTCAGCTGCGCGCTGGAATATTGCGACTGGGCCGTCTCTCTGGGCCTGCTGGCGATCCGCAGCCATGTGGACACCACGCCCGATCACCTCAACACCGTCACCGCCATGCTCGAGGTGCAGGAGCGGGTAAAACCCTACCTTGACCTGCAGTTCGTCGCATTCCCTCAGGACGGCTTCCTGCGCAGTCCCACGGGGCGCGAGAACCTGATCCGCGCGCTCGACATGGGCGTCGGCGTGGTCGGCGGCATCCCCCATTTCGAGCGGACCATGGCGGACGGCGCCGCATCGCTGAAGGAGCTTTGCGAGATCGCCGCCGAGCGCGGCCTGCTGGTCGACATCCATTGCGACGAGACCGACGACCCCCTGTCGCGTCACATCGAGGCGCTGGCTTTCGAGACCCAGCGGCTCGGGCTGCAGGGGCGCGTCGCCGGCAGCCACCTCACCTCGATGCACTCCATGGACAACTATTACGTGTCAAAGCTGCTACCGCTGATCGCGGAAGCGGAAATCTCCGCCATTCCCAACCCGCTGATCAACATCACCTTGCAGGGGCGGCATGATACCTACCCCAAGCGCCGGGGCCTCACCCGGGTCAAGGAGATGCAGGCCATGGGCATTCGCGTCGGCTGGGGGCAGGACTGCGTGCGCGACCCGTGGTACTCGCTCGGCACCGGCGACATGCTCGACGTCGCCTTCATGGGGCTGCACGTGGCGCAGATGACCTCGCCGCAGGAGATGGCCCGCTGCTTCACCATGGTGACCGAGGAGAACGCCAAGATCCTGCATCTGGAGGACTACGGTCTGGCCGAGGGCAACATGGCCTCGTTGGTGGTTCTGGATGCGGGGGATCCCGTCGAGGCGCTGCGGCTGCGGCCCGATCGGCTTTGCGTGATATCCAAGGGCAAGGTGGTGTCGCAGCAGGCCCGCAACGACGCAAAGCTCGCCCTGCCCGGCCGTCCCGGCAGCGTGCGGCGGCGGCACAAGGTCAAGTCCTGAGCGCAGCCGGAACAATTCGCTGTCCCTGCGGGGACAGCGGTTTGCACGGTTACCAAGGCCAAGCCGGAAACGCGAAAATGGCCCGCGAAACGCGCGTGCCCTTGGCGGTGCCAATCGCTGGCCTTGTTCATGCTGTATTGAGAGAAATGGCAGCCCGTAGGGGAATCGAACCCCTCTTTCCAGGTTGAAAACCTGGCGTCCTAACCGATAGACGAACGGGCCATTGCAACGCGACCACCGAAACTTTCGACCCGATGGAGAGGTTGTTGCGAACCTCATGAACCCCAGCTGACCCGGTCTCTGACCCCGGTTTTGCCTGTCCCCGCGGGGACAGAAACAAAACCAGTGGCAGCCCGTAGGGGAATCGAACCCCTCTTTCCAGGTTGAAAACCTGGCGTCCTAACCGATAGACGAACGGGCCGTGCCGGCTGGTGAGGGGCGTTCTAGTCAAAGCTCCGACCCCTTGCAAGCGGAATTTTGCGGTTTTTTCACCCATCCGTGACTTTTTCTCAAACCACTGATATATAATAATAAATGCCGGGGCGAATCCGATTACCCAGCGGCAGGCGCAGCATCCTCCAGGCGCATCTGCACCGAGCGCCGCCCGTTCCACTCGTTGATCTCGAAGCGCCCGGCGAGGTGGAATCGTCCGCCCTTGTGCTGGCTCAGTGCCTGGCCCATCGGCGTGTCGAAGGCACCAAAGCAGATGGCGTCGATCTTCGCCCCGAGCCCGTCGCCGGCGGTGATCTTGAGGTGCCCGGTCCCGACCTCCTTGGCAAAGAGGATCTGCGCGTCGGGCATGGCAAAGCGCGGACCCGGCGCCCCCGCACCGAACGGCCCCGCCTGTTCCAGCCGATCGCAGAGGTCGGTGCTGGCCACCCCTGGCATCATCAGCCCGTCGAGCCGCAGGTCGGCCGCGCCGCCCTGCCCCGCGCCCTGCTTTGCGAGAAGCTCGGCAAGACGCGCCATCGCCGGTTCCAGCTTGTCCTCGGCCACGGTGAGACCCGCGGCCATCTTGTGCCCGCCGCCCTTGATCAGCAGCCCCTCGGCGGCGAGCTTCTGGATGCTCGCGCCCAGATCGACACCCGAGACCGAGCGGCCCGAACCCTTGCCCTCGCCGCCCTCGAAGCCGATGACGACGGAGGGGCGGTTGGTCATCTCCTTGAGGCGCGAGGCGACGATGCCCACCACGCCCGGATGCCAGCCCTCGCCCGCCGCCCAGACCAGCGGCGCGTCGAGGCCGCGGTCCTCGGCCTGGGCGATCGCCGAGGCGCGCACGGCCTCCTCGACCTCGCGCCGCTCGGAGTTCAGCTTGTCGAGCCGCTCGGCCAGCGCCTCTGCCTCGTGCCGGTCGCGGGTGGCGAGCAGCCGCGCGCCCAGGTCGGCCTGGCCGATCCGCCCGCCGGCGTTGATCCGCGGCCCCAGCACGTAGCCCAGGTGGTAGGAGCTCGGCGCGGTATCGAGCCGCGCCACGTCCGACAGCGCCACCAGGCCGGGCCGCGCGCGCCGCGCCATGACCTGCAGCCCCGAGCGGACGAAAGCACGGTTCACCCCGCGCAGGGGCGCCACGTCGGCAACGGTGGCCAGCGCCACGAGATCGAGCAGCGACATGAGGTCCGGGCCCTTGGCCCCGGCCTCGCGGATCTGCCGCCCGCAGTCGACCAGCACCATGAAGACCACGGCAGCCGCGCAGAGATGCGCCAGCGCGCCGTCCTCGTCCTGCCGGTTGGGGTTCACGACGGCGACGCAGTCGGGCAGCGTCTCGCCGCCGAGGTGGTGATCGAGCACCACCACATCCGCGCCCGAGGCCGCGGCGATGGGGTCGTGCGAGAGCGTGCCGCAGTCGACGCAGATGATCAGGTCGTGCGCCGCAGCGAGCTGCTGCATGGCGGGCACGTTGGGGCCGTAACCCTCGTCGATGCGGTCGGGCACGTAGAGCGTCGCCTCGAGGCCGAGCTGGCGCAGCCAGTCGATCAGCAGCGCCGCCGAGCTTCCGCCGTCGACGTCGTAATCGGCGAAGATGGCGATGCGCTCGCGGCCGCGCACCGCCTGCAGGATGCGGCCAGACGCTTTTTCCATGTCGCGCATCACCCGTGGGTCGGGCATCAGGTCGCGCAGCTTGGGATCGAGGAACCCCGGCACTTCCTCGCCAGGCACGCCGAGCCGCGCCAGCACCGCGCAGAGCGGCCGCGGCAGGTGGGTGGCCTGCGCCAGCGCCTCGGCCTGCCGCTCGACCTCGACCGCCGGACCGACCCAGCGCCGCCCGGTCAGCGACTGCTCCACACCCAGATAGCTCATGCGCCCCTCGCGTTTCTTCTTTGCCTCGAACCGCCCCCTCCTAGCGTGAAACGGCGCGGAACGGAACGGGCCTCCCCTGCCCGGCGCCGCGCGTGCGCAGAGCGCACAATCTGCCTATCTGCAAAGACAGGACGCGGGGGCCGGGAAACGCGGAAGGGGCCCGCGCGATGCGAGCCCCTCCTTCACTTTCCAAAGCCGCAAATCCAGCGTCAGCCGCCCGGCGATCAGCCCTCGAAGGGGTTGCGGTACTGCACGCGGCGCACCGAGCCGGTCTTCGAACGCATCAGGATGGTCTCGGTCTCGATCCAGCCCGGCGAGCGCTTGATGCCCGAGAGAATCGAGCCGTTGGTCACCCCGGTGGCCGCGAAGATCACGTCGGCGGTGACCAGCTCGTCGCGGGCGTAGATCTTGTCGAGATCGGTGATGCCGGCCTTGGCGGCGCGGCCGCGCTCGTCGTCGTTGCGGAACAGCAGACGGCCGTACATCTGGCCGCCCATGCACTTCAGTGCCGCCGCCGCGAGCACACCCTCGGGCGCGCCGCCCGAGCCCATGTACATGTCGATGCCGGTGATGTCGGGCTCGGCGCAATGCATCACGCCGGCGACGTCGCCGTCGGTGATCAGCCGGATGCCGGCGCCGGTGGCGCGGACCTCGGCGATCAGCTCCTCGTGGCGCGGACGCTCGAGGATGCAGACGGTGATGTCGGTCATCGCGCAACCCTTGGCCTCGGCCAGCGCCGCGACGCGCTCGGAGGGGGTCATGTCGAGCGTCACCACGCCCTCGGCGAAGCCCGGACCGATCGCCAGCTTGTCCATGTAGACGTCGGGCGCGTGCAGCATCGAGCCGCGCGGACCCATGGCGATCACGGTCAGCGCGTTCGGCATGTCCTTGGCGGTCAGCGTGGTGCCCTCGAGCGGGTCGAGCGCAATGTCGACGCCCGGGCCGTTGCCGGTGCCCACTTCCTCGCCGATGTAGAGCATCGGTGCCTCGTCGCGCTCGCCCTCGCCGATCACCACGACGCCCGCGATATCCAGCAGGTTGAGCTGTTCGCGCATGGCGTTGACCGCAGCCTGGTCCGCGGCTTTCTCGTCGCCGCGGCCGATCAGGCTGGCAGAGGCGATGGCGGCCTGTTCGGCGACCCGGGCGAGGCCCAGCGAAAGCATACGGTCATTGAAATCGACGGGAGCGGACATGGAGACTTCCTTGAAAAATTTGACGCTTGGAAAGGGTGTAGCGCGCGCGGTCCGACGAGGGCAAGGCCGCTGGCGCTAACCGTCCCCGCACAGCACGGCGCGGGGACGGAGAGATGCCGGAAGGGGGCAAAGCAGGCGCGGCGCGCGCCTCAGACCGCCTCGATGCGCAGCGCCACCGGGGTGCCATGCACCACACCGGTGGCGGCCATGGCAGCCAGCGCCGAATCGAGCGCTTCGCGGGTGGTCTTGTGGGTGACGATCAGCACCGGGGCGGTGTCGGCGGTGGCGGACTGGCCGTACTGGCGCAGGCGGTTGATCGACACACCCGCCTCGCCGAGCGCCGCGGCGACCTTGGCGAGCGCGCCGGGCCGGTCGGCCAGCGCCATGCGCAGGTAATAGGGTGCGGGGGTGGTCGCCTTGGCCGGGACCGCCCGCAGCAGGCTCGAGGCCGGGGCGCCGAAGGTCGACAGCCGCGTGCCGCGTGCCACGTCCATCACATCGCCCATCACCGCCGAAGCTGTCGGCCCCTCGCCGGCGCCGGCGCCGCGCAGCACGATCTGGCCAACCTCGTCGCCCTCGATCACCACCATGTTGGTGCCGCCATCGAGCTGACCCAGCGGCGAAGAGGCGGGCACGAGGCTCGGCGCCATGGATTGTTCGAGCCCGCGCTCGGTCATCCGCGACACGCCCAGCAGCTTGATGCGGTAGCCCATGTCGGCGGCCTGGCGGATGTCCTCGATCGAGACCCGGCCGATGCCCTCGAGCTCGACCGCATCGAAGGCGACCTGGGTGCCATAGGCGATGGACGACAGAAGCGAGAGCTTGTGGCCAGCGTCGATGCCGCCCACGTCGAGCTCGGGATCGGCCTCGAGATAGCCCAGCCCGTCTGCCTCGGAGAAGGCTTCCTGGTAAGACAGGCCCGCGTTCTCCATCCGCGTGAGGATGTAGTTGCAGGTGCCGTTCATCACGCCCATGACCCGGGTGATGCGATTGGCCGAAAGACCCTCGGTCAGCGCCTTGATCACCGGGATGCCGCCCGCAACGGCGGCCTCGAAGCGCAGCACCGCGCCGGTGCTGTCGGCCAGTTCGGCCAACGCCTGCCCGTGGTGGGCCAGCAGCGCCTTGTTGGCGGTGACCACGTCCTTGCCGAGTTTCAGCGCGGCCTCGGTGGCGGCCTTGGCGGGGCCGTCGGAGCCGCCCATCAGCTCGACCAGCACGTCGATGTCGTCGCGCTTGGCAAGGGCGACGGGGTCGTCCTCCCAGGCATAATCGGCCAGCGAGACGCCGCGGTCCTTGTCCCGGTTGCGCGCCGAGACCGCCGAGATGACGATTTCGCGGCCAGAGCGGGCGCCGAGCAGCGCCGCCTTTTGTTGCACGATCTTGACGACGCCGGCACCGACGGTGCCAAGGCCCGCAATCCCCAGGCGCAGAGGTTCAGACATTTGCGGGATCCTTCTTCTTCGGTGTCTTCAGGTGATTTGGTCGCCGTTGCCTTAGCCGTATCGCGGCGCGGGTGCAACGTCGCGGAAGGGCGCGGCAGCGCCCGCAAGCCAGCGCCGCGGCCGCCCGGCTTTACGCGCCCGGAACCTCGGGGAAGGTGACGCCGCCGTCCATGCGCCTGCGGGTGCCCTCGTCCACCACATCGCCCTGCTGCAGCGCGGCGGCGCGGCGGCGCAGCGCCTCGGCACGGGTGTCCAGGTCCGCGGCCATCTCGGGCTGGGTCCGTGCCGGCGGCTGGCCCTCGAGCAGCCCCGAGAGCGGCACCAGCCGGGGCCAGGGCGCGCGCGCGACGCCGGGGCTCTGCGAGCCGTCGAACTCGGGGAAGTCGGTGCAGGCGCCCGTCAGGGCAAGGAAGGTCAGGAGCACGAGGCGCATGGGATGTTCGGGTCGCTTTCCGGGCCGGTGTCGCGGTTGACTGTGCCCGTCTTGCCGCAAGCGCCGCGGCAGGGCAAGGGCGGCGCGCGCCGCGCTTGATCTGAACGCACGTTCAGATAAACAGGGGACATGGCCCGTACCGCAGGATCGCATTCCGACATCACCGGGCCGCGGATCCGCGAGGCGGCGCTGCGGCTCTTTGCCAAGCACGGCTATGCCGCCGTCTCGATGCGCCGGATCGCGTCGGAGGTCGGCGTGCAGGCGGGGGCGCTCTACAATTACATCCCGGACAAGCAGGCCCTGCTCTTCTCGCTGCTCAAGGGCCATATGGACGAGCTGCTCGAGGCCTGGGAAGCAGAGCCGCATACCGCCGATCCGCTGGCCCGGCTCGAGGCCTTCGTGCGTTTTCACATCCGCTTCACCCTGCGGCGCGCGGAATCGATCTTCATCTCCTACATGGAGCTGCGCAACCTCGAGCCGGAGAACTTCGCGCAGATCGAGGCGCTGCGCAGACGCTACGAAGAAGTGCTCGAGCAAATCCTGCGCGACGGACAGGCGGCGGGTCAGCTTTCGGTGCCCGACACGCGGATCGCCGCCTTTGCGCTGATCGGCATGCTGACCGGGGTGAACACCTGGTACCGCGAAGGCGGGCGGCTCTCCGAGCAGGAGGTCGCCGCGCTCTACTGGGACATGGCGCGCAAGGCGGTGGGCGCGGCCTAGGCGCCGCGCCAGACGCCTTGCAAGGGGCGCGGCCTCAGTTGGTGACCTGGATCGATTCGAGATATTCCATCAACGCCACCATCTTGCGCGGCGTCGGCGTCAGGATGCCGTCGCCGGTGTCCAGCGGCACTTCCTCGCCCTTCAGCAATTCGCCGAATTCCGGCATGCCCGGGCCCTCCATATCGGAGCGCGCGTAGCCATCGATCATCGAGAGCACCTCGGCGCGGGGGAACTCGCCGCCCCGGCGCGCGGCAATATGGGTGAGATCGGCGGGGGTGATCCCGAGATCCGCCGCAAGCGGCCCGTTGCCGACCGCCGTGGTGCCATGGCAGGACGCGCAATAGTCCATGAACAGCGCCTGGCCGTCCGCCGCTTCGGGCATGGAGGCCTCCATGCAGGCCCCAAGGCCCAGCAGCCCCGCCGCGGAGATCGCCCAGATCCCGCCCTTCATCACCGTGTTCATTGCGCGTGCTCCCTCAACATGTCGTCCGGGGCCAGGCCCGGCCTTGCAGCGCGGTTGTCCCCGACCCCTTTCCCCTGTGTCGCCCGGCACCGCGGGCGGATCAAGCCCGGATCAGACCCGAGGACATTCCGGTGCCCGGTTTCGACGGTGACATTCGCCGCGGGTCGCGCCAATGTCGCGCCGACAGCGAAGACGGAGACCGCGAATGCCCACTCAAGCCCTGATCATGCTCGCCGCCGGGATCGGCATCCCGGTGCTCGCCGCGCTCAATTCGCGGCTCGGTGTCTGGATGGGCTCGCCAGCGGCCGCGGCGGTGATCCTCTTCTGCGTTGCGTTATGTGCCAGCCTGATCGTGCTTGTCTCGCTCGATGTCCGCCCGCTCGCGCGGGCGGCGGATGCCCCGAAGTCCCTGTTCCTTGCCGGGCTCTTCGTCGCCTTCTACGTGCTCAGCGTCACCTATGTCGCCCCGACCTTCGGGGTCGGGCGAGCGGTGTTCTTCGTGCTGCTGGGGCAGCTCATCAGCGCCGCGGCGATCGACCACTTCGGGCTTTTCGGCGTGATCGCCACACCGATCAGCGCGCGGCGCGGGCTGGGGCTGGCGATGATGGCGGCGGGCGTCTTCCTCGCGCAGCGCTGAGGCCCTGCGTCAGGCCGCGCCTCAGGCCGCCGCGCCGAGGAAGGCGACGCTGTGCGAGGTGATGGGCGCGCTGCGGCCGACCAACGTGACCGAGGCACCATTGTCCAGCGTGACCACCAGTCCAGACGGGCCGGCGACCTGCGAGACGATCTCGGGGGCGATGTCGCCCTCGTAGGTGAAGACGACCATGTCTTCGGCCTCGTCGAAATCCTCGATGACCGCGCCGTCGGCGAGCACGAAGCGGTCTGCCCCTGCCCCACCAAGACCGAGGTCGCCGGCGCCGAGCGTCAGCGTGTCGTCGCCGCTGCCGCCGATGAGCAGGTCGGCCTCGCCGTCGTCGCCCTCCGCGTCCGAGCCCCAGAGCAGGTCATCGCCCGAGCCGCCCATCACCGTGTCGGCACCTGCGCCACCGGCGATCGTGTCGCCGCCGCTGCCGCCCTCGGCGTAATCCGCGCCGCTGCCCGCGTCGATGCTGTCGGAGCCCGCAAACCCGTAGATCACATCGCCTCCAGCGCCGCCAAAAAGCGTGTCGCCGGTCTCGCTGCCCGAGAGCGTGTCGTCGCCGTCGCTGCCGATGGTCGTGTGGGTGTCTATGCCGGAGGTGTCCTCCTCGGCGGTGTCGCCGGGCGCTTCGGTCTCCGCCTCGCCCGTGATGTCCTCAGGGGTGCCGTCGCCCGTTCCCTCTTCGGTCGCGGGATCCGCGTCGTCCTCCTCGATGGGGAGAATCATGTCCTCGCCGCCGATTTCGGTCTCATCCTCAACAACGTCGTCAGAGGCGTCCTCGTCGTCGCCGCCCTTGTCGAAGGGAAACGCGGCGACGGCGAATGGCAGGAGCGCCGTGAGCGCGATGAGGAATTCGAGGGGCATGGGGGCGTCCGGGGAGGTCCAGGGTCACGAGGCGTTTCGCCCGGACCCTGGCGCCGGAGTGTGACAAAAATCTGGCGCGGTCGCGGCCCTGCCGGGGTCTTCCTGAGAAGCGCCCGGCGGCCGCGCTCAGAGCGCGACCAGCCGCCCCTC
This sequence comes from Salipiger sp. PrR007, assembly GCF_010499845.1. Taxonomy (NCBI): domain Bacteria; kingdom Pseudomonadati; phylum Pseudomonadota; class Alphaproteobacteria; order Rhodobacterales; family Roseobacteraceae; genus Salipiger; species Salipiger sp. PrR007. The sequence goes on along the minus strand of NZ_JAAGOZ010000039.1, from coordinate 30,993 downwards.
GCGCAGCTCGACCTGCCGGTCCATGCGGCCCGCCAGCTCGAGATTGTGCGTGGCGATGAGCGCCGAGAGACCTGTCTCACGCACCAGCGTCATCAGCGCGCCGAAGACCCGGTCCGAGGTCGCAGGATCGAGGTTGCCCGTCGGCTCGTCCGCCAGCAGCAGCTTCGGCGCATTGGCCATGGCGCGGCAGAAGGCGACGCGCTGCTGCTCGCCGCCGGACATGGCCGCCGGACGATGCGCGGCGCGGCCTTCGAGCTCGACCGACGCCAGAAGCTGGCGCGCCCGGGCCGCGGCCTCTTTTGGCGGCACGCCGTTGGCGAGCTGCGGCAGGGTGATGTTCTCGAGCGCGGTGAACTCGGGGAGGAGGTGGTGGAACTGGTAGACAAAGCCAACTTCCTGCCGGCGCACGATGGTGCGGCGGCGGTCGGACTTGCCGCCCAGTACCTCGCCCGCGATCGCCACCTCGCCCGCGTCGGCGGTGTCGAGCAGACCGGCGATGTGCAGCAGCGTCGACTTGCCCGCGCCCGAGGGGGCGACCAGCGCCACCACCTCGCCGCGGCCGACCTGCAGCTCGGCGCCGCGCAGCACCTGCACCTCGTTGGGCTTGCCGCGTTTGTAGAACTTCTCGATGCCCGACAGGCGCAGGACGGGATCACTCATAGCGCAGCGCCTCCACGGGGTTCATGCGCGCGGCACGGCGCGCGGGGAAGATGGTCACGATGAAGCTGAGGCCGAGCGAGAGCGCCATGGCGGCGAAGACGTCGGCCCATTGCAGCTTGGCGGGAAGCGAATAGATGCCGCGCACCGCCGGATCCCAGACGCCGCCGCCCGCGACGTAGTTCACGAAGGAGAAGATCGGGTCAATGTAGATGGCGAAAAGGCAGCCGAGGATCACCCCGAGGATCGTGCCGATCACCCCGGTGAAGGCGCCGCAGATGAAGAAGACCCGGAGCACCGAGCCCTCGGTGAGCCCCATGGTGCGCAGGATGCCGATGTCGCGGCCCTTGTTCTTGACCAGCATGATGAGGCCGGAAACGATGTTCATCGTCGCGATGAGCACCAGCACCGAGAGGATCACGAACATCACGTTGTCCTCGATCTCGAGCGCGCGCAGGAAGCCGCCCGAGGCGTCCTGCCATGTCCAGACCAGCGCGCCCTGCCCGGCGGCCTGCTGGATCGCCGTGGCCATGCCGTCGACGGCTTCGGGGTCGTCCACCATCACCTCGAGCTCATCCGCCGCGCCTTCGCGGTTGAAGTAGAGCTGCGCCTCCTCGAAGGGCATGTAGGCGCGGGTCCGGTCGATGTCGTAGCGCCCGGCGGTGAACACCCAGACCACCTCGTAGGCCTTGACCCGGGGGGAAATGCCGAAGGCGGTCTTCACCCCGTCGGGAGAGATGAGTTTCACCTGATCGCCCACATCCACCCCCAGCTCGCGCGCCACGCCCGAGCCGAGCGCGATGCCGCTCCCGAAGCGCGAGAGATCGCCGCGCCCGGTCTCGGGATCGACGACACGGCGGATGCCCTGCAGGTCCTCGCCCGAGATGCCGAAGACCTCGACCCCGGCATTGCGGCCGTTGGCATTGGCCATGACCTGCCCCTTGACCAGCGGCGCGGCCCGTTCGACGCCGGGCACCTCGGCCACGGCTTTCGCTCGGTCCGCATAGTCCTCGAAGGTGCGCAGGGTGCGGCCCTCGTCGTCGACGCGGGCCGAAGAGTAGACCGTCACATGGGCGTTGGAGCCGAGGATCGTGTCGACGAACTCGGCCCGGAAGCCCGAGCGCACCGAGAGCGTGGCAATCAGCGCGAAGACCGCGAGCGTGATGCCGATGAGGCTGATCCAGGTCATCACGCTGACACCGCCCTCGGCGCGCCGGGCACGCAGGTAGCGCCAGGCGATCATCCATTCGAAGGGGGCAAAGGGCGGCGGGGTACGGGCCATGGGCACTCTTTCAGGGTCAGCTTGTCGCGCGCGAACCTGACCGCAACCCCCGGCGGGGTCAATCCCTCGCCGCCCGGCCCTACGGTGCTGTGACCGGGGCGCCCGTGTGGCGCGGGGCGCGGGACCGCGGCGGGTGGCGGCAGTGTCCGGCCTATTGCCAGAGCTATTGCGCTGCGGCATATCTCCGCCATGACTGGACCTCGCTACACCCCGCTCGTCGCCTCGCTTCCCGAGACCGTGCCCTTCGTCGGCCCGGAAACCCAGGAGCGCGAGCGCGGCGCCCCGTTCCGCGCCCGCATCGGTGCCAACGAGAACGTTTTCGGCCCCTCGCCCCGCGCGATCGAGGCGATGCAGCGCGAGGCCGCGGAGATCTGGAAATACGGCGACTCGACCAGCTATGAGCTGCGTCATGCCATCACCGCCGAGCATGGTGTCGCGCCCGAGAACGTCATGGTCGGCGAGGGCATCGACGGGCTTCTCGGCTACCTCGTGCGGCTGCTGGTGGCGCAGGGCGATGCGGTGGTGACCTCGGACGGCGCCTATCCGACCTTCAACTACCACGTGGCCGGCTTCGGCGGGGTGCTGCACAAGGTGCCCTACAAGGATGACGCCGAGGACCTGCCCGCCCTGCTGGCCAAGGCCGCCGAGGTGGATGCCAAGCTCGTCTACTTCGCCAACCCCGACAACCCGATGGGCTCGTGGAAGCCGGGTGCGGAGATCGCGGCGCAGCTCGGCACCGTGCCCGAGGGCACGCTGCTGGTGCTCGACGAGGCCTATGTGGAGTTCGCCCCCGAGGGCACCGCGCCCGAAATCGACATCGAAGATCCGCGGGTGATCCGCTTCCGCACCTTCTCCAAGGCCTACGGCATGGCGGGCGCGCGGGTCGGCTACGCGCTGGCGGCGGCGCCGCTCATTCGCGCCTTCGACAAGATCCGCAACCATTTCGGCATGAACCGCGCGGCGCAGGCCGGGGCCCTCGCGGGGCTGCAGGACCGGGACTGGCTGGAACAGACCATCGAGAAGGTCGCCGCCGCGCGGGCGCGCATCGCCGCCATCGCGCAGGCGAACGGGCTGCGCGCCCTGCCCTCGGCCACCAATTTCGTCGCGGTGGACTGCGGCGGCGACGGCGCGTTCGCCAAGGCGGTGCTGGAGGGGCTCGGCGCGCGGGGGGTCTTCGTGCGCATGCCCTTCGTTGCGCCGCAGAACCGCTGCATCCGCATCGGCGCGGGCACCGAGTCCGATCTTGACGCGCTGGAAGAGGCATTGCCCGCGGCGTTGGCGGAAGCCCGCGAGAACGCCGCCTGAGCCAGCTCTTCGGTCAGATGCACAAATTTCCGCCGACCTGTATCGACAGATCGGCGGGAAAGGTTTTCGAAAGCAGTTTTGATCAGCCTGAAGCGTGACCCGGGCCCGGGGTGCGCTACCCTTGTGCTATTGCACGTCCCCTCTCAGCCCGCCGTCTTTTCAGTCTGCCGTCTTAGTCTGTCTGTCCGAGGATCGCATTATGGCCTATCCCTCCGAACCGCCGCGGCCCGATTTCTCCAGCGCGAACCTCGTGCTGGTCTTCGTGGTGATGTTCCTTGTCTTCCTGCTGCTCTGGATCAGCTACGGGCTTGGCCCGGTGGTGATCGCCGGAGTGGCGATCAACCACGTGATCACGATCATCGAGCATCGCCGGAACGGCCGACGCGAGACCCCGCCGCAGCGGTGAGCCCCGCGCCCGTGCTAAGTCTTCGCGCCGGACACGAGCCGAGCCCGCGCCGAGCCTGTCAGCCCTTGGCGATCTCTGCGGCGGCGGCGCCGAGCGCGCCCTGCCCGTAGGGAATCCCGATTGACACGAAGCCCGCCTCGATCACGCCCAGCAGGCCAAGGATCATATGCGCGTTGACGTGGCCCATATGGCCCATGCGGAAGAAGCCCGTACCCATGGGGTCCTCGGGCTCGGCCATGCCGAGGCCGATGCCCAGCGTCACGCCCGCCTCGGTCTCGCACCACTTGCGCAGCTGCGCGCCATAGGGCTTGCCGAGCCGCAGCGCGGTCACCGCGTGGCTGCGCAGGCCGCGGTCGGCGACGTTGAGCGTCAGCGGGCCGCCCTGCCCCCAGGCCTCTGCCGCCGCCCAGATGGCGCGGGCCAGCACGGCATGGCGATGCCAGACCTGCTCGATGCCCTCTTCGCGGATCATGTCGAGCGCCACGCGCAGACCATAGAGGTGATGCGTCGGGGCGGTGCCGCCGAAGTACTGGTAGAAGAAGTCGGGATTGCCGCGCGGAACCCAATCCCAGTAGCGCGACACGCGGGGCATCTCGGCGCGGCGCGCCTCGGCCTTGTCGTTGAAGAAGACGAAGCCCAGACCCGGCGGCACCATCAGCCCCTTCTGCGAGCCGGTGACCATGATGTCGACGCCCCAGTCGTCCATGCGGAATTCCTCGACGCCCAGCGAGGCGACGCAGTCGGCCATCAGCAGCGCCGGGTGGCCGGTGCTGTCCATGGCGGCGCGCAGGCTCGCGAGATCGTTGCGGATCGAGGTCGCCGTGTCGACGTGGCTGGCCAGCACGGCCTTGATCTTGCGGTCCTTGTCGCTCCGCAGCGCCTCGGCCACCAGTTCCGGATCGTAGGTGGACTTGGTGCCGAAGTCGATCAGCTCGACCTCTACGCCGAGACCCTGTGCCATCTCGGCCCAGCCATGGGCAAAGCGGCCGGTCGCCGGCACCAGCACCTTGTCGCCCTCGCCCACCACATTCGCCAGCGCCGCCTCCCAGGCACCGTGGCCGTTGGCGATGTAGATCGCCACCTTGGCCGCCTCGCTCTGCGCGACGTAGCGCAGGTCGGGGATCATCCCGGCCACCATCTCGACGATCGCCCCTTCGTAGATATTGGGCGAGGCGCGGTGCATGGCGCGCAGCACCGCGTCGGGCATGACGGAAGGACCGGGAATGGCCAAGTAGGGGCGACCATGGGCGAGAGACATGCGAAAACTCCGAAAGCACCCCTTGAAATTCCGGGGCGAGGGCCAACCTAACCGCGGTTGCGCCGAGGTCAATCTCCCTCGGCCGCGCCGCGGACACGCCACGGACACGCCCCGGATGCAGGGCCGCGGCAAGCCCCGCGCAGGGCACGGCGCTTGCCAGCAGGGGCCGGAGACCGTAAACCGCCGCGCGACAGGCACAGGAAATAATGCATGCTGACCAAGTTCTGGGACAAGATCGAGACCGCGGAGCGGCGCTTTCGCCGATCCTTCGGCAAGGACATCTCGACGCCCCGCGCCCGGATGCTCTCGAAGCTGCATTACAATGTCTTTGACCATGCCTTCCTGCGCCTCTTCTGGCACAATTTCTGGCAGATCGCTCCCGGCGTCTGGCGGTCGAACCAACCGACCCATGCGCGCTTCGAGAAATACGCGCAGATGGGCATCAAGACCGTCATCACGCTTCGCGGCGAAGAGAAATACTCGCATTATCTCTTCGAGAAGGAGAGCTGCGAGCAGCTTGGCCTGACGCTGCTGCATGCCAAGCTCTGGGCGCGCATGGCGCCCAAGGCCGAGCGGATCACGCATCTCATCGATACGATGCGCGAGGCCGAGAAGCCGATGATGTTTCACTGCAAATCGGGCGCCGACCGCGCCGGCTTCGCCTCTGCCGTCTACCTGATGGTGTTCGAGGGCGTGCCGGTCGAAGAGGCGCGCAAGCAGATGGGGCTGAAATACGCCCACCTCGAGTTCACCAAGACCGGGATCCAGGGCTACATCCTCGACACCTATGCCGCGCGCAACCGCCGCCGGCCGATCGCCTTCGAGGAATGGGTGCGCACGGAGTACGACTCGCGCCAGCTGCAGGCGGGCTTCGACAACAAGCGCCCGCCGGAAGAGATGGCATGAGCAGCGCGGACAAGAAAAGCGGCAACCTGCTCTTCTGGCTCGGGCGCCGCTATCTCTGGCGCTACCGCTGGCAGATCGTCATCGCCTTTGTCTTCATGATGCTCGAAGGCTCGATGTTCGGGTTCCTCAGCTACATGATGAAGCCGATGTTCGATCAGGTTCTGGTTGGCGGCAGCCGTGCCGCGCTGACCTGGGTCGGCATTGCGATCTTCTCGATCTTCATGATCCGCGCGCTGGCCAGCATCATCCAAAAAGTGGTGCTGACGCGGGTTTCGCAGCTGACCGTCGCCGACATCCGCAACGACCTGCTGACGCACCTCATGCGGCTGGACGGCAGCTTTCATCAAAAATACGGCCCCGGCTATCTGATGCAGCGTATCGAGGGCGACGTCGCCTCGGTCAGCAAGGTCTGGAGCATCCTGATCACCGGCACCGGCCGCGATATGATCGCGCTGGTCTCGCTCTTCGGCGTGGCGATCACGATGGACTGGCGCTGGACGCTGATCGCGTTGGTCGGCGTGCCGCTCATGGTCGCGCCCTCGGTCATGCTGCAGCGCTACGTGCGCAGATATGCGCGCCACGCGCGGGACATCTCGGCCGGCCTGTCTACCCGGCTGAACGAGATCTTCCACGGCATCGTGCCGATCAAGCTCAACCGGCTCGAGAAATACCAGGCCAAGCGCTACAAGTCGCTGACCAAGGAGCGGGTCCGCACCACCGTCGCCTCGAGCCTCGGCCAATCGGCCATCCCCGGACTGATCGACGTGATGTCCGGCATCGGCATCTGCGGCGTGCTGATCTTCGGCGGCGGCGAGATCATCTCGGGGCAGAAGAGCGTCGGCGATTTCATGGCTTTCTTCACTGCCATCGGCCTCGCCTTCGAGCCGCTGCGCCGGCTCGGCGCGGTGAGCGGCACCTGGCAGATCGCCGCCGCCTCGATCGAGCGGATCAAGGAGCTTTTGGAGCTCGAGCCCGAGCTGCGCGATCCGCCGCACCCGGTCCCTGCCCCCAAGGGCGTGCCCGAGATCGTTTTGAGCGGCGTCGAGCTGAACTACTCCGGCTCGGCCGTGCTGCGCGGCACCAGCTTCACCGCCGAGGCGGGCAAGACCACGGCGCTTGTCGGCGCCTCGGGCGCGGGCAAGTCGACGGTGTTCAACGTGCTGACCCGGCTGGTCGATCCCGATGCGGGCGAGGTCACAATCGGCGGCGTGCGCACGGATGCCATGAAGCTCGCCGAGCTGCGCGGCCTGTTCTCGGTGGTCAGCCAGGACGCGCTGCTCTTCGAGGACAGCCTGCGCGAAAACATCCTGCTCGGCCGCGAAGACGTGCCCGAGGCCGAGCTCGACAAGGTGCTCGAGGCGGCGCATGTCGCGGACTTCGTGCCGCGCCTGCCCGACGGGCTCGACAGCCTCGCCGGCGCCCGCGGCAGCAACCTCTCGGGCGGGCAGCGCCAGCGCGTGGCCATCGCCCGCGCCCTGCTGCGCGATACGCCGATCCTGTTGCTGGACGAGGCCACCTCGGCGCTCGACGCGGCCTCGGAGCAGGTGGTGCAGGCGGCGCTCGACCAGCTCTCGGCCGGGCGCACAACGCTGGTCATCGCGCACCGGCTGTCGACCATCCGCCATGCCGACAAGATCGTGGTGATGGATGCCGGCCACGTGGTCGAACAGGGCACCCATGATGAGCTCTTGGCGCTTGGCGGCGCCTATGCACGTCTGCACGCCATGCAGTTCGAGGATGAACAGACCGTCTGAGGCGCTCCCCCTGTAACCTGTCCCCCGCCGCGCCTATAGTCGGCGCAATGGACAACCGACGGAGCAACCATGACCGCCACCACAGGCATCCCGACGGACGCCCCGCGCAGCGTCCTGCGCGTCAGCGGCCCCGAGGCCAACGACTTCCTGCAGAACCTTGTCACCAACGACCTGGGCAAGCTGAAGGACGGGCTGGTCTATGCCGCGCTGCTGACGCCGCAGGGCAAGTACCGGGCGGACTTCTTCCTCGTGCCACGCCCCGACGGGGCGATCCTCATCGACGTGGCCGAGCCGCTCGCCGCCGACCTGACCCGCGCGCTCACGCTGTACAAGCTGCGCGCCAAGGTCGAGCTCGAACCGACCGACATCGCCGTGAGCCGCGGCACCGGACCGGCGCCCGAGGGCGCCTATGCGGACCCGCGCGATCCTTCGCTGGGCTGGCGCGGCTACGACGGCCAACCCGGCCAGGACGCCGACTGGAGCGCGCTGCGCGTCGCCGCCTGCGTGCCCGAGAGCGGCGTCGAACTGACCCCCGACAGCTTTATCCTCGAGACCGGATTCGAGCGCCTGAACGGTGTCGACTTCAAAAAGGGCTGTTACGTCGGCCAGGAGGTCACCGCGCGAATGAAGCACAAGACCGAGCTGCGCAAGGGACTGGTGCCCGTCGAGGTGACCGGCGCAGCGCCGGTGGGCACGCCGGTCGAGAGCGATGGCAAACCCGCGGGCACGCTTTACACCCAATCGGGCGGGCGTGGCCTTGCCTACCTGCGCTTTGACCGGGCCGAGGGTGAGATGCGCGCCGGAGAGGCGACGCTGCGCCGCATCTCTTGAGCCGGTCCGCAGAGGCGCGGGCCGACAGGCAGGCATGATGCGCAGACGGATCACTCCGCGACCAAGCTAGATCGCTGCCTGAAAGCGCTTTTCGAGCACCTCCACCGCCCCCTTGGCGCCCGCCCCGAGCATCAGCGCGCGCGGGGGGGCGTTGAAGGCGTGCACCGTGGTGGTCCAGCCCTCTGCCCCCTGCCCGGCGATCTCGGCCTCGAAGCCTGCAATGAGCCGCCGCGCCACGCCGCGCCGGCGCCAGGAAGGCTCGACCCAGATGTGTTCGAGTTCGGCCCGGCGCTGCGCATGACCGAGCGTGGTGGCCCCGGACAGCCGCCAGCGCCACATCAGGTAGCCGCGCGGCACGTGACCCACGCGGTAGGCGCGCAGCTGGGCGCCCTGCGCCATGGCCTCGGCCAAGAAGCTCTGCAGCTCGGCCTCGCTGGCGCGGTCGTGGAACCGGTGCGGCACATGGGCGACGTGCAGCTCGTGCAAGCCGCGCAGCATGACGGCCAGCGCGGGAATGTCTTTTGAATCGCAAGACGTGAACATGAAAAAGGGCCTCCTGGGCTATGCGCCGGAGGCCCTTTGGTCATGCTATGTCGCCCCCGGATCGCACGGGGACAAACTGGTCGGCGCGCGGGTTATGCGCGTTCCGAATACTCCATGGTCTCGGTGTTCACGATGATGTCCTCGTCCTGCCCGACGAAGGGCGGAACCAGGACACGCACACCATTGTCGAGCACGGCGGGCTTGAAGCTGTTTGCCGCGGTCTGACCTTTGACCACCGGCTCGGTCTCGACGATCTTGCAGGTCACCTTCTGCGGCAGGGTCGCGTTCAGCGCTTCTTCCTCGTGGAATTCGACGACGATGGTCATGCCATCCTGCAGGAAGGGGCGACGCTCGCCGAGGATGTCGGCGTCGAGCTGCACCTGCTCATAGGTCTCTGTGTCCATGAAGATCAGCTGACCGGCGTCCTCATAGAGGAACTGCATGTCCTTCTGTTCGAGGCGCACGCGCTCGACCTTGTCCGCCGAGCGGAAACGCTCGTTCAGCTTGGAGCCGTTGCGCAGGTTCTTCATCTCGACCTGGGCAAAGGCGCCGCCCTTGCCGGGCTTCACGTGGTCGACCTTCACCGCGGCCCACAGGCCACCTTCATGCTCGAGCACGTTCCCGGGGCGGATCTCGTTACCGTTGATCTTGGGCATGGTCAGAAAACTTTACAGTAAGGTTGAAGGGGTTTTCCGGCCTCCTATATATGGCCGGTTCGCCCCGTGCAAGACAACGATATCTCGCGTTCCGTACAAGCCGAGATATGCACCAGATGCAACGACGCTATGCGTTTGTGCTGTATCCGAATCGAACGGAATGGTCCATAACGCCGCGTACGCCAGAAAAGACAAGAGCAATAATCAAAAAGGTCGAAAGATGAAGGATTTCGTGGACAGCACAGCCTACCATGCCGAACAAGGCAACCGCGCGCGGAAACTTTTCGCCGCTGTGGTTCTGGCTGCGCTCGACGATGCAATCGCCGATGACAAGAAATACGGCAATGGTCCCGAGCAGATCGCCCGCTGGGCACGCTCGCGCGACGGCCGTGAAGTTCTGAGCTGCGCCGGTATCGACCCGAACGAGCGGGTTGTCTCCGGTCTGATGGAATTCGTGTCGAAAGGTGTCCGCACCTCGGTCGCGCTGTCGCGCGAGGAGAGCGAGCGTCGTCACGCAGCCGCAGCCGCGGAACAAGCCGAAGCCGCTTGATCCCGGTATAGGGGGCCCGGCCCCCAGCCAGTCGAAGGCGCGCCCCGAAACGGGCGCGCCTTCGGCGTTTCCAGAGGCACCGTCGGCCAGTTTCCGCCGGTTCCCTCCCCTGCTGGCCAGGCAGCAAGAAGCCCGGACGCCTTGGGCGCCGGGCTTCGCTTTCGTTCGGTGTTTGTGATCCGCGTCGCGCGGTCAGTCGAGATCGTCGCTCGCAAGCAGGCGCTGGAGCTCGCGGCGCACCAGCGTGCGGATAGTGCGCGTCGCGCCGTCTCCCAAGGCCCCCTGCAGTTCTTCTCGGACCACCTCGGCGATCAGCGCGCGCAGGCGGTCCTCGTCGACACCGCTCGGCGACTCGGCGACGGGCGCCGGCGGCTGCTCGGGTGCGGAGGTGTCGCTGCGCAGGTTGCTCTGACTGCGCTGCCAGACCGGGTTGCGCAGGATCTTCACCGGGCGGCGTGGCGCGGGTTCGGGCTCGGCCTGCGGCTCTTCGGCAGCACCGTCCTCTGCCGCGGAGCGCGCCGAGGTCGCGGATTGCAGGTCCGCGACGGTCTCTTCGGGCTCATCTTCGAGCGCGTCCTCGTCGGGCGTGATATCGGGCTGAGCCGGGGTCTCGAGCACATAGGGCTCATCCACCAGCTCGGGTTCGGGCATCGGGCGGCTTGCGAGTTCCTGGTCCTCGTCCTCGGCCGTCACGGGCTGGCTCGGCGCGGGCTCATCGCCCGGCTGGTGCCGGAAGATCGCCTCTGGGGCCGCTTCACCACGTTCAGGCTCGAACTCATGCGTGCTGCGCGCAATCATCTCCTCGAGCTCGGCGATCTTCTGCGCGAGACTGCCCTCCTTCGCGGTCGCATCGGCAATCGGCGTAGCCTGAGGAGGGGTGCTGTCGCGCTGCTTGAGCGCGAAGAAATCGGCGATGGACGCCTCGGCGAACTCGCTTTCGGACTCTTCGTCCACCTCGATGAAGGGTGCCTCTTCGACCTCGTCGCTGACCGCTGCCTCGGGCACCGGACCTGGCGTCGCCTCGGGTGCGATGGCGCGCAGGGGCGCACGGCGGGCGACCTCGGCGACCTCTTCCTCGGCCGGAACAAGACGCGCTGCGAGCGGCGGAGCATGGCGCGCGGGCGCGTCTTCGCCGGTCTCGGAGGTGTCGCTGTCCGTCACCTCGGACGCGGGGGCCTCTTGCACGCGCAGCGCGGGGGTCAAGACCAGCCGCCCCGCCGGAGCGGAACGCTGCGCCTGGGGCGCCTCTGACGTGGACTCGGGACGGGAATCTTCGGAAACCAACCTCCGGATAGAGGAAAGCACGTCCTCGATTTCCACATTGGTCACGGGATCGGACATTTATGTACCACTCTTGCCTGTCCCCCCAAGTGTAGCGTCTTGGGGGGCGCCAGACAACAAGGACGAGGAGAAGCTTACTGCTTCCCCATCGCCTTCAGGATACGGTTCAGATCCGCGCCCTGGCGCGACTGGACCGGAGCGGACTTGACCAGGTTGTAGTACTCGGCAGGGTCGTAGCGCGGCACGTTCAGTGCCAGGTCTTCCGCCGTCAGCTGGCCCATGGTGTAAAGCACGGTATAGGCGGCGATCGTCTCGTCGACCACGGCGGAGATCTGGGTGTTGCGCGCGTCGAGCAGTTCCTGCTCGGCGTCGAGCACGTCGAGCGTGGTGCGGGCACCGAGCGTCGCTTCCTCGCGGGTGCCGCGGAAGGCGACGGTGGCGGCGCGGACCTGCTCGTCTGAGGCCGCGCGGGCCGCCTGCGCCACACGCAGGTTGGCATAGGCATTGGTAACCGACTGCGGGATCAACTTGGTCAGCTGCAGCAGGGCTGCACGGCGCTGATCACGGCTGGCATAGGCCTGACGCTTGATCGAGCTGAGCTGGCCGCCCTGATAGATCGGGCCCGACACGTTCAGACCGACGGTGCCCCCGCGCGTGCCGGCCTCGCTGTCGAAGCTCTCGTCAAAGCCGTAGGTGCCTTGCAGCGACACGGTGGGGCTCATGTTGGATTGCGCGATGGCGACGCCGACTTCGGCTGCGGCCACCTGGTGCTGCACCTGGATGATATCCGGGTGGTCGCGCAGGGCGATCGCCCGGGCCTGATCGGCCGTTGCCGGAATGCGTGGCAGGCTGCTCGGCGAGACGAGGTTGCCCGGCAGGCGGCCCACCGACGCGCGGTATTCCTCGCGGGCCTGGGCCAGTGCGCCCTCGGCCGCGGCAAGCAGCGAGCGGGCCGCGGCGAGCCGCGCCTGGGCCGAAGCGACGTCGGTGCGGGTGACTTCGCCGACCTCGAAGCGGTCGTCGGCGGCGCGGAGTTCCTCGCCGATCACGCGAACGTTGTTCTGCCGCAAGGTCAGGGTTTCGATGGCCCGGCGGACTTCCATGAAGGCGTTGACGGCGCGCAGCAGCACGTCCTGTTCGACCGAGACGAGGCCTGAGCGGGTGGCCAGAACGGTTTCCTTGGCGGCGTCCACAGCGAGACGGTTGCTGCCGCCATCGTAGAGAACCAGCGAGGCAATGAGCCCGATCGACGTGGTGTCGGTGGCCGCGCCGGTATAATTGCCGGTCACCGCACTGCGGGTCTCGCCGTAGTTGCGGGTCACGTCACCGGTCCAGGAGATCACCGGACGAAGCGCGCCGACCGCCTGGGCCACGTCTTCGTCGGCGGCACGCAGCACCGCCCGGTTCTGCTCGAGCAGCCCACTGGTGTTGTAGGCCCCGGCCAAGGCATCCGCCAGCGTCTCTGCCGCGGCGGGCATCGCGAGCCCGGCCGCAAGGCACACGCCCGTCATCCATGTCGTCAGAGATTTACGCGCCATTTTCCTGCCCTCTCGATCCGATTTTGTACCCGCCTGCCCGTTTCGGGTCAGAGCGCAAAGGCCACCTCTTTGTTGAACCCGGCAAGCACGGGCGCAGTGGCGTTGAAAGAAAATCGCCAGGTGATGGTGCCGTCGATCTTCCAGCCGACCTTCACCGTTCCCAGCGCCCCGTCCATGAAAATACAGGCAATCCGCCCGCCGTCCTTGAGCTGCCCGGCAATGGTCTCGGGAAGCTGTTCAATTCCGCCCTCGATCACGATGGCATCGTAGGGCCCATGTTGCGGCGCACCCTCGGCGAGCGGGCCGACATGCTGGATCACGTTGTCCGCATGGTCCATCAGCAGCGGTTGCGCCTCCTCGGCGCGCTCCGCGTCATCCTCGACCGCAACCACGGCCTCGGCGATGCGGGCGATGACCGCGGCGCTGTAGCCGAGCCCCGAGCCAATATCGAGCACGAGGTCGTCGCCATCCACGTTCAGCGCGTCGAGCATCTTGGCAAAGGTCCGCGGGTCGAGCACCACGCGCCCGTCACCGAGGTCGATGTTGCGGCCGGCATAGGCCGCGTCCACGGCCTCGTCGGGCACGAATGCTTCGCGCGGGACACGGAGCATGGCGTCGATGATAGGGAACTTGGTGACGTCCGAGGGACGAACCTGTGTATCAACCATCATACGGCGGAGGGTGACGAAATCGGTCATCCGCTAAACTCTTCCGTTCAGATATCCTTACAAAAACTTCTGCCACACTTGCCACCCCGGGGCAATGTCCGGCTGCCTACAAAAGAATAATCCCGCACCAGACTGTGGCGCGAGCGCTTCAAAATCAATGATTTTTTGACACATTTCATGAAATAAAAGGCGGCGCCAAAGAGGTCCGCGCTCAGGCGGATCACTCCTTGCGCATTGCCTGCCCTGCCGCGCGGCCCGCCAGGAAGGCTTCGACCAGAGAGGTCACCGGCGCCGCGGTCGGGGCCGCGGCGACGGGCACCCGCGGGCGGACGGGCAGGAAGAGGAGCAAGAGCGCCAGCACGAGGTAGACGCCGCCAACCACGAGCGCGGCGACCAGCTCACCCTGAGCTTCGGCCAGCGCGATCCAGCCGGCGATGGTAAAGAAAATCGCCGCGACGGCCATGCAGACCGCCCCGGCGATGGTACGACCGACCCTTGTCAGGGCGGCTCTCAGTCTTGCCTCGAACAGGGCGAACAAACGATCTTACCTCCGGCTGCCGACATAACCGATCAGGAACCCGACCGCCGCCGCAAGGCCGATGGCCTGGAACGGATTCGCCTGGATCTGGCCGCGCGCATTGTTTTCGAGCTCGGCGACGCGCTGGCCGGCCTCGCGCAGCGCCTCTTCGCCGCGGTCGCGCACTTCCTGCGCCTTGGCTTCGCCGGCGGCCCGGTATTCCGCGCCGCGGCGTTTGCCGATATCCCCCACGAGTTCGGCCAGCGAGGCCACGTCGGCGCGCAGGGTCTTGATCTGATCGCTCAGCGCCTCGCCGTCCCCTTGCAGCGTCTCCGCCACCTTGGGGGTGTCGTTCGATTTGGTTGCAGTCTGAGCCATGATGACGTCCTCCGTCTGCCTGTGCCTTTCACGGTCAACCCGGGAAGTCTGCGCGAAGTTCCCCGGGTCACGCAAGTTTCATTGCCATGGGGAACGCTGCGCGTCCTTGCGCCGGATCAACCCCTGCGCGGGGTTACTCGCCAAGAGCGATCCCCTCGCGGCGAGGATCGGCGCCGCCGGTGAGCGCCGCGCCCACCGCGATGGCATGCAGCCCCGAGTTCAGGTCGCGAAGGCTGGTGTCGAAGCCCATGTCACCCAGCGGGCCGGCCAGCGCCTCGGCGCCGGTGCCCGCCTCGATGTCCATGGTGCCGAAGCGGTTGAGCAGATGGGGTGCCGCCACCGCCTGCTGCACATCCATGCCCCAGTCGAGATGGGCGATCACCGCCTGCGCGACGTAGCCGATGATCCGGCTGCCGCCCGGCGAGCCGACGACCATGACCGGCGCGCCATCCTTCATCACGATGGTCGGCGCCATGGAAGACCGCGGCCGCTTTCCGGGCTCGAGCCGGTTGGCGATGGGTACGCCGTTGTCATGGGTCTCGAAGCTGAAATCGGTGAGTTCGTTGTTGAGCAGGAAGCCCCGCACGAAGAGCCGCGAGCCGAAGCCGTTCTCGATAGTGGTGGTCATCGACAGGGCATTGCCCTCTGCGTCGACGATGGAGATATGCGATGTCGAGGGGAACTCGATGGAGCGATCATCGGCCAAGAGCTGCGCGTGGTCCCATTCGGGATCGCCGGGCGCGACGTCTGTCAGGGCCGTCTGCCCGCCCAGCAACTCTGCGCGGGTTTCGAGGTAGGCGGGATCGACCAGCCCTTCGGTTGGCACGGGGACAAAATCGCTGTCGGCCATGTAGCGGCCCCGGTCGGCGAAGGCGAGCCGCGAGGCATCGCCGATCAGCCGCCAGGCTTCGGCGCTCTCCGGGCCGAGCGCAGCCAGATCGTAGGGCGCGAGCGCGCCGAGGATCTGCCCGACGGTCAGCGCCCCCGACGAGGGCGGCCCCATGCCGCAAACGTCATGCGCGCGATACTCGACGCAGACCGGCGCCCGCTCGATCACGTCGTAGAGGGCGAGATCGGCGCTGCTCAGCAGGCCAGGGTTGCCCTCGGCCTCGCGGACTGTGCGAACGATGTCCTCGGCGATCTCGCCCGAGTAGAAGGCGCGGCTGCCCTCGGCGGCGATGGCCTTGAGCGTGTCGGCATAGGGCTGGTTGCGCAGCATGTCACCCGCCTGCAGCGCGGTGCCGCCGGGATAGAAGTAGCTCTCGGTGTCGGGGAAGCGCCGCAGCCGGTCGCCATCCTCGGCGATCAACCCGGCAAGTCGCGGCGAGACCGAGAAGCCGTCTTCGGCCAGCGCGATCGCCTCGTCGAAAAGCCCGGACCAATTTGCCGTGCCCCAGCGCCGGTGCGCCTCTTCCATCAGCCGCGGCGTGCCGGGGGTGCCGACCGAGCGCCCGCCGACCACGGCGTCGAAGAACTCGAGCGGCGCGCCGTTCTCATCCTGGAAGTAGGTCGGCTTCGCGGCCAACGGTGCGGTCTCGCGCCCGTCGAGCGTGGTGAGGCTTCGGGATTTGGCGTCGTACCAGACGAGAAAGGCGCCGCCCCCGAGGCCGGAGCTCTGCGGCTCCACGAGGCCCAGCACCGCCTGCACCGCGACCATGGCGTCGGCGGCGCTGCCGCCATCGCGCAGCACCCGGGCTCCCGCCTCGACCGCCAGCGGGTTCGCGGCGGCGACCATCCAGTCCTGCGCCTCGGTCGGCTGCCCCTGGGCCTTGGAGTCGAGCGCAGCCCGGGCCGCGTCTGACAGGCCTTCGAAGCCCGAGGTCTCGGTCGCGGCCTCCGGCGCCACGGCGTCGGCGGCCTGCTGCGCCATGAGCGGCGCGGCAAGGCCCGCCGCGAAGAGGGTGATCAGGATCGTCGCGCGCATCGGGTCCTCCCTGTCTGCATCCCCGTTCAGGGGACGGTGCCGGAAAGGTAACCCGAAGCCGCGCTTTCTCAAATCGCGATCTGGATCAACTCAGAGGACCGACCTCGACCAGCGCGGTATGCGCCGAGCACCCCTGCCCCAGCGACGAGGTGCCCTTGTCGCGGGTCAGCACGTTGGGGTTGCCATGCGGGTCGATGTTCTCGGAGG
Source organism: Salipiger sp. PrR007 (assembly GCF_010499845.1). Classification (NCBI taxonomy): domain Bacteria; kingdom Pseudomonadati; phylum Pseudomonadota; class Alphaproteobacteria; order Rhodobacterales; family Roseobacteraceae; genus Salipiger; species Salipiger sp. PrR007. The sequence continues at coordinate 14,332 of NZ_JAAGOZ010000039.1, read as the reverse complement.
CGTCGCCATACCACGCGCCGGTGGGCAGCGCGACAACGCCGAGGCGGATGTCCTCGGTCACCACGGCCCGCGCCCGCGCCGCGCCGCGGGCGTTGCGCACCAATACCAGATCGCCCGTTGCGATGCCGCGCGGGCGGGCGTCCTCGGGGTGGATGAGCAGCCGCTCGGGGCGGGCATCGGGCTGATCGGCGAGCGCGCTCTCGAGCTGGCTGTGCAACTTGTCGCCGGGCTGCGGCGAGACGAGGTGCAGCGGCGTCTGCGGCGTGGCCTTGCCGAGCCATTCGGTCGGCTCGAGCCAGGCAGGGTGGCCAGGGCAATCGGCATAGCCGAAGCCCTCGACGGTTTCGGAGAAGATCTCGATCCGGCCCGACGGGGTGTTCAGCGCGTTTTCCTCGGGATCGGCGCGGAACCGGGCCAGGAACGACGGCAGCGGCGGTTCCTGCACGATGGGCAGCTTGACCCAGTTCCGGGCGCGCAGATCGTCGTAGGAAGGCACCTCGATCCCCGCAGCAGCGCCGCTCTCGCGGTAGCTGCCGTAGAGATGCCGCAGCCAATCCTCGCTGCTGCGCCCCTCGGTGAAGCGCGCCCCCTCGCCCATGCGCTCGGCGAGCCCGGCGAAGATGTCGTAGTCGTCGCGCGCCTCGCCCACCGGATCGATCAGCGCGGGCATGTTGAACAGGTACTCGTCGAGGTCGGTGCGGCCGATGTCCTCGCGCTCGTAGCTGGTGGTCGCCGGGAAGACGATGTCGGCGCGCTTGGCAGTGGCGGTCCACCACGGCTCGTTGACGATCACCGTCTCGGGAGATTTCCAGGCCTCCGACAGGCGGTTCAGATCCTGGTGGTGGTGGAAGGGGTTGCCGCCCGCCCAGTAAACCAGACGGATATCGGGATAGGGCTCGCGCTGTCCGTTGAAGTCATAGGGCACGCCGGGGTTCGCCAGCATGTCGGCGATGCGCGCGACGGGGATGAAGGTGCCAACCGGGTTCTGCAACTGGTCGAGCGTCACCCCGCGCAGCGATTTCATCGACTTGCCGATGCCGCCGATGGCCCCGTAGCCGTAGCCGACACCGCCCCCCGGCAGGCCGATCTGCCCGAGCATCGCCGCCAGCACCGCCGACATCCAGTAGGGCTGCTCGCCATGCTCGGCGCGCTGCAGCGACCAGGCGACGGTGATCAGCGTACGGGTGCTGGCCATGCGGCGCGCCAATGCGCGGATGGTGTCGGGATCGGTGCCGCAGATGGGGCTGGCCCATTCCGGGGTCTTGGGCATGCCGTCGGCCTCGCCCATCAAGTAGGGGCGGAACCGCTCGAATCCGACGGTGTAGCGCGACAGGAAGGCGTGGTCCGTCAGCCCCTCCTGCTCAAGCACGAAGGCCAGCGCCAGCATCAGCGCGGTGTCCGAGCCGGGGCGGACGGGCAGCCACTCGCAGCCCTCGGGTGCATCGCGGCGCTGCGGGCCGATGTTGAGGCAGCGCATGCCCTTGGCGTGGAAGCGGTCGAACCAGCTGGCCGTGTCGTGGCGGGTGATGCCGCCCATGCTGACCTGCGCGTTCTTCTTGTTGATGCCGCCGAACATCACAAGCGTCTCGGTGTTCTCGGCGATGGTCTGCCAGCTGTCCTGCTCGTTGTAGAGATAGCGCAGGAAGGTCACGCCGAAGACATGCGGCATGATCGCCTGCGCGCAGCCGGTGGAATAGCTGCCGAAGGAGGCGACGTAGCCGCCGATGCTGTTGAGGAAGCGGTGCACCTGGCTCTGCGCGTGGTGGAAGCGCCCCGCCGAGGACCAGCCGTAGGAGCCGCCGAAGATCGCCTCGTTGCCGTGCGCCTTGCGGATGCGGTCGATCTCGGCGGCGGCGATGTCCAGCGCCTCGTCCCAGGGCAGCTCGACGAACTCGTCGCTGCCGCGGCCCGCGCGGTCGCGGCGCTCGAGCCAACCGCGTCGGATCGAGGGGCGCGCGACTCGGCTGCGATGGTGCACCGCCTGCGGCAGGATATCGGGGATGGCCGAGGGTTCGGGGTCGTCGGCAAACGGCGCAGTGGCGGTGATGCGCCCGCCTTCGGTGGTGACCTCGAAGGCCCCCCAGTGGCTGGTGGTGACACGGGTCTTGCGGTCGGATTTGGTGGACATGGGGCGACTCCGGCGGCTGATCGGGCAGCATGACTATGCCGCAGTGTATCATTGCATCGGAGGGGAAATGGCAAGAGCGCGCCCTGAGGACCGCGCCGCGCGGCCTCAGTCGTCGTCCTTGATCGGCGCGGCGGAAAAATCAAAATCGAACTCCGTCGCGGCGCCCGCCTCGTCGGTGGCGGCGTCTTCCCCAAAAGTCGAGGCGAAGTCGAACTCGCCACCGCCGGGCTCCGGCACGTCAGGCAGGTCGGGCAGATCGGGCAGGCCCGAGGCGATCTCGTCGAGGCCGAATTCCCCGGGCGCGGCGTCGGGCGGAGCCGGCGCCATGTCGGGCAGCTCTGTCATCTCGGGCAGGTCAGGGGCCTCGTCCTGCGGCGCGACGCGGGGCCACGAGAGACGCACCGCGCGCATGATCTGCCCGAGCCGCCCGCCCGCCACTGGCGCGCCGGGGCCGGCGTGCAGCGTCACCGCGTCGAGCATATCGGGGCTGAGCGGCAGCAAGTCGCCCGGCCGCAGCGCCTGCGCCTTGTTCAGCGGCAGGCGCAGCGCGCCCAGCACCGCCCGCATCTGCGCTGGCAGGAGCCCCATCTTTTGCTCATGCGCGCCGGGCTGGCCCGGCGGCCCCGCCCGCCGCGCGCCCGGGCGCTCGGGCAGGAACAGCCGCAGCTCGCCCCGCCGCCGGCCGAGCGCCAGATCGAGCGTGGCGCGGAACACCATGTAGCCCGGCGCATCGAGCAGCATCCCGGCGGCGCGCGCATCCTCGAGCATGGCGCCGAAGCGAAATCCCTCGATCTGCGGGCGCAGGGGGTGATCCTCGAGGAAACGGGCAAAGCGCTCGAGCGTGCCGTCAAGCAGCGGCGCAGTCATCGCGGCGTCGGTCGCGGTGAAGGCGCGCGGCTCGGCGGGCATCTGGGTGACCTGGAGCATGGTCTGCACCTCGGTCAGACCGGTGACGAGATCGCGGTCGAGCGTGACGAACCCCACCACCCCGTCCGGTCCGTCAAGCAAGAGCAGCAGCGCCTCGGGCGGCAGCTGCGCGACGACGCCGTCCTGGTCGAGATGCTCCTGATCGACCGCATGGGCGACAAGCGCGAGATCCCACAGCACATCGGCGGTGCGTGACAGCGCCCGGCGCAGCGCCTTGGCCGGGGACATGGCGCGTGCCTCGAAGGCACGGCGTGCGGCCTCGGCCTTGCGGCTCAGCACGTTCCGGCTGTCGGCCCCGCCGCCCCTGCCCTGCGCGGAATCCTGTCTTGAAGCCTGTCCGGCGGCGTCTGGCATCGTCCCTGTCGGCCCAATCTGTCGAGATACCCCAGTCCCGATCTATGACGGGATTTGGTTACCATCGGCTTTATCCCGGCGCGGGAAAGGCGCCTGTCACTGCGCGGCGATGGCCAGATCGGCGGGCAGGCTCACCCGGAAGGAAGCACCCGCGCGCCCCGGCACATAGGTGATGTCGCCGCCGAGGCGCGTGACGATCTGCCGGCAGATCGCAAGGCCCAGCCCTGCGCCCCCGGCCTTCTGGTCGCTGACCCGGCTGAACTTCTCGAAAATCACGTCCTGCGCCTCGGCGGCGACGCCCGAGCCGTTGTCGGTGAAGTCGAGCGCCAGCCGTGCGCCCGCCCGCACCGAGATCTCGAGCCGCGGGCGCGGCGCATCGCAATACTTGCGGGCATTGGCGATGAGGTTGATGAAGACCTGGCTCAGCCGGTCGAGATCGGTGTGCAGCACGATCTGCTCGGCGGCGCGATCGCGGCGGATCTCCAGCCGCCGCCCCGCCTCGTCCGCCGCCGCCGCGGCCACGGCGCGGTCGAGCACGTCCGACAGCAGCCCTTCGCGCAGGTTCAGGTTGACCTGCCCGTTCTCCAGCACCGACAAGTCGAGCAGGTCGTCGAGCAGCCGGGTCAGGCGGATCGCCTCGTCATGGATGATCGAGGCATACTTGGTCTTCTCCGCGTCGCCGAGCCCGGAGGTGTCCCGCAGGATCTCGGAAAAGGCGCGGATCGATGTCATCGGCGTGCGCAGCTCGTGGCTGATCTGGCTGAGGAAGGCATCTTTCTGGACCGACAGGCGGGTGAGCTTGGCATTGGCCTCGCGCAGCTGCGCCGCGGTCCGCGCCAACTCCTGCGACTGCGCCTCGAGACGGGCGGAATACTCCATCATCTGCGCAGTCTCGTCGGCCACGGCCATCAAATCCTCGACCGAGACCGACATGCCCCCGACGATCTGCCCGACCATCGCATGGGCCGTGGCCGCGCCGACCGAGCCCGCCAGCTCGCGTTCGATCGTCTCAAGGAACTGAGGGGTCACATCCGGCAGCGGGCCGCGCCCGCCCTGCCGCTCGGCCTCGCGCTCGAAGAGCTCCTGCGCGTCACGGGCGCCGAGGATTCGCTGCGCCATGATCATCAGGTCCTCGGACTGGGCAACGTTGCCGGTCCAGCTGCGCGGGCCGGTGGAATGCTCGAAGACATTGACGAACTGCGCCCCTTGCAAGCGCTCCAGCGGTTGCGGAAAGCTCAGAAGCGAGCCGAGGATGACACCGCCGGTGTTGACGCTCATCGACCAGAAGAAGGCGTGCAGCAGCGGGTCCATGTCCGACAGGCCGAACATAGCCTGCGGCCGCAGGAAGCCGATGCCGAAGGGGCCGTTGGCGAACCACGCCTCGGGCATCAGCACCCCCGGCCCAAAGGAGGGCAGGAAGAGTGTGTAGTTCCATACGAGGAAACCGAGGACCAGCCCGGTGAAGGCCCCGGCCTTGGAGGCGCCGCGCCAGAAGATGCCGCCGAGCATCGCCGGAAGCACCTGCGCGACACCGGCAAAGGAGACAAAGCCGATGGTCGCGAGCGCCTCGCCGCCGCCCGAAAGGCGGTAGTAGAGATAGCCCAGCATCACCACGCCGATGATCGACAGGCGACGGGCCAGCAGCACGACGGTCCGCACGTCGCCCGAGACGGTGGCGCCCGGCTCGGCAAAGCGCAGCCACAGCGGCATGACCACGTGGTTCGACACCATGGTCGAGAGCGCGATGGCCGCGACGATCACCATCGAGGTGGCGGAACTGAAACCGCCAAGGAAGGACAGCACCGCCAGCCCGCCCTGCCCCTGCGACAGCGGCAGGGTCAGCACGAAGAGATCGGGGTTCGAGCCCTCGGGCAGCAGATCGAGGCCGATCACCGCGATGGGCACGACAAAAAGGCTCATCAGGCCCAGGTAGAGCGGGAAGGCCCAGCTCGCGGTGCGCAGGTGGGTCTCGTTGTCATTTTCCACGACCAGGACCTGGAAGATCCGCGGCAGACAGAGAAAGGCGGCGGCCGAGAGCAGCATCACCCCCGCCCAGCGGCCGCCGTCGATGCGCCATTGACCAAGATCGGAGGCGTCGATCCGCGCCAGCGTCTCGGTCAGCCCGCCGCCCAGTCCCCAGACCACGAAGACCCCGACGGCGAGCAGCGCGAAGAGCTTCACCACCGCCTCGACGGCGATCGCCATGACCACGCCGTTGTGGCGCTCGTTGGCGTCGAGGTTGCGCGTGCCGAAGATCACCGTGAACAGCGCCAGCCCGGCGGCGACCCAGAGCGCGGTATGGCCGGTCTCTTCGCCGGTGGCGAGATCGCCCGCCGCGAAAACCTGGAAGCTCAGCGTCACCGATTGCAGTTGCAGCGCGATATAGGGCGTGGTGCCTATCACCGCGAGCAAGGTGACGCAGACCGCGAGCAGGTTGGACTTGCCGTAACGCGACGAGACAAGGTCGGCGACCGAGGTGATGCGCTGCGAGCGGCCGATACGCACCAGCTTGCGCAGGATCCACCACCAGCCAATCAGCACAAGCGAGGGGCCAAGATAGATCGCCATGTATTCAAAGCCGGTGCGTACCGCCGAGCCGACCGCGCCGTAGAACGTCCAGGCGGTGCAGTAGATCGACAGCGACAGCGTGTAGACCGCCGGCGAGCGCAGCCAGCGCGCCTGGCCATGGGCGGCGATGCGCTCGGCGGCAAAGGCGATGGCGAAGAGAAAGAGCGCGTAGGCGATACAGACGGCGACCAGCGTGTTGAGCATGTTCACTCGCCCCCGCTGCCCAGCCCGTCCCCCGGCGCCGGGCGCCCCAGCGCCCAGGCGATGAAGCCCGCCAGAAGCACCAGCAGCAGCCAGACCCCGAAGAGGTAGACGATCACCGCCGAGCTGCGCACGCCCTGCTCGGGGTCCTCCTGCCAGAGCAGTGGCACCAGCCAGAGCAGCGCGCCGAGAAAGGGCAGCACCCGCGCGCCGTCCATCACCCGGCGGCGGCGGTAGGACTGCCGTTCGAGAAAGACCGGCGGCGTGCCGCGACGGGGCGAGCCCTCGCTCATGGGGGTCCGGGGGCCTCTTCCGGCACGCCGTTCAGCAGCGCCCGCACGGTGTCGAGCATCTCGGAATTGGCAAAGGGTTTCGACATGAAGGCGCTGACCCCTTCGCGCTCGGCCATCTCGCGGTCGCGGCTCTGGCCGCGCGCGGTGAGCATGAGCACCGGCAGCGCCGCGGTGGCGGGGTCGGCGCGCAGCTCGCGCAGGATGTCGTAGCCGCTCTTGCCCGGCAGCATCACATCGAGGATCAGCAGATCGGGACGCGCGCCGCGCAGCTTTTCATTGGCGGTGGTGCCGTCGGAATGGGTTTCCACGGCCAGCCCGTCGCGCGACAGGATGAAGCTGATTGCCTCGATGATATTCGGCTCATCCTCGATCAGCAGCACGTGTTTGGACATGCACCCCTTTCCCCAAGGCGCCGGACACTCCCCCTTCCGGCACCGAGGCTTGCTCCCCCGTGATGTCTTTTTATCACCAATGTTTCACGCCCTGTCAAAATAAGACCACCCTCAGGCACTGCGCTCCGCTGCGTCACCCAGCAGCGAGGGTTCGCGCCGGGCCGGGCAGGCCGCGCGGGCGCAGATGCGGCAGGTGACGCCGACGAGCTCTGTTTCTTCGCCGCCGCGCGCCGCCCCTTCGGGGGTGAACATCATGTGCGCCTCGAAGATCGGGTCACGGTTGGCCTGAGGCGCGCTGGCGGGCTGCGCCACGGCAAAGGCGCGCACCGCGCCGCCCTGCCGCCCGGCAAACTGCACCCGGCGCGAGAGCACCGTCATCGGTCGGCTGAGCGCGGGAAAGAGCGGCCAGAGCGGGCAATCGGCGCCGAAGCGCGGGATCGGGAATTCCGGCAGGGGCTTGCGGAAGGTCAGCGCCCCCGAGGCGTCGCAAATCGCCAGCCCGACCGGTCCGCAGGCCGCATCTGCCGGAAGCGCGGCGAGCCGTCGCATGGCGCGGGCGGCATCGCAGCCGAAGCGCCGCAGCAGCGCCAGAGGGTCTGCGCCCTCGGCCGAGACTGCCTCGAGCACCTGCGGCAGCGGCAGCGCCGCCGCGTCCTCGGCGTAGGTGCGCAGCGCGCGGCGCAGCAGCACCCGGGCGCTGTCCGACAGATCCTCCTCCAGCTCCGCCGCCGCCGCCTCGGGCGCCTGCCCCCCCTCGAGCCCGGGGAAATGATAGCCCTGCGCCTCGAAGAGCGCGGTCACCTCTTCTTGCGGGGTGCCGCTTTCGCTGGCCGCCTTGACCTCAGCGTCGAGGTAGCTGACGAGGCTGCGGCTGCTCTCGGCAAGCCGGGCGCTGTCCTCGTGGATATTGCGGTGGAAACGGCGCTGCCATTCGGGGTCGATCGCCTCGGGCTCGTTGAGGATCGAGGCCGCCGATCGGATCGCTGTCACGGTCGAGAGCATCTCGTGCAGCGCCTCGGCGAGTTGCGGGTCGTGCGCCAGCCGGTCGCTCAGCGTCTCGACGCTGCGCTCGAGCGTTTCGATACGCACCCGGGCCTCGGCCAAAAGCCGGGCCCATCCGGGAAATCGGCCTGCGAATTCATCGACCCGATCCAATTCCGCCGTGCTGCCCCGGGTTGTGCTCGCCGCCTCGCGCAGCGAGGCAATCAGCGCCGCCTCGGCCCCCTCGGTGAGCATGGAAGGTTCGACCTTGAGGATTTCCGCCAAATCGAGCAGCAATTTGCCACCGATTCTGCGGCGGTTGTGCTCAATTAGGTTGAGATAAGAAGCCGATATTCCCGCCTGACGTGCAAGATCGGCCTGCTTGAGGCCCAATATCGTGCGTCTTTCGCGGATTCGGCTTCCTGTGAGCGTGTCGCGGGGCATGCGGTTTTCGAACCCTTTCAAGGCCTTTCTGCGGCGCAAGATAAATTAATTTACACCCTACCCTATTTCTTTGTGCATTTGTTGACAAAAAAATTGTTAACCTAAAAGCAGTTGTTGCGTGATTTTCTTTCGTGGTCCGATACTGATTTTGCACGGAGACGTGCTTTGCGCCCTCGGGAAGAGGAGCCCGGCGGCGCAAATATCGAAACGGGAGGAAATCAATGTCCAAATCGACTCTGACACGCCGCGGCGTGCTGAGAACGGGTGCCGTTGCGGGAGCCGGCGTCGCTCTGCCGACGATCTTCACAAGCTCGTCCGCATCCGCCTTCACCAACGAGCCCACCGGCGGCACCGTGACCCTCGGCTTCAACGTGCCGCAGACCGGCCCTTACGCCGATGAGGGCGCCGACGAGCTGCGGGCCTTCGAACTGGCGGTCGAGCACCTCAACGGTGGCGGCGACGGCGGTATGATGAACACCTTCAGCTCGAAGACGCTGGATGGGGCCGGCATCCTCGGCAAGAAGGTCGAATATGTCACCGGCGACACCCAGACCAAGTCCGACGCCGCCCGCGCCAGCGCGAAGTCGATGATCGAGAAGGACGGCGCGGTGATGATCTCGGGCGGCTCGTCCTCGGGCGTGGCCGTCGCCGTGCAGGGCCTCTGCCAGGAGGCCGGCGTGATCTTCATGGCAGGCCTCACCCACTCCAACGACACCACCGGCAAGGACAAGAAGGCGAACGGCTTCCGCCACTTCTTCAACGCCTACATGTCCGCCGCCGCGCTCGCGCCGGTGCTCGAGAAGATGTACGGCACGGACCGCAAGGCCTATCACCTGACCGCCGACTACACCTGGGGCTGGACCCAGCAGGAGTCGATCCAGGCCGCCACCGAGGCGATGGGCTGGGAGACCGTCAACAACGTGCTGACGCCGCTCGCCCAGACCGATTTCTCGTCCTATATCGCGCCGGTGCTGAACTCGGGCGCCGACGTGCTGGTGCTCAACCACTACGGTGGGAACATGGTGAACTCGCTCACCAACGCCGTGCAGTTCGGCCTGCGCGACAAGCAGGTCAACGGCAAGAACTTCGAGATCGTCGTGCCGCTCTACTCGCGCCTGATGGCGCGCGGTGCCGGCGAGAACGTCAAGGGCATCTTCGGCTCGACCAACTGGCACTGGTCGCTGCAGGACGAGGGTTCGAAAGCCTTCGTGAAGAGCTTCGGCACCAAGTACGGCTTCCCGCCGAGCCAGGCCGCGCACACCTGCTACGTGCAGACCCTGCTCTATGCCGACGCCGTGCAGCGTGCGGGCTCGTTCAACCCCTGCGAGGTCGGCGCCGCGCTCGAGGGCTTCGAGTTCGACGGCCTGGGCAATGGCCCGACGCTCTACCGCGCCGACGATCACCAGTGCTTCAAGGACGTGCTGGTGGTCCGCGGCAAGGAGAACCCGGAATCCGAGTTCGACCTTCTGGAAGTGGTCGAGGTCACGCCGCGGGCGCAGGTGGAATATGCCCCGGATCACCCGATGTTCGCCGGCGGCAACCTCGGGTCCTGCAACCCGGGCGCGTGAGCCCTTCATCAACGCCGGCCAGGTCGCGTTTGCCTGGCCGCATCCAAGCGTTCCCGGCCCCGCGCCGGGAACGTCTGCACTTCCTTTGACCTGAAGGCCGGGACATGGACGCAATTATTCTTCAAATCCTGAACGGGCTCGACAAGGGCTCGGCCTATGCGCTTATCGCGCTGGGGCTCACGCTCATCTTCGGCACGCTCGGGGTGGTCAACTTCGCCCATGGCGCGCTGTTCATGATCGGCGCCTTCTGCGCCGTCACCCTCAACCGCATCCTGACCCTGTCGCACCAGGTGGTCGACGAGAGCCGCACCGACTTTCTCGGCAACCCGCTGAAGGTCGACGTGCCCTATGTCAACGACTGGTTCGGCGAGGCCGCGGGCGCCACGATCATCGACTGGGCGGTGCCGCTGGCCATCCTCTTCTCGATCCCCGTGATGATCGCCATTGGCGTGATCATGGAGCGCGGGCTGATCAAGCATTTCTACCGCCGCCCCCACGCCGACCAGATCCTTGTGACCTTCGGCCTTGCCATCGTGCTGCAGGAGATCATCAAGTATTTCTACGGCGCCAACCCGATCCCGACGCCCGCGCCCGACGTGTTCCGCGGCTCCTTCGATTTCGGCGTGCTGCTGGGCTTCGATCCCAACGCGATCATCTACCCCTACTGGCGCCTCGTCTACTTCGCCTTCGCCGCGCTGATCATCGGCGGGGTCTTCGCCTTCTTGCAGTTCACCACCTTCGGCATGGTGGTCCGCGCCGGCATGGCCGACCGCGAGACCGTGGGGCTGCTCGGCATCAACATTGACCGCCGCTTCACCATCATGTTCGGTCTCGCCGCCGCAGTGGCAGGGCTTGCCGGTGTGATGTACGCGCCGATCAACTCACCCAACTACCACATGGGGATGGATTTCCTCGTGCTGAGCTTCGTGGTGGTGGTCGTCGGCGGCATGGGCTCGCTGCCCGGCGCGGTGCTGGCGGGCTTCGTGCTCGGCGTGCTCGAGAGCTTCGCGTCGATGAACGAGATCAAGTCGATCCTTCCCGGCATCGACCAGATCATCATCTACCTCGTCGCCATCATCATTCTGCTGACCCGTCCGCGCGGCCTCATGGGCCGCAAGGGCGTGATGGAGGACTAAGACCATGTTCGGACTTGGAAAAAAAGACACCGCCGTCTTCGTGGTCGTGATCATCCTGGCGCTCTGCGCGCCGTTCATCCTCAACCCCTTTCCCACCGGCAGCTCGTTGGCGCAGTTCAACGCGGGCTATCCCGACCTGATGCAGCGCTTCGTGATCTTTGGCATCTTCGCCATTGGCTTCAACCTGCTGTTCGGCCTTACAGGCTACCTGAGCTTCGGCCACGCGGCCTTTCTGGGGGCCGGCAGCTACGCCGCGGTGTGGATGTTCAAGCTGCTGAGCATGAACGTCATACCGGCGATCCTGCTGTCGATGATCGTGGCCGGGCTCTTTGCCGTGGTGATCGGCTACGTCAGCCTGCGCCGCTCGGGCATCTACTTCTCGATCCTGACGCTGGCCTTCGCGCAGATGAGCTACAACCTCGCCTATTCGGTGCTCACCCCGATCACCAACGGCGAGACCGGGCTGCAGATCACCCTCGACGATCCGCGCATCCTCGGGGCCTCGGCGACCGCCGATGGCGGCATCCCGGTGACCAACCTCTTCGGGCTGGAGATGCGCCATTTCACCACCGTCGACATCGGCGCCTGGAGCTTCAACTTCTCGGTCGGCTACTACCTCTGCGCCGCGATCATGATCCTGGCCTTCTACGTGTCGGTGCGCATCTTCCGCTCGCCCTTCGGCATGATGTTGCGGGCGATCAAGTCGAACCAGCAGCGGCTTTATTACACCGGCCTCAACGCCCGCCCCTACACGCTCGCCGTCTTCGTGATCTCGGGCATGTACGCGGGTCTCGCCGGCGGGCTGCTGGCGTCGATGGACCCGCTGGCTGGCCCCGAGCGGATGCAGTGGACGGCCTCGGGCGAGGTGGTGCTGATGACCATCCTCGGCGGCGCGGGCACGCTGATCGGTCCGGTGCTCGGCGCGGGCTTCATCAAGTACTTCGAGAACATCTTCTCGAAGATCAACGACGGGGTGCTGCACGGCTGGTTCGCCTTCCTGCCCGACGGGCTGGAGAATTTCGTCGTGACGGTCATCCACCCCTTCGTCGGCAAGGGCTGGCACCTGACGCTGGGGCTGATGTTCATGCTGGTGGTGATCTTCCTGCCCGGCGGGCTGGTGGAAGGCGGTCAGCGCATCGCGAAGGCGCTGCGGCGCGGCAAGTCCGAAGACAACGGCGCGGCCAGCAAGGCCAGCCATGAACCCGCGGAATGAGGAGGCGCAGATGGGCATTCTTGAAGTGAAAGACGTCAACAAGCGCTTCGGCGGCCTCAAGGCGCTGTCCGAGGTCAACCTCAGCGTCGCGGAAAACACCGTGCACGCGATCATCGGCCCCAACGGGGCGGGCAAGTCGACCCTGCTCAACTGCCTCGTTGGCAAGCTGATCCCCGACACCGGCTCGGTGATGTTCGACGGGCAGTCGGTGCTTGGTCGCAAGCCCTTCGAGATCAACCAGATGGGCATTTCGCGGGTCTTCCAGACCCCCGAGATCTTCGGCGACCTGACGGTGATGGAGAACATGATGATCCCGCTTTTCGCCCGCCGCGACGGGGCCTACCGCCTGCATGCCTTCCGTTCGGTCGACAGCGAAGCCGAGCTGCGCAGCCGCGCCGAGGCGATGCTGGAAGACGTGAAGATGCTCGACAAGCGGCACATGCATTCAGCCTCCATGTCGCGCGGCGACAAGCGGCGGCTCGAGATGGCCATGTGTCTGGTGCAGGAGCCGCGCCTCTTGCTGCTCGACGAGCCCACCGCCGGCATGGCCCGCGCCGATACCAACAACACGATCGACCTGCTCAAGGAGATCAAGGAGAAGCGCGACATCACCATGGCGATCATCGAGCACGACATGCACGTGGTCTTCAGCCTTGCTGACCGGATCACCGTGCTCGCGCAGGGCACGCCACTGGTCGAAGACAGCCCCGAGAACATCAAGGGCCACCCCAAGGTGCGCGAAGCCTACCTCGGCGAAGCGGCGTAAGGAGAGAACCAGATGAACGTCAGACCGGATTTTTCCAAGAACGCCAACATGGCCGAAACGGCCCCGGCCTTCCTGTCGGTGTGGGACATGCATTCCTACTACGGCGAGAGCTACATCGTGCAGGGCATCAACTTCAACGTGCACGAGGGCGAGATCGTCGCCCTGCTCGGCCGCAATGGCGCGGGCAAGACCACCACTTTGCGCTCCATCGCCCGGCTGAACGCGCCGCAGGTCCAGCGCGGCGAGATCTGGCTCGACCACAAGCCGCTGCACAGGATGAGCTCCTACGAGGCAGCGACGGCGGGTCTCGGCCTCGTGCCCGAAGACCGGCGCATCATCCCGGGCCTGACGGTCGAGGAGAACCTGCAGCTGGCGCAGATCGCCCCGCCCATCGGCTGGTCGCTGGAGCGTCTCTACGAGCTCTTCCCGCGCCTCGGCGAGCGCCGCAAGCAGGAGGGGGTGACCCTGTCGGGCGGCGAGCAGCAGATGCTGGCCATCGCCCGGGCGCTGGCGCGCGACATCAAGGTGCTGCTGCTCGACGAGCCCTACGAGGGGCTCGCACCGGTGATCGTCGACGAGATCGAGAAGACCCTGCGGCACATCAAGGAACAGGGGATGACCACCATCCTCGTCGAGCAGAACGCGGTGCGCGCGCTGCAGCTGGCGGACCGGGCGATCATCCTCGACACCGGCTCCATCGTCTTTGACGGCACCGCCGCCGAAGTGCTCGGGAACGAAGAGCTGCGCGCGGAATACCTGGCGATCTGAGCGCCGACCGAACACCTCGGTGGGGTGGGGACCCCCAACCGAGGGCGCGCGCGGGACGTCGTGGGGAACGGCCCGCGCGCAAGTATGCACCCCTCCCCGGCAAGCGCGCAGCTGGGAACCCTGCGCGCGCCCTTAAGCGATTTTGCGACGATGCCCCCTTGCATTCGCCGCCCCGGACCGCATCCTGCGGGGCAAAACAGGAGGAGACACCATGACGCACCCGCCCGTCCTTCACGCCCCGTCCGCGGATTTCGTGGCCAAGGCCCATATTGATGCCGCGCGCTATGACGAGATGTACGCGCGCTCGATCTCGGACCCGGAAGGCTTCTGGGGCGAGCAGGCGCAGCGACTCGACTGGATGGCCCGTCCGACGAAGATCAAGGACAGCAGCTTCGACTTCGGCAACGTCTCGATCAAGTGGTTCGAGGACGGCGTGCTGAACGTCGCCTACAACTGCATCGACCGCCACTTGCCCGCCCGCGCCGAGCAGACCGCGATCATCTTCGAGCCGGATAGCCCCGAGGATCCCGCCCAGCACATCACCTATGCCGAGCTCTACGACAAGGTGAACCGCATGGCCAACGTCCTGCTCT
>NZ_JAAGOZ010000038.1:0-34416 GCF_010499845.1 Salipiger sp. PrR007 | reverse complement strand
TTAAGTGCTGCCGCGCCAATGGTACTGCGTCTCAAGACGTGGGAGAGTAGGTCACCGCCAAACCTAGTAAAACCCACAGTATCTCTCCTAAACGATGACCCAAGCCACGTGCCGTTTCCGAGCCGTGGGCAGGGACACTCCAAGGTCTCAAGCGTTTGACGCCCACGGTGCATGCCGCGGGCGTTTCTTGTGTTCGAGCGGCGCGCAAGGGGCGCTTGGAGCCGGACCTGCAATCAGCGCAGATCCGGCCCGTGCCGCAGATTTTGCTCAGCCCAGGATTGCGTCGACCGCGTCGCGCGTCACCGAAACGATCTTGTCGGCCTCCTCGGAGGTCAGGCACAGCGGCGGGGCGAAGCCGAGAATGTCGCCCTGCGGCATGGCCCTTGCAATCACGCCGCGCTCAAGCATCGCGGCGACGACCTTTGCGCCCTTGCCCTCGGACGGATCGAAGAACCTGCGACCCCCGCGCTCGGCGACGAGCTCGACCGCGCAGAGCATGCCCTTGCCGCGGACCTCGCCGACATTGGGGTGATCGCCGAGCGCGTCGCGCATAGTGTCAATCAGGTAAGAACCTGTCTTTGCAGCGTTCTCAACCAAACCCATCTTGTCGATCAACTCGAGGTTGGCGATGCCCGCAGCGGCACCGATGGGGTGGGCGGAATAGGTCCATCCATGGCCGAGCACGCCGTTTTCATCTGTGCCCCGGCACAGCACGTCCCACATGCGCTGGCCGACGATCGAGGCCGAAAGCGGCGCATAGGCCGAGGTCAGCCCCTTGGCCGAAGTGATGAGGTCAGGCGTCATCCCGTAGTGGTCCGAGCCGAACATCGAGCCGAGACGTCCGAAGCCGGTCACCACCTCGTCGACCACCAGCAGGATGTCGTGCTTGTCGAGCACCTTCTGGATCGCCGGCCAGTAGCCCTCGGGCGGGGGTACGATGCCACCGGTGCCGAGCACCGGCTCGCCGATGAAGGCGGCGATGGTGTCCGCGCCCTCGCGCTCGATCAACGCTTCCAGTTCCGCAACGCAATGGGCGGTGAACGCGGCCTCCGACATGGTCAGGTCGGGGCGGCGGAAATAGTAGGGCGCCTCGGTGTGGATCACCTGTGCCAGCGGCAGGTCGAACTTCTTGTGGAAGAGCTCCAGCCCGGTCAGCGAGCCGGTCATCAGCCCCGAGCCGTGGTAGCCGCGCCAGCGCGAGATGATCTTCTTCTTCTCGGGGCGGCCGAGGATGTTGTTGTAGTACCAGATCAGCTTGATGTTGGTCTCGTTGGCGTCCGACCCGCCGAGACCGAAGTAGACACGCGCCATGTTCTTCGGCGCGCGGTCCATGACCATCTTCGACAGGGTGATCGAGGCCTCTGAGCCGTGTCCGGCATAGGCGTGGTAGTAGGCCAGCTCATAGGCCTGCTTGGCGATCGCCTCAGAGATCTCGGTGCGGCCGTAGCCGACATTGACGCAGTAGAGCCCGGCGAAGGCGTCGAGCAAACGGGTGCCGTCGCGGTCGCGGATATGCACCCCGTCGCCGCCGGTGACGATGCGCTGCGCGCCCTCGCCCCGGGCGAACTGGCCGAGGTTGGTCGACGGGTGGAAGAAGTTCTCGCGGTCCCACTTGGCGAGTTGGTCGTTGGTCAGCATGTCGTCTCCTTCGGTAGTCATTCGGGTCTGCGGGAGGGATCACCCCCAATCGCGGCAGACGTATTTGATGTCGGTGAAGGCCTCGAGGCCCTGGCGGGCGCCCTCGCGGCCCAGCCCGGATTGCTTGCTGCCGCCGAACGGGATCGGCGCGCCGGTGACCTTGGTGCGGTTAACCGCGACCATGCCGAACTGCAGCGCCCGGGTGAGCCTGTAGATGCGGCGAGGGTCGAGGCTGTGGACGTAGGCGATGAGCCCGTATTCGGTGGCATTGGCGCGGGCGATCACCTCCTCCTCGGTGTCGAAGACCGAAAGCGGCGCGACCGGGCCGAAGGTTTCCTCGGACATGATGGCGGCCTCACCCGGCACATCGGCCAGCACGGTGGGCCTGTAGAAGAGCTTGCCAAGACCTTCGTCGATGGAGCCGCCGGTGAGCAGTCGGGCGCCCTTGGCAACCGCGTCGTCCACATGCGCTTGCTGCTTGGCGATGGCGCGCTCATGGATCAGCGGCCCAATGTCGGGGTCATCCATGCCGCGGCCGAGGGACAGCGCCTCGACAGCCCGGGTGAACCTGGTGCAGAACTCCTCGTAGATCGGGCGCTGGATGTAGAAGCGGTTGGCGCCGAGGCAGTCCTGACCCGAGGTGGCGAACTTGGCCTTGATCGCCTCGGTCACCGCGCGGTCTAGATCGGCGCCCTTGAAGACGATAAAGGGGGCGTGGCCACCAAGCTCCATCACCAGCCGCTTGACCGTGTCAGCCGACTGGCGGTAGAGCAGGCGACCGACCTCGGTTGAGCCGGTGAACGACAGCGCCCGCACACGCTTGTCCGAGGTCCATTCGCCGACGATGGCGGCGGCGTCGCCGATCACTGTGTTGACCACGCCCGGCGGAAACCCCGCGCGGCGCGCGAGCACCGACAGTGCCAAAGCCGAGAGCGGGGTTTCAGCCGAGGGGTGGATGACCACGGTGCACCCGGCAGCGAGCGCCGCGGCGGCCTTGCGGGTGATCATCGCCGAAGGGAAGTTCCATGGCGTGATCAGCGCGGCAACCCCCACCGGCTCGCGCCAGAGCTCCATCTCGGCGTCGGGCAGGTGGCTGGTGACCCCCTCGATATTCGGGCGCAGCGCTTCCTCGGCGTAGAACTGCACGAAGCTGGCGGCATAATCGATCTCGCCGCGCGCCTCGCTGATCGGCTTGCCCTGCTCGGCGACCATGATGCGGGCGAGGTCTTCTTTGGCCGCGACGATCAGCGCGTGCCAGCGGTGCAGGATCTCGGCGCGGTCCTGCGGCAGGGTGCTCGCCCAGCCCCCGAAGGCGGCATCTGCGGCATCGACCGCGGCGCGCGCGCCATGGGCATCGCTGATCGCAACCTGTGCAATCAGCGCGCCGCTGGCCGGATCGCGCACGGCGAGACGCCCGTTCCCGGCGAAATCACCGACCCCCTGCAGCAGCTCCGGGTCGAACAGTCCAAACGCCGGTTTGTTCGAAAGATCGCTCATGCCTGCGCACCTCCTTGGATGGCTCAAGCATGGGGCAGGGCGGGCAGAGAGTTCCCCGGGACTTCGGTCAGGCGGCAGAAATTTTCTCTGCGCTTGCGGGCTGGCGGAGAGAAACTCTCTGGCCCCCGCAGCGCTTTCCTAGCGCCGCAGCAGTCCTAGCGCGGGCGGGTCGTTCTTCACCGGCTTGGTGACGATGTAGCTGTAATAGCGGCGCACCCCCGCGCGGCTTTCCAACAGACCGTCCATCAGCGCCTGGAAGGCCGCGACATCGCTGCTCACGACCTGCATCAGGTAGTCGTAGCCGCCGCCGATGGCCCAGCAGCCGGTGATCTCGTCGATCCGTGCCACGGTGCGCTCAAAGAGCTGGAAGCTCTCGGCCCGGTGGCTGTCGAGCTCGACGGTGACGAAGACCTGCACGTGCGGGCCGAGCGCCGCGAGGTCGATCTCGGCGCGGTAGCCGGTGATCAGCCCAGCCTTTTCGAGCCGCTTCATCCGCTCCCAGCAGGGGGTCGGCGAGAGGTTCACGCGGGCCGCGAGCTCGGTCTTGGCGATGCGGCCCTCGCGGCTCAGCGTGGCGAGGATCGCGATGTCTCTGCTGTCGAGGCGGGTGGTGTCCATGACACGCTTGTTCCGGTGAAAACCCGTCATGTCAATCTGGACAAGTCCCGGATCGTGCAGGACTCTGCCAGCCATGTCACATTGGCCGCTCACCTCCGAGGATGTCACCCGCCCCGCCTATCGCAGCGTCGCGCAGGGGATTGTCGCCGCCATCAGCTCGGGCCAGCTCAGACCCGGCGACCGGCTGCCGGCGCATCGCGAACTGGCCTGGCAGCTCGGCATCTCGGTACAGACGGTGAGCCGCGCCTACGAGGAGCTGATCCGCGCCGACATGATCTCGGGCGAGGTCGGGCGCGGCAGCTTCGTGAAGTCAGGGATGCGCGAGACGGTCAACCTTCCCTGGCACCGCACAAGGGAAAGCCGGCCGCGGTTCGACCTGTCGCTCATGAGCCCGGTGCACCTGCCGCAGGTCGCCGAGGCCTGGCGCTGTTCGATGCGGCGCATTGCAGAGAACCCGCCGCATGAGACGATGTTCGCCCTGCGGCCGGGCGAGACGCTGGCGCGCTACGATGCCGCCGCCTCGGGCTGGCTGGCGCGCTGCGGGCTGCTCGCTCGGCCCGGGCGCACGCTGGTGACCAACGGTGTCACGCCCGCGATGTTCGTCGCGCTGATGACCGTCGCGCGGCATGGCGATGTCGTCGCCTGCGAGGCGGCGACAAGCCACGCGCTGAAACCCGCCGCGCGCCAGCTCGGCTTGCGTCTGCAGGGCATCGCGCAGGACGCGCGCGGGATGCTCCCCGAGGCGCTGAGCGAGGCCGCCGCCGCCTCGGCGGGGCAGATGAAGGCGGTTTATCTGCTGCCATCGGGGGCCGGGCCCTACGCAAAATTGATGGATCGCGAGCGCCGCGCGGATCTGGCCCAGGCAGCGCGCTCTGCGGGGCTCTTCATCCTGGAGTGCGACCCGCTCGGGCCGCTTGTGCCGCGTCGTCCGCCGCCGCTCGCAAGCTTCGCTCCCGAGCGGAGCTTCTACTTCACCGGGCTGACCAAATGCCTGTCGCCCGGGCTGCGCTTCGGTATTCTCGCGATGCCTGATCACCTGTCAGAGCGCACTGTCAACAGGCATCTGTCGGTGTCGTGGATGGCGACGCCGATCATTGCCGAGATCGCCACCGACTGGATGGAGAGTGGCGTCGCCGACGCGCTGCTGCAGGTGCACCGAAAGGAACTTGTTGCCCGCAACCGACTGGCGCAGCGCCACCTCGGGCCGGGAAACGGCGGATTTGCCTACGCGCTGCACCGCTGGCTTCTGCTGCCGGAAGGCCTTTCGGAACGGGCCTTTCAGCGCCAGGCGCTGCGCAATGGCGTGGCCGTAGCGGCGGGCGCAAACTTCGCCGTGACAGACCGTCGACCGGCGGTGCGGGTCTGCCTCGGCGGATTGGGGAGAGGCGACTTGGAACAGGCCTTGGGCGCTCTCGCGGCGCTGCTGCCAGCGCCCGGACAACCCCAGGGTTGACAGCCGATTTGCGATTCTCCTCGAATTGTCATGATTTAATATAGACATTGACTTGAGTATTTTCGACTCCGAGGTTGGGCGCATCCGCGCGGATCGTGATCCGCGACCTGAAACCAAGCCCTGACGCCGCAGGCGACGGGGCAGACCGACAGGGGGTACGACATGACCTACAAGACAGTTCTCGCAACGAGCGCCGCGGCGCTCCTTCTCGGCTCGGGCGCCGCTCTGGCCGACACCTGGCGCTATGCGTTCGAAGAGGCGATGGACGAGGTCCAGGGCAAGTTCGCCCAGAAATTCAAGGAAGAGGTCGAGGCCAATTCCGACCATGAGATCCAGCTCTTTCCCTTCGGCACGTTGGGCGAATCCGCCGACACGATGGAGCAGGCCCAGTCCGGCATCCTGCAGTTCGTCGACCAGTCGCCGGGCTTCACCGGCGCGCTGATCCCCGAGGCCCAGGTCTTCTTCGTGCCCTACCTGCTGCCGCAGGACGACGCACAGCTTGCCTCCTTCTTCAAGAATTCCAAGGCAATCAACGAGATGTTCCCGCCGCTCTACGCCGAGCAGGGGCTCGAGCTGCTGACCATGTTCCCCGAGGGCGAGGTGATGATGACCACCACCGAGCCGGTGGAGTCCCCCGCCGACCTCGACGAGGTGAAGTTCCGGGTGATGACCAACCCGCTGCTGGTAGAAAGCTACCAGGCCTTCGGCGCCACGCCGACGCCGCTGCCCTGGGGCGAGGTCTATGGATCGTTGCAGACCGGCATCATCCAAGGGCAGGAGAACCCGGCCTTCTTCATCGAGTCGACCAAGATGTACGAGGTGACCGATTACATCACCCGCACCGGCCACAACAATTTCACCACCGCGGTGATGGCCAACAAGGAGTTCTATGACGAGCTCTCGGAAGAAGACCAGACGATGATCGACAACGCGATCAGCGCCGCCTTCGACTACATCATCGACTACCAGAAGGGCCTGACCGAGGAGTCGCTGGAGAAGATCATGGCGGCCAAACCTTCGATGACCATCACCGATCTCACCGAAGAGCAGCGCCAGCCCTTCATGGACACGGCAGAGTCGGTCGAGCAGGAGTTCCTCGAGATCGGCGGGCCGCAGGCGCAGGAAATCCTCGATCAGCTCAAGGCCGACCTCGCCGCGGCGGCCGAGGGCTGAACGCCCGCCAACGCAGCAGAGCCAAAGGTCGCGCCGGCTGCCCGAGAGGGTCGGTCGGCGCGGCCATGAGCGGTTTCGCGACAGCAACAAGGACAGCGGCATGAAGACTGACCGACACGGCGCGCCCGAGCTCGACCCTGACATTCTCGCCGAGGTTCAAACCTCGGCTGTGGACGATGACATCGACGATTCTGGCTATGTTTCGGGCCTCCCTGGCATTCTTGGGGTGATCGACGGGGCCGTCGCGCGCATCGAGGCGGTGCTTCTGGCACTCGGCGTGCTGCTCATGGCGCTCAACACCATCGCCAACGTGGTGGGCCGCTACCTGTTCTCCCAAAGCCTGTTCTTTTCCGAGGAGGTGAACCAGGCGCTGATCATCCTGATCACCTTCGCAGGTATCTCCTATGCCGCGCGCCATGGCCGCCACATCCGGATGTCGGCCTTCTTCGACGCCGCCCCGCCGAAGCTGCGCAAGGCGCTGATGGTGCTGATCGCGGCGGTGACCGCCGCGGCGATGTTCCTGCTGGCCTGGTACGCGCTCGACTACGTGAGGGCGCAGGCCTCGCGCGGGCGCTTGCTGCCGGCACTGCAGGTCCCGGTCTGGTGGATCATCGTCTGGGCGCCGCTGGGGTTCTTCCTGACCGGGCTGCAATACACGCTCACCGCGATCAAGAACCTGTTGCACGACGATATCTGGCTCTCGACCAGCACGCTCGAAGGCTATGACGACACCGGCGAAGAGGAGGTCTGAGACATGTCCCTTGCCATCTTCGGCACGATGATTGTGCTGCTGCTGCTGGGCTTTCCGATGATGATCCCGCTGATCGCCGGCTCGCTGATCGGCTTTGTCGCGCTGTTTGGCGGGGTCAGCCAGCTCGACACGATGGTGCAGCAGATCCTCGGCGGCATACGCCCGGCGAGCCTGATCGCCGTCCCAATGTTCATCTTCGCGGCCGATATCATGACCCGCGGCCAGTCTGCCAACCGGCTGATCGACCTTGTCATGGCGTTCGTCGGCCATCTCAAGGGCGGGCTGGCGGTCTCGACCGCCGCGGCCTGCACGCTCTTCGGCGCGGTCTCGGGTTCGACGCAGGCGACGGTGGTCGCGGTTGGCGGGCCGCTGCGCCCGCGCATGCTCAAGGCCGGCTACAAGGACAGCTTTGCGCTGGCGCTGATCGTCAATTCCTCGGACATCGCCTTTCTGATCCCGCCCTCTATCGGCATGATCATTTACGGCGTGGTCTCGGGGACTTCGATTTCGGAGTTGTTCATCGCGGGCATCGGGCCCGGGCTGCTGATCCTCGTGCTTTTCTCGATCTACTCCTACATCTACGCCGTCCGGAACGACGTGCCGACCGAGCCGAAAACGAGCTGGTCCGAGCGCGGCCGGGCCATCCGCCGGGCGCTCTGGCCGCTCGGCTTTCCGGTGATCATCGTCGGCGGCATCTACGGGGGTATCTTCTCGCCCACCGAGGCGGCCGCCGCTTGCGTGCTCTACGCGCTCATCCTCGAGATGGGCGTGTTCCGCGAGATGAGCGTCAAGCAGCTCTACGCCACCGCCAAGTCGACCGGGCTGATCACCGCGGTGGTCTTCATCCTCGTGGGCGCGGGTGCGGCGTTTTCCTACGTCATCAGCTTTGCGCAAATCCCGCAGCAGGTGCTGGGCAGCATCGGCATCGACGAGATGGGCCAATATGGCGTGCTCTTCACCATCTCCATCGCCTTTTTTGTCGGCTGCATGTTTGTCGATCCGATCGTGGTGATCCTGATCCTCGTGCCGATCTTCGCGCCGGTGGTCCAAAGCGTTGGGCTCGACCCGGTGCTGGTGGGCACGATCATCACACTCCAAGTGGCCATCGGCAGCGCGACACCGCCCTTCGGCTGCGACATTTTCACCGCCATAGCGGTGTTCAAGCGGCCCTACGCGGAAGTGGTTAAGGGCACGCCGCCCTTCATTCTGATGTTGCTGGCGGTGGCGGTGTTGCTGATCTTCTTCCCGCAGATCGCGCTCTTCTTGCGCGACCTCGCCTTCGCGAAGTGAGGGGAGCCGATATGTTCAAACGGATGCTCGTGGCCTACGACGGCTCGAACGGCGCCTGGGAGGCGATCGAAAAGGCTGCGGAACTGGCGAAGATCACCGGCGCAGAGATCCTCGTGCTGACGGTCTACCGGCACCACTCGATGCTCGAGGCGTCGCTGTCGATGGTGCGCGGCAGCGACCGCGAGGGCGGCAGCCTTGACGACACCATGCGAGCCGTCGCTCGCGAGGCGGCCGAGGAAGCCAAGGCAAAGGCGAAAGAGCTGGGCGCCGAGAAGGTGCAAGCCTTCATCAAGGGCGGCAACTATGCCCGCACCATCGTCAGTTTCGCGCGGGAGAGGGGTTGCGATCTGATCGTCGTCGGCTCGCGCGGGCTGGGCTCGTCCGAGGGCTACATGCTGGGCTCGGTGAGCCACAAGGTGACCAGCCTGACCGACACGCCGGTGCTGGTGGTCTGAGCCATGTCCGCCCCTGACCTGCGCCGGGACCACCTGCGGCGCTTCGGGATGATTGCCCTCGCCACTGACCTGACGATCGAGGGCGATGCCGCGCGGCTGATGCCGCCGGGCACGCAGCTGCATGTCACGCGCATCGCCTTCGAGAATCCGACCACTCCCGAGAGCCTGCGCCGCACCGGCCCGCGCCTACGAAACGCCGCCGAGCTGATCCTGCCCGGCGTGGCGCTCGAGGGGATGCTTTTCGGCTGTACATCTGCCAGCGCCGTGCTGGGGGACGAGGTGACCGCGCTGATCGGCCCGCGCGCCCCGGTCACCACGCCGCTCAGTGCCGCGCTGCGGGCCTGCGAGGCGCTGGGGGTCAGGCGGCTGTCGCTGCTCGCCCCTTATAGGGCGGAGACCACCACGCTCGTCACCGGGCATCTGGCGCGCCATGGCGTCGAGGTGGTGGCGCAAAGCTCGATGGGCCATGCGGACGATCGCGACATGGGGATGCTGACGCCCGAGGCGGTGATCGAGGCGGCACTGGCGGCCGACCACCCGCGCGCCGACGCGCTGTTTCTCTCCTGCACCGCACTCCCGGCGGTCCCGGTG
Organism: Salipiger sp. PrR007; assembly: GCF_010499845.1. Lineage (NCBI taxonomy): Bacteria > Pseudomonadati > Pseudomonadota > Alphaproteobacteria > Rhodobacterales > Roseobacteraceae > Salipiger > Salipiger sp. PrR007. The sequence continues at coordinate 24,950 of NZ_JAAGOZ010000038.1, read as the reverse complement.
ATCGACCGCCTTGAAATGATGCTCGGAAAACCGGTGCTCAGCTCCAACCAGGTGTCATTCTGGTCGATGCTGGACACGGCGGGGCTCTCGGGCGACGGTCCGGGAAGGTTGTTCAAGGTGCACAGATGGTGACGCGCGACGACATAGAGGCGGCGGCGGGTCGCATTCGCGGCATGGTTCGGGAGACGCCGGTGAAGCGCTCGCCCAGCCTGTCCGAGCGCGCGGGCGGCGCGGTCTGGCTGAAGTGCGAGCACCAGCAGCAGACCGGAGCCTTCAAGCTGCGCGGCGCGTCCAATGCCGCCGCCCGGCTTGGGAAGGTGGCCGGTGTCACCACCGCATCGACCGGCAACCATGGCCGCGCACTGGCCCATGCGGCGCGGCAACTTGGTTTGCCCGCAGTGATCTGCGTCTCGCGGCTGGTACCACAGAACAAGCTCGAGGCCATCGAGGCCCTTGGCGCCGAGGCGCGGGTGATCGGCGCCAGCCAGGACGAGGCCTTCGAGGAGGCGCGGCGGCTGGAGCGTGACGAAGGCTTCGCGCTGGTGCCGCCGTTCGACCATCCCGACGTGATCGCGGGGCAGGGGACGCTGGGGCTGGAGATCCTGTCGCAACTTCCCGAGGCCGCGGCGCTGGCCGTCCCGCTTTCCGGCGGCGGCCTGCTGGGCGGGGTGGCGCTGGCGGCAAAATCGCTGCGGCCGGATATCCGCATCATCGGCCTCTCGATGGAGCGCGGCGCCGCGATGGCTGCGAGCCTTGCCGCCGGGCAGCCGGTCGAGGTCGAAGAGCTCGAGACGCTGGCCGACTCTCTCGGCGGCGGCATCGGGCTGGACAACCGCCTGACCTTCGGAATGTGCCGCGAATTGATGGACGCGTTGATCCTGCTCACCGAGGCCGAGATCGCCGCGGGCCTGAGGCACCTCGCCCGCGAGGACGGCGAAACCGTCGAGGGCGCGGCGGCGGTCGGCGCGGCGGCGATCCTCGCGGGCAAGCTGCGCGCGGAAGACGGCCCCTTGGTTCTGCTGCTTTCGGGCGGCAATATCGACCCGGCACGCCACGCCGCGATTGTCGGGGAGGAAACATGAGCGACATTCGGATCTTGCTCGAAGCCGAGCTGCGCGCCTGCGTCGCACTCGATCCCGCCGCGATCGACGTGGTGGAGAGCGCCTTCGCCACGCTGGCAAGGGGTGGGGTCGAGATGCCTCCCATTCTGTCGATGCACATGCCCGAGGTGAACGGCGAACTTGACGTGAAGACGGCCTATGTGCCGGGGTTGCCCGGATTTGCGGTAAAGCTCTCGCCGGGGTTTTTCGATAACCCCGCCAAAGGTCTGCCCTCGACCTCCGGCCTGATGGTGGTGCTGTCGTCGGAAACCGGCCGCGTGCAGGCGGTGCTGCTCGACAATGGCTATCTCACCGACGTGCGTACCGCTGCCGCTGGCGGCGTGGCGGCCCGGCACCTGGCGCGAGAGGACGCCAGCCGCGCCGCGATCTTCGGCGCCGGGCTGCAGGCGCGGATGCAACTGCGTGCGCTCTGCCTCGTGCGCCCCATCTCCGAGGCGGTGATCTGGGCGCGCGACGCGGCCAAGGCGCAGGCGTTGGCGGCGGAGCTGACCACGGGTGATCTGAAAGTCCGTGCCAGCACCGACCCCGAGGAGGCAGCCGGGTTTGCCGATGTGATCGTCACCACAACGCCGACGAGCGAGCCCATTTTGCGCGCCGACTGGCTGCGCCCCGGCCATCACGTCACCGCAATGGGCAGCGACCAGCCCGGCAAGTCCGAGCTGGAGCCGGAGTGCCTCGCCCGCGCCGGCCTCTATGTCGCTGACAGGGTGAGCCAGACCCGGCTCATGGGTGAACTGCGCGCCGCGCTCGACGCCGGCTGCGCGCCGGACCCCGACAGCATTCCCGAGCTGGGAGACATCGTCCTCGGCCGCCACCCCGGCCGCACGGACCCCGATCAGATCACCATCGCCGATCTGACCGGGACCGGTGTGCAGGACACCGCCATCGCAACCCATGCGCTCGCCGCATCTTCAACAGAGGTCTGAATGCCCGAACTCCAAAGAACGCCAGAGCGATACACGACCGAAGAATACGAGGCCCGGCTCGAGAAGATCCGCGCGCGGATGGAGCGCGAGGGGCTCGATCTGCTGATCCTCAGCGATCCCTCCAACATGGCCTGGGTCGCGGGCTACGGCGGCTGGTCCTTCTACGTGCACCAATGCGTGCTCGTTGGCCCCGACGGCCCGCCGGTCTGGTACGGGCGCGGGCAGGACGCCAACGGTGCCTACCGCACGGTCTGGATGGAGCCCGAGCATGTCATCGGCTATCCGGACCACTACGTGCAGTCCACCGAGCGCCACCCGATGGACTATCTCTGCGCCAAGCTCGCTGAGCGTGGCTGGGACAAGGGCACCATCGGCGTCGAGATGGACAACTACTGGTTCTCGGCCCGCGCCTACGAGCGGCTGCAGAGCGGGCTGCCCAACGCGAAGTTCAAGGACACCACCGGATTCATCAACTGGCAGCGTGCGGTGAAATCCGACAAGGAACTCGAGTACATGCGGCAGGCTGCGCGCATCGTCGAGCGCATGCACCACCGCATCGCCGACAAGGTCGAAGTGGGCATCCGCAAGTGCGACCTCGTGGCGGAAATCTACGACGCCGGGCTGCGCTACGACGAATGGTACGGCCATGGCGGCGACTATCCGGCCATCGTGCCACTGCTGCCCTCGGGCCCGGACGCCGCTGCGCCGCATCTGACCTGGGATGACCTGCCGATGAAGCCGGACGAAGGCACCTTCTTCGAGATCGCCGGCTGCTACCAGCGCTACCATGTGCCGCTGTCGCGCACGATCTACCTCGGCACGCCGCCGCAAGAGATCCTCGATGCCGAGAAGGCGGTGCTCGAGGGGATGGACGCCGGCCTCGAAGCCGCGCGGGCGGGCAACCTCTGCGAGGACATCGCCAAGGCCTTCTTCGGCACGCTGGAAAAGCACGGCATCGAGAAGGACAACCGCGCGGGCTATTCCATCGGTCTGAGCTACCCGCCGGACTGGGGCGAGCGCACCATGTCGATCCGGCGGGGCGACAAAACGGTGCTGCAGCCGGGGATGACCTTTCACTTCATGACCGGCCTGTGGATGGAAAACTGGGGCTACGAGACCACCGAGTCCATCGCCATCACCGCTGACGGCGCACCCGAGGTCTTCTGCGACATCCCGCGCAAGATGCTGATCAAGACCTGAAAGCAAGGCGCGGGCCGAGGCCCCCGGGGCGCTTTGCGACCGGCGGCCCGGCCCGCGCTCGTGATGATCAGCGCGCGGGGCCAAAGGCACGAGGCGTCAGGCAGAGCCGCTGGCTTTGCGGAAGGATCGTCACCGCTGCCGCGAGGAGCAGCTCCCAGGCAACAAACCAGGTTCCCCTGACCGCATGACTGCGCCTGTTTCGGCTGCGCGTGCGAGGTCTGGCGTCGAGGTCGTCCCTCATCGTGCGGAGCGTAGCAGGTAGCGTCATGCGGGGTGGGCCGACCCGGTCGGGCCGCAAGTGAGGCACCCGTCTCGCCCGCAAGTTCCGTAGGTTGCGCCAAGTCTCTGTGGTAAGGATGGATAGTCCCCGAGGAGGAATGAGCATGAAGACACTGCCCTTGGCTCTTATGGCGCTCTGCCTTGGCCATGCCGCCCGCGCAGAGGACCCGCTTGTCCAGCCGGTGATCGACGGGTGCATAGACAGTTTGATTGCAAGCGGTGCCGCCACGCAGCCCGGCGGCGAGGTGATTGACACCATGTACTCCGAGGCCGGTACGATGGTCTTCCTGAAGGATGGCGACGGGCGCATCTGGCAGTGTTTCGGCTACCGGGACGGGACCGTCGAGTCGCTCGAACTGGCCGACGCAGATGCGGCCGAGGGCGCCTTCGCTCGCGCGGCGGAGAAGGCGGCGTTTGCGCCCGAGCGCATCAGCTTCGCTCCGGGCACCAGCGGCGCCACCTTGAGCGGGGCGCTCGAGCCCGGGGGTGCGAAGCAATTCGCGCTCGGCGCGCGGGCGGGGCAGGTGCTCGACCTGCGCCTCGATCCGAAGGGAGGAAAGATGTACTATATCTTGCGCAACCCGGACGGCTCGATCCTGCTCGCAGGCACCGATGCCGCGGTTCCCTTCAAGGGCCAGCTGCCGCAGTCCGGCGACATCAATCTCGAGGTGGTCAACTCACAGAGCACGGCACAGGATTTCGAGCTGGTGGTGAAGATTGAATGAGCCGGGGTCGTGGGACGGAGTACCGAGCATGACGGACTTGGCGCACTCCTCAGGCGGCGGACATCGGATCGGCATCGCGTTTGGCACGCTGATCGCATGGGTGGCGGTGACGGTCTTCGGGGCAGGGGTCTTGGGCGAGCCGGTCGAACTCGAGGACATCGCGACGCAGGGCATCGCCTGGCAGATCGCGCTAGCGGGCGTGCTGCTGGTCTGCGTGATTGTCTGGCGCGGATGGCGCGACCTGGGTTTCCGCGCCCCGGCGCCCGGCACGCTGAAGCTGCTCTGGCTGCCGGCGCTGATCGTGCTCGCGATGTTCGGACTGGCGGCGGCGCTGGGGCTGCCCGCCCCGGGTGTGATGCTTCTGGTGCTGGTCAATACGCTTCTTGTCGGCTTCTCGGAGGAAATGATGTTCCGCGGCGTGCTCTTCGGCGCGCTGCGCGAGCGGCTGCGGCCCTGGCCGGCGATCCTTTGGACCACCGGCGCCTTCGGCCTGGTGCATGTGCTCAACGGCTTTCTGACCGGCAGCTTCGTCCTCGCGGTGATGCAGGCGCTGGCGGCCTCCTGCACTGGGCTCATGCTGATGGCGATCCTGTTGAGCACCGGCTCGCTCTGGGTAGCCATCCTCGTTCATGCGCTCTGGGACTGCGCGACCTTCCTCGTGGTGGTGAGCGCGGGGGCTATGAGAGACCTGAAGGAGTTGCAGGCGGCGGGCGGCATTGAGCTGACGCCAGGGCTTCTGGTGCTGCCGCTGCTAATTGTCCTGCCGAACTTGATCTACGGGCTCTGGCTGCTCCGCGGCTCGCGTGTCGAGGCCGTGCCGCGCGCCTGAGGGCGAAGGGTGAGCGGGCCGGACCCGAGACGGCCGAATACGCTCCGCGCGGGCTGGTTTGCGCCGCGCAGGTGGGCTGGCCCCTTGGCAAATCCCCCGCTTTGGGGCAGAGGAACTGCATGAGCCTGACCTCCTTTACCCTTCATGGCCGGGACGGGGCCGCACGCACCGGGGTGATCTCTACCCCGCGCGGCGAGATCCGCACCCCCGCCTTCATGCCCGTCGGCACCGCCGCCACCGTCAAGGCGATGCTGCCCGAGAGCGTGCGCGCCACCGGCGCCGACATCCTGCTCGGCAACACCTATCACCTGATGCTGCGCCCCGGCGCGGAGCGCGTGGCGCGGCTTGGCGGGCTGCACAAGTTCATGAACTGGGAGCGTCCGATCCTGACCGACTCCGGGGGTTTCCAGGTGATGAGCCTTTCGGGGCTGCGCAAGCTCACCGAGGAGGGGGTCACATTCAAAAGCCATATCGATGGCTCCAAGCACATGCTCTCACCGGAAAACTCGATGGAGATCCAGCGGTTGCTCGGCTCGGATATCGTCATGTGCTTCGATGAATGCCCGGCGCTTCCCGCCGACCGCGAGCGCATCGAGCAGAGCATGCGCCTGTCGATGCGGTGGGCACAGCGCTCGCGCGACGCTTTCGGCGACCGGCCCGGCCACATGCTCTTCGGCATCCAGCAGGGCGGGCTCGAGGAAGACCTGCGCGGCGAAAGCGCCGAGGCGCTGACCTCCATCGGGTTTGACGGCTACGCGGTGGGCGGCCTCGCCGTCGGCGAAGGGCAGGAGGCGATGTTCAAGGTGCTCGATTTCGCGCCCGGCCAGCTGCCCGAGGACAAGCCGCGCTACCTTATGGGCGTCGGCAAGCCCGACGACATCGTCGGCGCGGTGAAGCGCGGCATCGACATGATGGATTGCGTGTTGCCCTCGCGTTCCGGTCGGACCGGCCAGGCGTGGACCCGGCACGGCATGGTCAACATCAAGAACGCCCGCCACCAGGACGACCCGCGCCCGCTCGACGAAGATTGCAGCTGCCCGGCCTGCCGCAGCTATTCGCGCGCCTACCTGCACCACGTCTACCGCGCCGGGGAGATGATCTCGGGCATGCTGCTGACCTGGCACAACCTGCATTACTACCAGGAGCTTATGCAGGGGATGCGCGACGCCATCGCGGGCGGCACCTTCGCCAGCTTCGAAGAGAAATTCCACGCGCAGCGCGCCGAGGGTGACATTCCCCCGCTCTGAAGCGACACCCCAAGCAAGGGGTCCGGATCGATCAACAGGCGGCGCCGCGGGAACGTGGCGCCGCCTCTGCGTGTGGGTCCAACCGCTCCCAGCCATATCCTCCGTGCATTTCCGCACAGCGCACTGCGCGGTTGCCGCGGCGCAGCACGTTCCTATCTTTGCACTCCGATGCCGGGGTCAGCCCGGCGCTACCTAGGCCCAATGCAAGGGAGACGCTCCATGACCGAGGCCCTGTTTACCGCCTTCACCGCCGGTGCCATCAAGATGGCGAACCGCGTGGTGATGGCTCCGCTCACCCGCAATCGCGCAGACAATGACACCGCCGAGGTGAACGAGCTGCACGTCGAATACTACCGCCAGCGCGCCGGCGCCGGCCTCATCGTCACCGAGGCGTCGCAGATCTCGCCGCAGGGCAAGGGGTATATCCAGACCCCGGGCATCTACTCGCCGGGGCAGGTGGAAGCCTGGAAGAAGGTGACTGACGCCGTACACGCCAAAGGCGGCAAGATCGTCATCCAGCTCTGGCATGTCGGTCGGATCAGCCACACGTCGTTGCAGCCCGATGAGCAGGCGCCCGTCGCGCCCTCGGCCATTGCGGCAGGCGGCAAGACCTTTACGCTGAACGGATTCGAAGAGACCTCGACGCCTCGCGCGCTGGAGACGGATGAGATCGCCGGCATCGTCGCCGACTACCGCCACGCCGCCCGAGCCGCCATCGAGGCGGGCTTTGACGGCGTCGAGGTGCATGGCGCCAACGGGTATCTGATCGACCAGTTCCTCAAGACCGGGGCCAACCAGCGCGAGGACCAGTACGGCGGCTCGATCGAGAACCGTGCGCGCTTCCTCTTCGAAGTGCTGGACGCGGTCACCGACGAGATCGGCGCCGATCGCACCGGCCTGCGTCTGTCGCCCTTCTCGCCCGCGAACGGCATCACCGACGCCGATCCGCAGCCGCTCTTCGAGTATGTCGTGGGCAAGCTCAACGCCTACAAGCTGGCCTATCTGCATGTGGTCGAAGGCACCACCGGTGGCCCGCGCGCACTGAACGAGGGCGAGAGCCTCGACAAGCTGCAGGCGCTCTACGAGGGGGTCTGGATGGGCAACAACGGTTACGACCGCGAGATGGCCATCGAGGCCGTCGCCTCGGGCAAGGCCGACCTTGTCGCCTTCGGCCGGCCCTTCATCTCGAACCCCGACCTCGTGACGCGCCTTGAAAAGGCGGCGCCGCTCAACGAGGGCGATCAGGACACCTTCTACGGCGGTGGGGCGGAAGGCTATACCGACTACCCGACGCTGACCGAGGCCGCCTGAGGCCGGCGGGGGGCGCGGCGCCGGTGCTTTCCTGTGTTGCCGTTAAGGCTGTTTCAAGGTTTTGGCACCGCGCCCCCCGCAATCTCCCGCCTTCCACGAATTGCCCGCTTGCACCCGGCGCAGCGGAGCGTCACATTGGTGGGAAACGGGTCTGGCGCGCTTGAAAAGTTAACGGATGCGCCCCACCTGAATACCTCGACAGGGGACGGCAGAGGTCGCCGATATCCGGGGCCGGACCGTCCTGCCAGTAGCAAGGAATGCGTATGCAACAGCCTCTCAACACATCCTATCCGGTGCTGCCGCTGCGGGACATCGTCGTGTTCCCGCACATGATCGTGCCGCTCTTCGTAGGGCGCGAGAAATCGGTGCACGCGCTGGAAGAGGTGATGGCGGACGACAAGCAGATCCTGCTTGCCGCCCAGATCGACCCTGCCGTCGACGACCCCGATTCCGACGGCATTTACAAGACCGGCGTGCTCGCCAACGTGCTGCAGCTGCTGAAGCTGCCCGACGGTACCGTGAAGGTGCTGGTCGAGGGGCAGGCGCGCGTCAAGATCACCGAATACCTTGAGAACGAGCGCTTCTTCGAAGCCAAGGCCGAATATCTCTCCGAGATGCCGGGCGACCCCGCCGCGATCACCGCGCTGGTGCGCACCGTCGGCGAGGAGTTCGAGCGCTACGCCAAGGTCAAGAAGAACATCCCCGAAGAGGCGCTCTCTGCGGTCTCGGAAACCACCGATCCGGCCAAGCTCGCCGACCTCGTCGCGGGCCATCTCGGCATTGAGGTGGAACAGAAGCAGGAGCTTCTGGAAACCCTGCCGGTCAGCGAGCGGCTCGAGAAAGTCTACGGCCTGATGCAGGGCGAGCTTTCGGTCCTGCAGGTCGAGAAAAAGATCAAGACCCGCGTCAAGTCGCAGATGGAGAAGACCCAGCGCGAGTACTATCTGAATGAGCAGATGAAGGCCATTCAGAAGGAACTCGGCGACGGCGAGGACGGCCAGAACGAGATCAACGAGTTGGCCGAGAAGATCGAGGCCACCAAGCTCTCGAAGGAGGCCAAGGAAAAGGCCGAGGCCGAGCTCAAGAAGCTGCGCAACATGAGCCCGATGTCCGCCGAGGCCACCGTGGTGCGGAACTACCTCGATTGGATGCTGTCCATTCCGTGGGGTGTGAAGAGCCGCGTGAAAAAGGACCTTGGTCGCGCCCAGGAGATCCTCGATCACGACCACTACAGCCTCGACAAGGTCAAGGAACGCATCGTCGAGTATCTCGCGGTGCAGGCGCGCAGCCAGAAGCTGAAGGGGCCGATCCTCTGCCTCGTCGGCCCTCCGGGCGTGGGCAAGACCTCGCTTGGCAAGTCGATGGCCAAGGCCACCGGGCGCGAGTTCATCCGCATCTCGCTGGGCGGGGTGCGTGACGAGTCCGAGATCCGCGGCCACCGCCGGACCTACATCGGCTCGATGCCGGGCAAGATCATCCAGGCACTGAAGAAGGCGAAGACCACCAACCCGCTCATCCTGCTCGACGAGATCGACAAGATGGGTCAGGACTTCCGTGGCGATCCGGCTTCGGCGATGCTCGAGGTGCTCGACCCCGAACAGAACGGCACCTTCGTCGACCACTACCTCGAAGTGGAATACGATCTGTCGAACGTCATGTTCGTGACGACCTCGAACTCGTACAACATGCCCGGGCCGCTGCTTGATCGGATGGAGATCATCCCGCTCTCGGGCTACACCGAGGACGAGAAGCTCGAGATCGCCAAGCGCCACCTGCTCGACAAGCAGATCAAGGCGCATGGCCTGAAGAAGGGCGAGTTCACCATCACCGACGAGGCGCTCACCGACATCCTGCGCTACTACACGCGCGAGGCCGGTGTGCGGAACCTCGAGCGCGAGGTGGCGAAGATCGCCCGGAAGGCCGTGACCAAGATCGTCAAGGGCGAGACCAAGCACGTGGAAGTCACGCGCGAGAACCTCGACGACTTCCTTGGCGTGAAGAAGTTCCGTTACGGTCTGGCCGAGGATGAGAACCAGGTGGGTGTGGTCACCGGCCTCGCCTATACCTCGGTGGGCGGCGACCTCTTGCAGATCGAGGCGCTGCGCCTGCCGGGCAAGGGCCGGATGAAGACCACCGGCAAGCTCGGCGACGTGATGAAGGAGTCGATCGAGGCAGCGTCCAGCTACGTCCGTTCCATCTCGCCGCAGCTCGGGGTGAAGCCGCCGAAGTTCGACAAGATGGACATCCACGTGCACGTGCCGGATGGTGCCACGCCCAAGGACGGCCCTTCAGCCGGCCTCGCGATGGTGACGGCGATCGTTTCGGTGCTGACCGGCCTTCCGGTGCGCAAGGACATCGCCATGACGGGCGAAGTGACCCTGCGCGGCAATGCCTCCGCCATCGGCGGGCTCAAGGAGAAACTGCTCGCGGCCCTGCGGGGGGGCATCAAGACGGTGTTCATCCCAGAGGAGAACGAGAAGGACCTCGCCGAGCTGCCGGAGAACGTGAAGACGGGTCTCGAAATCATCCCGGTCAAGCACGTCTCCGAGGTGCTGGAAATGGCGCTCATCGGCAAGCCCGAACCCATCGAGTGGGACGAGGAGGCCGAAGAGGCCGCAGCCGCCCTGCGCGCCAACGAAGACAAGGCCACCGGCGCCACGGCGCACTAACCGGCGCCACCGCACAGAGCTTCAGGGGCGGACCTTCGGGTCCGCCCCTTCGCGTTTCACCCGCAGCCTCCGCCAGCACGAACACGCGCCATGCCAGCCGCGCCCCCGGCTGCGCGCTTCTTCTGGGACAACGTATTCCGTGTGGCCCCGCATCAGCATCACGGCGAAAGGGTGCTTGAAATCCCTGCCAGCCGGGGCGGTGCGCCGCAGCGCCGAAGCTGCCATGGATGTCGTGGCGGCAGGCCCAAAAATTTGTGGGTTTTTTGCCCCGATCCCTCTTGCGCCCCCCATGTCATATGAGTAAAAACCCGCCTACCGGGTGATTAGCTCAGTGGTAGAGCGCTTCGTTCACATCGAAGATGTCAGGAGTTCAAATCTCTTATCACCCACCATTCTTCCAAGAGGCGCACTGTCCGGTTTTCCCGAGGTGCGCCTCTTCTCGTTTCAGCACAGCGGTTCAACCGCGGTAGCGCTGCGGCGGCGGGGGCGGCGGGCCACCGTCGGCCAGCCCCGCGTCGCGCGCGAGCCAGGGATCACTGCGCAGCTCGGCGCTGCGCCGTGCAATCCGGCGCGCTGTCCTCCAGCGCTGGAACAGCTCGACAATCCGAGGTCTCGGGCGGGGCTGCGTCGTCTTTGGTCTGAGTGCGGTCACTGTCTCTCTCCTTGCAGAGTCGCGGAACGCCTGCGATCCTGCATCCTCAAGTCCACTTGAGGTCAAGCGCCATTCTCATCCAGGAGGAGATATCTATGTCCCGAGCCGCCGGCCGTTCGCGCCACAATGACCTCAGCGTCGGCGAGGTTGCCGCCCGCGCGGGGGTCGCTGTCTCGACGCTCCATTTCTACGAATCCGAGGGACTCATCGAAAGCTGGCGTACCGAGGCGAACCATCGCCGCTACGATCGCCGCGAGCTGCGCCGGATCGCGGTGATCCGCATGGCACAGCAGCTCGGGATCCCGCTGGCGGAAATTCGTGATAGGCTCGCCGCCCTGCCGCGCGACAGGGCGGTCTCCAAGGCTGACTGGCAGGCGGTCTCACGCGGCTGGCGAGCGCAGCTCGACGAGCGGATTGCCCAGCTCGAACAACTCCGCGACGAGCTCGATGGCTGCATCGGCTGCGGCTGCCTGTCGCTGGAGACCTGCCCGCTCTACAATCCCTCGGACCGCCGCGGTCGAGAGGGCCCGGGGCCGCGCGTCTGGATCGATGCGATGACGAAGGATCAGACTTGAAAGCCGCCCGAAGCTTGTCTAAACCGCGCTTCACGGGTGATTAGCTCAGTTGGTAGAGCGCTTCGTTTACACCGAAGATGTCGGGGGTTCGAGTCCCTCATCACCCACCATTTTCAATCACTTAGCGGTCTCACCGTCTTCATGTTTCCCAATTTCGGGATTCTGTTTCCCAAAGTCTGGTAGCAGTAGCACCGTCTCGCGGTTCATGTGCTCAACCTCCGCGCGTCTAGCGTAGTGCTTCGACATGCGCTCAGACAGGTGCCCGAGCATTGCCTGAACACGCTGGATGCCTCCGAACAGCTCGGGGCTTCTGGCGACGGTGTTCGCGATGACTGTTGCGTTCGTCGTGCGCAGTCCGTGGAAGGTCGGGCGGAACTGCCCGGCTTCGATTTCCTCGACGGACTGTGGCCTCAGCTTCAGACGGATCAGCTCTTTGGTCCAAGAGGCGCCGAAGCCTTTTCCCCACGGTTTGCCGCGGCTGTTGGTCAAGAGCGGGAGAGCCGGGGCGACGATCTGAGCCTTGCGCCGTGATGCACGTTCTTCCTCAATGATCGCCAGAACGACTGGGTGCAGCGGGACAGTCACCGGGTTGCCGGTCTTGCCCTGCTCGATGGTCCAGATGCCGTCTCGAATCTGGGTCTCGCACATGCCGATCACATCAGCGCGGCGTTGCCCGGTGTAGAGCGCGACTAGGGCGACCTTCACGATGTGTCGTTTGCCTTGTCCGATCAGGATTTCGAGCCGGTCATCAGGCCATGGCTCGTAGCTCTCTTCGCTTTGCACGCGCTCGATCCGGCGGCAGGGGTTGTCGTCTGCAAAGCCTCTCGTCCTGCCCCAGCTGAACACTGCGCTCATGTCGTCAAGGCGGCGGTTCGCAGTTGCGGGGCGTTCGGAAAGGCTGTCGTAGACCGCCTGCACATGTATGGGTCGGATTTGGTCAGCGTCGAAGGCGCCCCAGCGGTCGGCCATCAAGTCTAGAGCGTAGTCCCGAAGGAGGCGGCTGGCCTTGGGCAGCTTTGCATATCTCGCGCTGTCCTTGTGGTCTCTGATGAGGCGGGCGATGGCCTTTGGGCTCTCGAACTCTCCCGGGACGGTGCCGAAGGCCTCGTGGTGCGCCGCGTTATAAGCTGCGCGGTATTCAGCATCGAACGGATGCGGGAGGGGGCGGCGGAGCTCCTGACCCTGACGCACCACGCGGAAGAAGAAGTACTCCCTCCCCCGCGCAACCTTGCGCTGAACATACTTCTCAAGGCGGATGTCACCGGCCACGGCTCGCCCTCAGGATTGGATCGGCATCGTCGGGCGATTCTGCCGCGCCATCGATGAATTTTTCAACCTCCGACCACTTCCATCGGGTCGCACCGCTCGGCATCTTCCGTGGCTTGGGCAAGTGGCCCTTGCGCGTCCAGTCCCAGATCGTGCTCTCGGAGATGTCCATCAAGACGCCAAGCGTCTTCGCGCTGACATATGCCAGAGGTCGGGCCTCGAGGGCGAACTCGGCGGGCTGCACATGGGTCATGCGATCGGGGGGCATGCCTCTGGCTCCTTCTATCGGGGTTAGCTGGACTGGTAGAACTGCTGGATCGCGCGGCGGCGCGCTTTGGCGGCGGGGAGCCTCATCAGCATGTGGACCGGGCGGATTGCGGCGCAGATGATGACGAAGGCGGCGAGGAGATCGGTCATGGTGGTGACCTCCGCGCCTGGCACTTCATCGCGAGCTCGCGCATGGTGACCTCGACCGCACCGTCGGCGACCGCCTTGGCGCGGAGACCCATGCCGATGTCGAAATGCTCGTCTGCGGTTCCGGCCTTCTGTAGCCATTTCCGCTTCAGGCCGATCTGGTCCGCCATGGCGAGCAGTTCGTCGGTGCTGTCCGCGATCATGTGGCTCATCTTCATGTGCCGGAAGCGGCCCATCTGGGAGCGATACATGTCGTCGACATAGACGGTCATGCTGCCAACCCCACCACATCTAGAGAGCGGATTTTCCGGCGGTTGTTATCCACAGGAATCTTAGCAATCTGGGGATGAGCCTTCTCGACTGAGGCAAGAAAGTGACGCAGGGTGAACGAGGTCCGTGAGTGGACTGACGAGCCCGCAGACATCTTGGTCACGAACGCCGGAATTTCGCCGGTGCTGAGAGGGAGGGCAATGAATTGAAGCCATTGATTATGTTTTACCAGTCGCCCCGGTTTGGACACTTGCCCCATTCCGGGGCTTTTGGTGGTGAAAACGCTCACGCCGCTACCTCCTCAGCTTCGACCAGGTGCGCACAGTTCGACCGCACCAGCGCCTCGGCCAGCGGCGGGCAGACACTATTCCCGACACAGGAAACCTGCACGTCCTTCGGGAAGGCCTCGAATTCCCACGCGCCGTCGTGCTCGTGCCAAACGCCCTCGATCACGTAGTCGGCTGGGAAACCCTGCGCGTTGAAGAGCTCGCGCGGGGTGAGCATCCGCATGCCCACGTCGACGATGACGAAGGACGTGCTGCCGATCTTGACGGTGACGAACTCGCGGTCATCCCAGAGGCCATGCTGGCGCAGCAACTCGGCCACCTGGCGCGCCCGGGGCGCGTGGGTGTCGTCGAAGGGCGGGGCTGCAAGCTCGGCCTGCATCGGCGCGATGCGATCCTTGGTGGTGATCGTGTGCATGGATTCGGTGGCGGGTGCACCGTCGCCGGTGCCGTAGTATTTCGCCAGCCATGCGGCGACCGGGCTCTGGGTGCAGCCCTTGCCGACGATGGTCGAGAGCGGCGCCGTTGCGTGGTGCCCGACGAGGCCGGTATTCTGCTGGGCGAGGAAGGCCGCGACCGGGTATTGCTTCACGCCGCCCGCTACGACCGTGTTCAGCGGCGCGGTGATATCGAGCGCGCGGGGCGCCTGGCCTTTCCGCTCGCCGTTCCCGACATGCACCATCGTCGCGGCGATCATGCTGTTCTGATCTTTCTTGCTCGCGCAGATGGTGTGGTGCGGATCCTCGATCGACCGGCAGCGTCCTCCCTGCTGAGCGTAGGTCAGCACCGGCGCCACGACGGCGCTGTTGTTGCCTTCGGCGCAGACGGTGGGGTGAGGCTGCGCCACGGGGCCCATGCGGCGCGTGGTGCCTTTCAAGCTGGCCAGCAGTGGCGCGAGGATGCCGAGCGGTGCCGCGCCGCCCGGGCGCTTGAGGTAGCTGTTGGCGGTGACCGTTGGGAGCGGGGCCGCGATGTCGCTGCCGGTGGCGCCCGTCATGAATTTGGCGATGGACGGAGCGATCAGTGTCAGCCCGGCGCCGCCCGCCGTCACGGTATGGGCGGGCTCGGTGACGCTCTGCCACGGTTTCTGGCTGTTGCGCATCGTGGCCATGACCGGCGCGACCAGGGCGTGCGAGATTCCGCCTGCGGTCACGACGCCATGCGGCTCGGTCAGCGGGTATTCCCGGCGGCCGCCGCTGTCGCCGTGCGCGATGCTGGCGAGAAAAGGTGCCGTCTCTCCGGCTGTCACGCCAGAGCGAAGCGGCGTCCCTCTATGACCTCTTCTCGTGCCGGTCATCCATACGCCGGTTTCCTCCGCATGATATGGCGCTGCAGCAACCGGAAAGCCTCCCACCATTCCTGACGCCCCGATGGGCGAATTGGTTGAAACGAGATAGGGCCGCTCGGCGTCGAGCACGTAGCGGCGCAGCCCCTTGGCGACCCGGGCGAGGGTGTTGTTGGCCAGCGGGCGCACGGCGCGCAGCCCGTGCTTGGCCATGATCTCGGTCTTGGTGTCGAAGATGCTCGGGCACGGCAGCGACCAGTCGATGCATTCCGCCGCGGTGCGCCACTTCTGCAGCTTGCCCGCCTTCACGTCATCCGAATCCGGCGCGCCATGCGTCGGCTCGGGCCAGACGATGCGCTGACCGTCGAACCGGATGCAGACGAAGAGCCGTTTGCGGATGGTCGGCGCGCCGTAGTCGCAAGCGCGCAGCTCGCGGCGTTCGATCTTCCCGCCGAGCTTGCGGATCGCCTTGCACCATGCGGCGAAGGTCTCGCCTTTGCGGGCCGGGCAGGGCATCAACCCGCGCTCGGTCTCGATCAGCGGCCCCCAGCCCGCGAACTCCTCCACGTTCTCCATTAGCACCACGTCGACGCGGCCGCCGCTCTTCTGGATGCGTTCGATCCACCCGGGGATGATCCACGCGAGATCGCGGATGTTGCGCGCCACCGGCTTGCCGCCTTTCGCCTTGCTGAAGTGCTTGCAGTCCGGGCTGAACCACATGAGGCCGATGTGCTTGCCCGCAAGGTGGTCGAGCGGATCGACGCGATAGACGTTCTCCGACAGGTGCAGCGTCTCGGGATGGTTCGCCGCATGCAGCGCGAGCGCCGCCGGATTGTGGTTGATCGCGACGTCGGGCCCGCGGCCAAGCGCCATTTCGATGCCAGTGCTGGCCCCGCCGCCGCCGGCGAAACTGTCGACGATCAGCGGCAAGCCGGTGAAGGCGCGGTCGGGCAGCTCGGGGAGGTCGAAGGTGTCGCCCATCAGAAGAGCGCCTCGAGGAATGCCGCCATCGCGCGGATCGTCACGCCGAGTTGCTCGACCGCGGCGCAGATCACCCACATGCCGCCCGTCACGATGATGCCGAAGATCACAACCGCTGCCCACCAGCCCGACGGCAATGGCGCGCGTCCGGCGCGGGGCTGCCCCTGCGAGCCCTCGCCGAAGCCCTGGCCCTCTTGATCGCTGAGGAGCGGAAAGGCTGCGGATTTGCGTGGCGCGCTGGCGCCAAGCTGCGCTTGGCCGATGGCTTCCAGCTGTTCGCGCGAGAGATGGTTGAACGTCTCCATCAGTCCATCCCCAGCGCGGCTTTGTACATCTCGAGCACCGCCGCTTCCTCGGCGGCGTCGTCCGGGTCCCGCTTGCGCAGGGCGATGACCTTGCGCATGACCTTCGTGTCGTAGCCGCGCCCCTTTGCCTCGGCCATCACCTCCTTCTGCTGATCGGCGATCTCTATTTTCTCAATCTCGAGCCGCTCGAAGCGTTCGATGAACTGCTTCAGTTCACCGGCAGCGACGCCGTAGGCGCCATCGGATACCGCTTTATCCTCGGCAGTCTCCTTCATGGGGGTGCGCTTGCGCGACGCCGCGTGAGCCATGTCGGCGCCTGCGGTTTCGGCGGCTGCGGTGTCTACCTGGAAGTCGGCATCTTGGGGCATCAGCATGCTCAGTCCTCTTGGGATTGTTGCCCCTCGCCGCATTCGTCTGTGGGGGGCAGAGACGATCCGTGCTGGGTCGCGGCGAGGAGATGCGGGCCTCATGCCCTGCATTCAGAGGGGCAGGCGCCCCGGCTTGGTGTCCTGCGGCGCGATCTCCTCGATCGCGACCAGGATGACGAAGGAAACGCCAAGGGCGCATGCCAGTCGGCGCGCTTCATCACGTGCAGCCTCGATGCGGGGAAACCGGCGCTTCGGCTCAGTCTTCGCTTCGGGGTGTCGAGGCTTGCGGCAGACCATCCAGAACGGATCCTCGATCGGGCTGAGGCGCCTGATCTCTTCTGTCGCGAGCATGTAGCCCCGGCTGGTGGTGTCGATCACGCGGCTGGCGCTCTCGCAGATCGCCGCGCGGTCGTGCTGGTCTTCCGTACGCAGTTCTCTGGCGAGCTTGTCCAAAGCGTCCCGCGCGGTCTTCGAGTTGGCGCGGAACACATCATCGGGGTTCGGATGATCCCCCATCAGAGAAAGGGAACCACGACCGCGAGAATTCCGACGCAGGCCGCGCCGAGCCCGAAGCCGAGGCCCCAGCACATGCCTCTGCAAAAATCATCGAGGTACCGCTCGCGGTGGCGGATGGCGTTGCTGATCACGTCTGCTCTCCTTCCAGAATGCCGCGCAGCGCGCGGGCCGAATGCGCTTCTTTGGGATCGTCTGTGCGATCCACGATCACCGAGCAGGCGCGGATGATCTCGGCGATCCCATGGCAGGCGACATCCGCGACGACAGCGCGGGCCTGTGAGAGACAGAGGGCGTGGTGTCCGTGAGTGGTGGCTTCTGCTCTCGCTGCCTCTCCGCGCTCAGGCGATGGGAGGGAGGATGAACGTGCCTGCATCGGGATGCCGCCTGCCATGGGGTCGCGGGGGTGATGTCGAGCGATGGACGCGGCTCACGCCGCGTCGCCGCCCGGATGGTGGGGAAGAAAGCGGGTCAGGAAGCCTGCGCGCCGCGCATCGTGCTTGGGGCGGGCTTCCTCGACTGCCTTGCTGATAGCCGGGCGCGCCCGCTCGAGCCCGTCTGCGACCTCGCCGAGCGTGGCCCCACCGGCGGGAACCGCCGGGTAATGCGACGGCATCGCTTCCAGGCGCTGCAGGCGCTCGCCGTCAATCGGCGTGCCGCGGAGCTCTTTGGCTGTCAGCCAGAGCTGGTGCGCTGCGGAAGGGAGGGTCTGGGGGACTTCTGGGTTCGTGAGGCCAGCGGCGAGGGCGCTGAACTGTTGGGTCGATTGGTCCGGCATAATAGCGTCTCCAAAGGAAGGTTTCTCCGCGATCGGCTGGTGCGTCTTCGGCGGATGTACCTTCAATTAGCTACGCAATATGCGTAGTGTCAACCTAGAAAAATCGCAATATGCGTATCATTCGGGTTCGCGTTCACCAGCGACCGTCGATGACTTCGTTCTGTCGCGGGTTCACGTCAGGGCCTCTTGACCTCGCGTGAGTCGGCTGCCTAACGTGAACGAAATGAGAACATTTGAGGGGTGCGGCGTGTCGAAATCTTCAGAAGAAGCCGATGAATGCCTGCTTAAACTGCTAAAGGCAGCGCGGGAATCGTCCGGGCTGCCTCTGGATTTTTGGGCCGATTTTACTGAAGGGCTGCCTTACAGTTCAGTCGCAATCCTGTGCGGGAGATCGGACCTGATACCAAAGTATGTGAAATCTAGCGGAATAGAGTAGACGCTGCGAAGCTTCTTTGCGATTGATAGCGGAAGGTCTCGCTTGCCGTTTTCATAGTCACCCCACGCTTGAGGAGACATGTCCAGGCGAGACGCAAAGTCTTTCTTGTTCAGCCCGCTGAGTTCGCGGATGCGAGAGATGCGAGCCGCAACTGCGTCTCGGGAGTCGCCTTGGTGTTCCAGCACGGTGAGCCTCACGTCATGATGCTCTATCGTAGATAAACGGATTGCGGATCGCATTTACTGATGTGCGTATTGACTGCGATACGCAATGTGCGTAGCCATAGCGGTTATGGATCACATCTCCCACATATGGCCAAACATGGCAGAGCTCGCTTTGGACCTCGGCAAGCCGTACTCGACGGTCGCCGCATGGAAGCATCGCGGCAGCATACCCGCCAAGTACGATTTCGAGATCGTGGAAGCGGCAAAGAGGCGTGGCCACTCCCTGACATTCGAGGAGCTTGCCCGACCGCGTGTTGCGGTTCGGGGAAGGTCCGCCGCCTGAGGAAATGTTCATGCCCAAACTCCATCTCGCCGTAGATAACACATGCGACCAACCTGCCGTGTGGGCCCAGCGTCTGTCCCGCCCCAAGATTCTGGACCGGTTCGCCGTCCGGGTGACGGCTCCCGAGGTGTGGTGCCGGTTCCTGCACGCCGAATTCCGGAATCCGGAAGAGGTCGCTGTGCATTTCGAGGTGCGGTTCTCGACCGCCTGCAACTGGTGGAACGCCACAAACCGCCCGTCGGCGGACAAGGTTCTGATCGCCATGGTCGAGCACGGCGCGGCCCTGTCGACGGCGCTTGAGGCGGAGATGGGCGAGCGGAGGGCGGCATGACGCCGCCTTGCATCGCAAACGCGGTGTCCGGCCCGCACGTCAATTCAGTCGCTCGGGGGATGCCGTTCTCCGTGCGTGGCGCGAAGCGGGGCCGCGTGCGGCTGAATGCCCCGCGTTTTCCTGTCGGAACTGCCGGGGCTTCGGCCCCGGCCTTCTTCTGAGGAACGCCCATGGCTTATCGCACCCCGACACGTTCCGACGATGAGGCGCTCCTCGCACTCGTCAAAAGCCGGGCCGGCGGCACGTTCAGCGGTGAAATCGCGAAGTCCAGCGGTCTCGCGAGTCACCAGGTTCGAGTCCGCACCAACCGCGTCAGAGAGGCGGATGAAGCGGCTGAGGGAGGGGCGGACCTGTCCGCTGCCTATTGGTGACGGAGATGGCCATGGCAGACATTACGTCAATCGACATTCAGAAGGCCCGCCAGCTGCGGCGGTCCGGCTTGTCGCTCGAGCATGTCGCAGATCGAGCCGGATGCAGTCGGGGGCGCCTATCGCGCGCCCTCAAGCGTGACGGCGATCCACTTCCCAACGGTGTTCGGCCCCGTCTTCGCAATGGCGGCGATGACTGCGCGGTGAAGATGCGGCGATCCGGCGCAAAGCTGGATGACATCGCGACCGCTTTGGGCGTCGGGCGAACCACCGTCTGGCGGATGCTTCATCGGGCCGGAATGACCGGCGGCGCTGCGCGGAGGGTGGGACAATGACCGGCTCCGCTCGCGCATCCTTTGTGACCGCTGCCACTGCGCTTGCTCTGCACAAGGGCGGCATGACGCTGTGCGGCTGCGCCATCATCGCGCTGAGCGATGCGCTGGACGCCTTTCCAGATGTGGCGCCTGGCGATGACGTCGCCCTTGCGCACGCCCGCGCCCGCGAGGTGGTTGCGGCGCGCTTGTACAGCAACGAGACCGCGTTCGGCGCGGCGAAATACGCGCTCGAGGTGGAGATGGCGGCCCTATGGTCGCTGCGTGTCCAGGCACATTCCAAGGGGGGAGCATGATGAGCACCATGAACCTGACCCGCGTGTCGGACGTCACCGACCTGCCAGAATATCCTGTGCCGGCGGGCGAGAGATTGGAGACGCATAGCTACTTCAAGCTTCACCACACATCCTTCCTTGAGAGCGACTTCTTCAAGGCCTGCAAGGAGATTGAGGACTGGGAGGTCATCGGCCTCGCGCTCGCTCTCTGGTCCAAATGCCAGTTGCAGGACCCGGTCGGCACGATCCCCGCCGAGCCGCAGCGCCAAGCATGGATGATGGACATCCCTCTAGCGCGATGGGAGGGCTACCTGCGCCGAAAGATCAGCCCGCTCCACGGCTGGACGCGGTGCCGGATCATCGGTACGGGCGAAATCCGCCTGATGAACCGCTTTGTCACGGGCGTGGCGCTCGACGCGCTCAAGTGGAAGCACAAGGATCAGGATCGCAAGTCGGCCGATCAGGAGCGACAGGCGCTCAGCCGCCTGCGCAAGAGCGTCGAGGATATCGGCTCCAAGAACCTGGCCTCGAATCCACGCTACATCGTGATGCTGCACCGCTGGCTTCTCGATACCTACCCGCACGGCAACCGCACTGCCGTGCGCATCCTCGAGGGCATGGAGTACCTCGGGACCACCGATTACCGCAGATGAGAAACCAACCGGTTTTGTCACGTGTGACAGAACCGTTCAGAAGCGTGACAGAACTTCGGACATTCTGTCGGCTCTAAGAGAGGAGAAGAGACAGAAATGAAAAGAAATTTCCGCTCGGACCTCAAACCAACCGCTGACACCTGTGGATAACTCAGGATTTGCTGAGAGAAGGGGATGGCCATGACGGAAGAGCAGACCACCACCGAAACGAAGAGGGGCAGGGTGAGGCGCCTGCTGATCGAGCCGCTGACCGAGCATGGCTTCCGCAAGCCGGGGAACGTGAAGCTCGATGCGCACGACACCTTTATGGTGAAGCTCGCCGACGCACTGACCTACATGACGGATGAGCAGCTCGGGACGCTGCGCGACATGCTGCGGTACCGGGGTGAGGGGAAGGCCCGGGACGCCTGGCCGACGATGGCGACGATCTGCGTGGTTGCCGATGCCGTCGCGCCGCGACCGATCGAAGAGCACCCGACGATCCTCAGCTGGTTTCGGTCAGCGCGCGGGCCGCAAGCGTTCCTCGAGGGCGTGCTGGTTGCGGAGTTCCGGTTTCTGGAAAAGCGCAAACGCCCGCCGATCAATGACGGCGAGCGCCGTGCAATCCGCGAGAAGGCTGAAGAATGGAACCGTCAGGTCGAGCTTGTGCGCGATCGGCTGCGCAGGGGCATGGCTCGGGACGGCGATGAGAAGTGGCTGCGCTGGTACGAAGGCATGGAGCGTCGGGCGATGGCGCTGCTGCCGCAAGCGCAAAATTAAGAACTGCCGGAAAAGGGCGAGAGCAGGATGAAGACCTATAGCAAGGGCGCGCGGCGCCGAGCGAAGAAAGAACTGGCCGAGATGCCTGGGTTAGCGCCGGTCAAGAGGCGCGAGCCGAATGGTCGAGCCAAGAGAACGGTGGATGATCGAGACCCGTCGGCTGCGCCTCTGGCCGTGCGCTGCCGTCAAAACGGCCTGACGCACAACGCCGCCGGGCGACGTGAAGCTCGAGCGCCCTGGTATGGCTGCGCTGCGGGACGAGCTATGGCAGCAGCAGTGTGCGATCACGATGAACGCGCCAGGCTCTGGGATGCCATCCAGCATATGCGGCGCGTGCAGGTCGCACATGACCGGGCAATTGGGGCACCGGCTCGTCACCCCAAGTGTCTACGCTTGCTCGTCCCGATCGAGGCGATGTCAGCTGATGCTGAGACGCCGCCGCTCGACGAGCGCACCGACGAAGAGAAGCAGCGGGCTGCGACTTCGGCCATTATGCGGCTTGAGGGCTGGCTCGGGTATACCGACAAGGCAGCGCGCTCCGAGGCGCTCAGGGTGGTCATCGACGACTACGAGGCGCGTGATATCGTCGGCCTGCTGTCTGCGCTTCTGTGCGTCGTCGACGGAATGGCAGGGCGGCGGACGATGATGTGGCGCGGGAGGGGTTGACGGCCTCTGCGCTTCTGGTCATTTTGGCATCATCGAAAGTTTCCGCGCCCGAAGGAGAAATCCTTCCGGGCGCGATGCTTTTGGGAGACCCGCAGGCGCGAAGAACGCTCGACGACAGAGCTGGTTCCGGATCGCGGCGCATGGCGCGATTGTGGGCAGTGTTTCGCCGTTAGAAGCCGAATTATGCAGTGGAATTCCGCTTGGGATCGACGAGGGCCGGAACGTCGAGACCTCCTTCTGGGTTCTTGCCGTGTACCTTAGGAGGATGAAGACCATGAAAAAGTACCTGTACATCTCCGTGATCGCGCTTCCCTTCGCCGCCGGTCCTCTCTGGGCTCAGGACACGACTTTGACGCCCACCGACGAGGCGCCCGCAGAGCAGATGGAAAGCGAGGCACCGGCAAACGGCGCTGACATGTCCACCGACGCGCCCGCCGCCGAGGCTCCTGCAGAAGCGCCCTCCGCAGACGCTCCCGCCGCCGCACCTTCCGCGGATGTGCCCACCGACCAGACGGACGGCACTGCGACCATGGATGAAGCCACGGATGAAGCCGCTGCACCTATCGCAACCTCCGATGCAGTCGTTTCGCAGCAGGATAGTGCCGAGATGCTCGGCGACTGGCTTCTCAGCACCAGCGTGACGTCGCCGGATGGTGAAACCATCGGCAGCATCAAGGACTTCATCATCACCGAGGATGGTCAGATCACGGCAGTTATCCTCGGCGTGGGTGGCTTCCTTGGCATGGGTGAGAAAGACATCGCAGTCGATTACAGCGAACTGGACATCCAATATGATGGTGATGCCATCCAGCTGGCGATGACCCGCGAAGAGGCTGATGCCGCTCCCGAATACCAGTATCGCGACAAGCAGACGCCCCCGCCGGCGACCGGCGATGCTATGGGCGCCACAGGGACCGAGATGAACAACGGGACCGAAGGCGCGGGTATGGGCACCACCGCCCCGACCGAGTAACGACGAAAGCCTCGTAAAGCAGTAGCTAGCTGCAGTCGCTACGCTTCTGGTAATCTTGGCATCATCAAAAGTTTTTGCGCCCGGGGGGAGAATTCCGCCCGGGCGTTTTCGTTTAGAAGCTCGTGATGCTGAGAACAGTGTTGGAATCCGGGATGGTAAATGTTCCATCCTGGTGCGCGGCGATAGGGCGCCCGTTCCCAAGGACGTAACGTTGATGCTCTCCGTCGGATTGCTTGAACACGGTGACCGTCGCGCCAATCTCGGATTGGCACTCCATGATTTGGATGTTTGTCCATTCTGTCGACATTGCTCACTCCACTGGTGCTGCCCTGCGAAAAGATCGACTGCTCAAGGTTGTGAGTGTTTTGCGGCACTGGCCGTTCATGTTCCGATGCTGGCAGATTCTAACCCGAGCTGACAACGCCTGATTGCATCTCGGAGTCGGAATGGCTGGTTCTCGCGCCTGTGGGTGTGTGACTACGCTGCAGTTGGCCGATCTGCGGGCTTACAAGCCACTACTAACCGAAATCCATGGGTCCCTCCTGGAAACCGCCCCGTATACGGGGCGGCTAAGGGCATGGGTTTTGCCTCTCTAAACAACTGAAAAAGCCTAAACTCCTGACTAAACCAAGGGGATGAAGCTAAACGACTTGGGAGGTCGCAGATGAACACGACCGAACTTGCAAAAGAGCTTGGCCTCTCGAAGGGCCGCATCAGCCAGTACGTCTCGGAGGGCAAGCTCGACGGGTGCTTCACCGGCGCCGGGCGGGCGCGGCGGTTCAACGTCGACAGGGTCCGCGCGGTCCTCGAGCAGAGGCTGGACCCCGGCCAGATGCTCGGCAACGGCGCCGAGACAAAGCGCCGGCTGCGCGATGGTGAAACTGCACCGGGTGCGCCCGAAGCGAGCGCGCCGACCCCGAGGCAGGATGGGCAGCTGCCCCGGAATGATCCGGACCGCTATGAACTCGCGCGGATCCAGAAGGTCGAGGAAGAGGCGCGGCGTCTGCGCCGGCAGAACATGCTCGAAGAAGGAAGCGTTGTGCTGGCGGACAAGGCCGCGCGCGAAGCTACGCGTGCACTATCGCGCGAGCTGGCACAGGTCGAGGACTTCCTGCGCCGCGCTGCTCGAGCGATCGCCGACGAGCACGGCGTCGATTTCAAGGAAGCGCGGAAACTCGTGATCGATCTCTGGCGCGAGCATCGGGGCGCGCGGGCCGAGGCCATGGCCGAAGAGGCCACAGCGGCCATGATGGACGCCGAAGAGGACGAGGTCGATTTCTGATGGGATTTCTTGCGTCGGCGCGACATGTGGTCTGCTCGGCTATGGCCGCGGCGATGGCGCCGCCGCCGCCCCCTGACATCACCCGCTGGTGCACCGAGAACATCGAGTTTGACGAGCGCTCGCCGATCTCGGGTCCGTTCGACATCGCGCGCTTCGAGTTCCTGCGCGAGATTCACCAGGTGCTCTCGCCGGAGCACCCGAGCCGGGAAGTGACCATCCGGGGCTCGGCGCAGTGGGGCAAGACGGTCTCGATCATTCAGCCGACGCTGGGCGCCTGGCACGAGTACACGCCACTCGACTCGCTGATCGTGCACCCGACCGGCAGCGCGGCGAGCGAGTGGGTCAACAACAAATGGATGCCGATGCGCCG
>NZ_JAAGOZ010000037.1:0-41395 GCF_010499845.1 Salipiger sp. PrR007 | reverse complement strand
TCGGAATTGGCCCTGACGCTCTCGTCTGGGGAAAATTCAAACGGCGGTTTCGGGGAGATTACGTCCGGCGGTTACACTCGACCTCGGCGACGGCTGTTTCCAGGTCTTCGAAGGCCAGTTGCCGATCGTCCTCGCTCAGCTTCTCGGAGCGTTTGCCATGCACGACATGGTTCAGTTCAGCGACGAGATGCTCCAGCCGCCGGGTGGCGTCCTTCAGTGCGCCGTTCTCCTGCAACAGCGCCAGCACGGCGGCGCGCTGGCTCTCGGGGATCGTGGACAGGTCGATGGGCGGGGCGCTGGACATGGGCGGATGATACTGCGCCCGGGGTGCCGATGTCCGGCTATTCAGCGCGGTGAGTCACTCTGCCACAGCCGGACGGCGGACCTCCAGTGACCGCACCCGGCGCCAGTCCAGGCCGGCGAACATGGCCTCGAACTGTGCGCGGTTCAGGGTCATGGCCCCGTCACGGATCGAAGGCCAGGTGAATGTGCTTTCCTCAAGCCGCTTGTAGGCCATGACCAAACCACTGCCGTCCCAGAACAGGATCTTCAACCGGTCGGCGCGCTTCGAGCGGAACACGAAGACCGTGCCAGTGAACGGGTCCTCGGCCAGCATCGACTGCACCAGCGCCGCGAGGCCATCATGGCCTTTGCGGAAGTCGACCGGCTTCGTCGCCACCAGGATCTGCACACCCTGCGAGGGCATTAACATGGATGCGCCTCCAAGGCGTGGACGATCTCGGCGATCCGGGCGGCGGGCGCATCCTTCGCGAGTTCGATGATGACCGTATCCCGCACAATCCTGATCGGCGTCTCGGCGCTTGGCGGTTCAGCCTCAGAGGCCGCCGTGATCTCGTCGCAGACCACCAGAGGTGCGAAGACAGCTTCGTTGACCTCCACCGCGGGCAAGACGAGCTTGCCCTCCTTGGCCAGCCGCCGCCACGCCGTCAGCTGGCTCGGCATGATCTCGTAGCGCGCCGCGACACCCGACACCGTCGCCCCGGGCTCCAGCGTCTCGGCCACCGCCTGCGCCTTAACGTGATCCGGCCAACGCCTCTAGCCGGAAGCGAAGACTTCAACACCAAGCGCAGTGAGAAATGAACTCTTTGCGAACATTGCGAAACGCACTCCTTCTTTTTGGATGCGTATCAACTCGCAATGGCTGATCCCGTCGGCAATGTGGGGCGGCGACAGCGTTTACAGAGATCGGCCTGCTCCCCGGATTGGACAACTCCTTCGAAGACCCCTATATGCGGGTTGCAAGGCAGCATGCGATGGCGTCGCGCGTCCGCTGCCCAGCCCCGATATTTTCAACCGATGTCCTGAACGCCCGGACTTGCTCCCGCACATATCGTGCGGAGCCTGAAGTTATGAGGTGTCCTATGACTCTTCCCTTGTTCGACAGGTCGCGGACCATGTGGACTGGTTCTTGCGCAGGAATGACCTGCATGGCCGCGGCAATGCTACTGCTGCCACTGGGCGACACTTTGTCGAAGTTTCTGACAGAGAAACTGAACCCGGTCGACGTCGCGACCGCGCGCGTTGTTGCCCAAGCAGCCTTCCTCCTGCCGGCGGCGGCGTTGTTGCCCGGCCGCCTCCGTGGCGCAATGCTCTCTCCGATCGTTGCGCTGTCCGGTCTGCTGGTGATGATCACCCTCATCGGCCTGATAGGCGCCTTCGCGGTCATGCCGATTGCCACCGCGATCGCCATCTTTTTCGTTGAGCCTTTAATCCTGACGTTGCTGGCAGGCCCACTCCTGGGCGAGACAGTCGGAGCGCGGCGCCTCGCAGCAGTCGGCACAGGACTCGTCGGTGCGCTTATCGTGATCCGGCCGGGACCGGAGTTCGAGATCGCCGCGCTACTGCCGCTCCTCGCGGCCGCCTCCCATGCGCTCAACATGATCGTCCTCCGCCGTGCCACGCGCACACGCTCTGGGCTGACCATTCAGTGCGGCGCCACAATCTATGCCTGCCTCGGAATGGTAGCGCTTTCGTTCGCGCTTCACGCATCGGGGCTTCCCACCCCAGACCCTGGCGCCCTTGCGACTTCGGCCTGGGCCTTGATCTTGGGAAGCGGCCTCCTCGCCGCTGCAAGCTATGTCCTGATCGCCGAAGCCTTTCGCCACGCTGAAGCCGGTCTCCTGGCACCATTCCAGTATCTCGAGATCATCGGCGCCACTGCCGCCGGCTTTCTGGTTTTCGGAGACTTTCCTGATCGGATGACCTGGCTCGGGATAGCAGTCATCCTCGCCTCGGGCCTTTACGTCGTCTACCGGGAGAGATCGCCTGCGCCGGCCGCCATGCTGGATGACGTCCCAGGGCTGTGCTCCTCTGTAGATTGAGAACCAGGCTGGAGACTCGTTAAGGGCGGACTCCGAGAGTCCGCCGTTGACGTATATGTCAATGACGCATATATGGTAGCAGAAGATGACACGATTGCAGACAGTGGTCGAGCTTCCCGAATTCCAGAAGCGCGCAAAGGCGATCATGTCGGACGAGGAACGGGCGGCGGCAATCACTTTCATCGCCGCGAACCCGGAAGCTGGTGTGTCGCTGGGCGGCGGTTTGCGCAAGGTTCGCATCCCGCGGGAAGGCGGCGGCAAGAGCGGTGGGTTCAGGACGATCTACGTGTTCGGAGGCAGCCACATGCCGATTTTCCTGATCACGGTGTTCGCCAAAAACGAGAAAGCCAACCTCTCGAAGTCGGAGCAGGCCGCGGCCGTAGAGATGAGCAAGGCGATCATCGCCAGATACGGAGACGACAAATGAGCGCATTTGAATCTGTGACCAGGGGTCTCGAAGAGGCGCTGGCCTTCGCAGCGGGCCAGCAGGCTGGCGCCAAGGTGCATGACGTTGCGGTCGCCAGCGTCGATGTCGCCAAAGTCCGGCAGAAAACCGGACTGTCACAAAGCGAGTTCGCCAAGAGTATTGGAGTCGCAAAGGGCACGTTGCTGAACTGGGAGCAGGGGCGCCGGCAGCCTACCGGGCCGGCGCAGGTGTTGCTGGCGCTCATCGCCAAGCAGCCCTCAGTCGTTCAGGATCTCCTGCGCGGTAGGTGAGCAGCCAGGAAAGGCGCCAACGACCGTTTTCGGCAATGCCCCCAGCGGCACCGTGAAGATTAGCGCCATGGTGCTTCGAGACCGTCGGGGCCGGCTGCATCGATGCGGGACCGCACTCTCGCTTCGCTTGTCCGAAATATGTAGTAAATTTCAGACATGATGTTCGCTGGATCAGCTGAGACCCTGCAGGGTAGGTATCGGTCGAAGCCAAAGCTCCTGGCTAAATCCCAAGTAGTTGACTGGCATCATGGTCAGGTCTGCTCTACTTCCGGGTCCTCCTCAATGCGGAAGGCAGGGTTGGTCTCGAGGCGGAGTGTGCCGTAGCGGTCGCGTCTGAAGGTGCCGAGACTTGTCACGACATGGTTTCCGGCCCTTTCTGTTACCAGGATGTGAGCACCATGCCAGACATGCCCTTTCGGGCCGCAGACAATGACAAAATCACGCATTGGGGCGTGTCCTCAGGTCGTTCCGCGAGAATCTGCAGGCTGCAAAGGGATGGCTTCACCGTCGCGGCCGCCATTCATCATGACGCTGGACTTCGCCAAAGCGATGGTGCGACAGTAATGGCCCCGCGGCAATTTGCTGGCTCCTTATCGGCGCTGCTGTTGCGGTCGGTCTTTCTATAATCTTTGCGCTGCACCGCATCAACTACACGAAAAATGCTTCTCAGATACGTATTCGATATCCTCCGAAAGGCGCTTGCCTGGTTGCGAAGATATCCAGCTTCCATGGGCGCGGAAACTTCGGAGCTCGTCGCGACCGGTCGCCTTGCGGATGCGAACACCGCTCAATTGCTCGCGTCTCACACGCACTCGGACGCGGCCACCGAACAGATCTCTGCGCAGGTGACTGAGCCTCAGGGCGAGGAAGGCGCCTCCCGAGTTGGCCTGGTCGTCGGCGACCCCGATTGCGCCCATCCCAGAGCGGAGTCGCCAAGTCAGGAGGCGTCCGGGGCCTCCTACAATGACCCTGAGTCGACGCCGCGGGCTTGGCGCCGGGATCTCGCTATCGTCGATGGCATGGATGTGATGTGCTGGGAGGGAAGGGTCGCAAATCTGGAGGCGCTGCGCACCGTGATCGATATGCTGCAGGCGCGGCGGGTCACGCCGCATATCGTTCTGGCCCCTGACGCCTGCCGGACGTCGTTGGGCGAAGAGGGTGATCTCCGCGGATTCCGTCGGCTCCTGGACCGTGACGTGAATATCGACATCTGCCCGTCGGAGAAGTCGGTCGCGGCGTGGGTGATCGAGTTGGCGGACGAATTGGAGGCGCCAATCGTGTCGAACAATCCTTACCACGCTTGGCCAAACGCTCGCAAAGTTCCACGGCTATAGGCCGTCCCTACCTCCCTGTTGGACTTCGGCCGAGCTTGTCTCGGACATTTTTGGTCTGCAGGCTTTTTCCTGCGGCGATCTCAGCGGTGCCGCAGCGCCTGGCGTGCCAGCGCAGCGATCATGTCTGTCCGCGTGACGATGCCGACGATGCGTCCGCGCTCGAGCACCGGGATGGCATCGACGTCGCCATCCGCCATCATCGGCAGCAGCGCGGCGACCGGCGAGGCGCGCGTCGCGCGCGGGCCGGCGACATTCATGATGTCCGAGGCGGTCACCGGGGTTTCTCGCCCGAGATCGACGAGCCGCCGGAAGGCGGGCAGGAAGCCCCGCTCAAGCCGCTGCGCATCCTCGCGGGCGCGGGTGATCAGATGGATCTGGAAGATCACCCCGAGAAACCTCTGCTCGGGCCCGACCACTGGCAGCGAGGTGAACCGATGCCGCCGGAACAGCTCGGCGACCTCGGCAAGGGAGGTGCCGCCACCAACAGTGACCAGATCGCGTGACATGATGTCCTCGGCATTGAGCGGGCCTGCATGATGGCTCGCGGCTTGCATCTCGGCGGCGCCGATGAGCCGCGCCAGATCCTCGACCCCGAGGTTGAACGACTGCCGATAACGCTCCAGTAGCCCGGAGAGCTCGGCTTCGGAGAGCCCGAGGCGCTCGGAGGGGGCACGGTCCTCGGTGCCGTGCTGGCCGGGGGCGTCGAACTGCCGGAACGGGTAGTGCCGCCCAGTGAGCTTTGCGTAGAGCGCGGCGAGGATGACCAGCGCAGTGGTGCCCGCGGCGATGGGGGTCAGGGCGAACCAGAAGCCGAGATGGTCGATGGCGTCGGGGCTCATGGCGGCGGTCATTGCCACCGCCCCCGCCGGCGGATGCACCGCGCGGCACAAGATCGTCGCGGTGATCGCGAGGCCCACGGCGAGCGCGATGCGCAGCGCCGGGTCGGCGATCAGCAGGCAGGTTGCAACGCCCACGAGCGCCGCGACGGTGTTTCCGACAATGGCGGACCAGGGCTGGGCGAGGGGGCTGTTGGGGACCGCGAAAAGCAGCACCGAGGTCGCGCCGAAGGGCGCGACGAGATAGAGCCCAAGGCTCAGGTTGACCTGCGGTGAGAGCAGGAACAGCCCGGTGACGCCTAGGCCAAGCAAAGCGCCAAAGCCTGCGCGCAACGACTCGCGTAGGGAAACGTGCGCCACAGCGGGCCCGAGGGAGCGAAGAATCTGCATATGAGAACTGCCTTGTGCATCTTCTGCGCAAAAATTCAGCATTTCGTGAAAAATTCAACCATAGGCTTGAGTGAAGAAGACGATGGTGGTGACCAGCCCCACGGTGACGATGAAGGTCCGCAGCAGCGCGATGTCCTGCACCTTGCGGGCCATATGCGCCCCGACGTATCCGCCCGCAGTGCAGCCAAGGCCGGTCACGATCAGCGCGCTCCAGTCGATCAGCCCGGCAAGGCTGTAGGTGGCGACCGAGACAGCCGAGAGCACCAGCGAGGCCAACGTCTTCAGCCCGTTCATCCGGTGCAGGTCGCTCATGCCGATGAGCCCGAAGGCGGCCAGCAGCAGGATCCCGAGCCCGCCGTTGAAATAGCCGCCGTAGATCGAGACGAGCAGCAGCAGCGCTAGCGAGACGGCATCGGGTAGGCTGCGCCCCGAGGCGAGCAGCCCGCGCAGGAGCGCGGGACCGGCAGCAAAGGCCAGAGTGGCGATCAGCAGCAGCCAGGGAATGACGCCGGAAAACAGGTCCTCGGGGGTGACCAACAGCAGCAGCGCACCGAGGATCCCGCCAAGCAGCGCGGTGACGACGAGCGCGCGCAGGCTTGGCCCTTCGCCTGCCTGGATGTCTCGGCGATAGGCCCAGCTGCTTCCGGCATAGCCGGGCAGGGCGGCGAAAGTGGCGGTGGCATTGGCCATGATCGGCGGCACGCCGAGCCAGACCAGCGCGGGAAAGGTCAGGAATGTGCCTCCGCCCGCGATGGCGTTGAGCGCCCCTGCGCCGAAACCGGCAAGGGCAAGGATGGTCGTGGTCAGCATATGAGTCCTCCTCGAGAGAAGCGCGGTGTTGCATAGCATGGCATTGGTCTGCAAATTGGTCTGGGTTTGGCCCGGAGCGGGAGGCGCGGCATGACTTCGAAGCGGGGGCAGGTGGTCCTGTCGGAACTCCGCGGGCTGGTGGCCGATCTGGCCACCGAGGTTGGC
The DNA here is from genome assembly GCF_010499845.1 of Salipiger sp. PrR007. Lineage (NCBI taxonomy): Bacteria > Pseudomonadati > Pseudomonadota > Alphaproteobacteria > Rhodobacterales > Roseobacteraceae > Salipiger > Salipiger sp. PrR007. The sequence continues at coordinate 34,801 of NZ_JAAGOZ010000037.1, read as the reverse complement.
GCGCGGCTGCCGCCCGAGCGCGAGCTTGCCCGCCTGCTCGGCTGCAGCCGCGAGACGCTGCGCGGCGCTTTGCAGGTGCTCGAGCGCGAAGGGGAGATCTGGCGGCATGTCGGGCAGGGCACCTTCTGCGGCCCGCGGCCGCTCGGCTATCCGATCCGCGAGCAGATCCTCGTGCAGGGTGCGTCGCCGATGCAGCTCATGCAGGCGAGGCAGACCATCGAGCCCTCGGTGGCCGCCGAGGCGGCGCGGCTCGCCACCCCGGAGCAGGCGGCCTATTTGGCGGAGCTGGCGCAGCGCGGCCGCAGGGCGCGCACGCGGCCCGAAAGCGAGCAGCTCGACGCGGCCTTTCACCGCGGCATCGCCGAGGTGACCGGCAACCCAATCCTGCTGGGACTGCTTGACTATCTTGCGGGTGTGCGGCGTCACGCGGCATGGCAGCGAGAGTGGGAGCTGACCTACCGGAGGCTCGGCGTCAGCGCGTTCACCGAGCGCCACAGCGCCCAGCACGAGGCCATTGCGTCGGCGATCTCGGGGTGCCACCCGGAGCCCGCGGCGGCGGCGATGCGGGGGCATCTCGAGACCATCTCGGAGGCGATGCGCGCGGCCGGGCTGCCGGGGGCGGGACAGTAGGGTTGGGTGCTTAGGTTCTGAGAATGCAGAAGCGCTGGCGGTGCGCTGGCGCCTTGGGGCGGCGCGCCTAGAGACCCGAAAGGCTTCAGGTATCGGGCGCGGTCAGACCGAACTCTGCGGGCGCGAGGGCAATGTCGGCGACGGAATACCGCGCGAGCGCGGCAAGGAAGGCGCGGCGTGCCTCCTCAAGGGGGGAGATCAGGCGGCAGTGCCGCGTGATTGTGCAGGCGTTGCCCGGGCGCATGCATTCCGCCAGGGCGAAATCGGTCTCCATATGCTCGACCAAGGCGCTCACGGGAATGTCGCCCGCGTCCCGTGCTAGCGTCAGTCCGCCTGAACGGCCGCGCTGCGCGCTGAGAAATCCTCCCTGTGTCAACGCATTGACCACCTTCATGACCGTGCTGCGCGGCAGGTGGTAGTGGGCGACGATCTGGTCGATCGTGATGCGGTGGCCGCCGGTCGAGGCGGCGTGGATCATGATCCGCAGCGCAATGTCGGTGCTGTCGTTGAGCCGCATGTTCCGGTCCTTTCCGTCGCGCCAGGAGTCTGCACCGGTCCGCTCAGGCCGGGACGCAATGACGCAGGGCTTTAAGATACGAACGGGTGGCATGTTTTTGAAGGGCGTGTATAGATGCCGATTATCGGAACCTTTTAGGAGAGCGTCATGTCGAGCCCGCTCAGCGAAGCAACCCTGCAGATCATCGAAGCGACCGCGCCGGTCGTGGCCCAGCATGTCGATCAGATCGTCCCTGCGATGTACCGGCGCCTGCTTGCGGACGAAGAAATCCGCGCGCTCTTCAACATGTCCAATCAGGAGGGCCAGGCACCACAGCACAAGGCCCTTGCGAATGCGCTGGTGGCCTATGCAACCCATATCCGCACGCCGAACGTATTGGCCGAGGCCGTCGAACGGATCGCACAGAAGCACGCGGGCTTGCAGATTCTCCCGGAGCATTATCCGCATGTCGCAGATGCGCTTCTGGGAGCGATCTCGGAGGTGCTGGGTGAGGCTGCAACGCCGGAGATCCTGAGTGCCTGGGGCGAGGCCTATTGGCAGCTCGCGCACATCTTGATCGGACGCGAAGAGGACATCTACCAGGGTACGGCAGAGGCGTCCGGTGGCTGGCGCGGCTGGCGCTCCTTCGAAATCGCGGAGAAGCGGCGCGAAGCGACGGATATCGTCTCCTTCGTTCTGCGTCCCGTGGACGGCGGCGCAGTCGTCCAGCACCTACCTGGCCAGTATCTCAGCTTCCGCTTCCATCTTGCCGATGGCGAGGAGCAGCGGCGGAACTATTCGATCTCCTCGGCGCCAAACGGTCAGACCTACCGCATCACCGTGAAGCGGGAGCCGCACGGGCGCGTGTCGAACTGGCTGCACGAGGTGGCCGAGGTGGGCCAGCGGATCGAAGTCGCGCCGCCGGCGGGTGACTTCTTCCTCGACCCCCGTGACAAGCGGGAAGTGGTGCTGCTCTCGGGCGGTGTCGGACTGACGCCGATGATCTCGATGCTCGAAGCCTGTGGCGGGAAAGGTCTGCGCATGATCCATGTCCACGCGGCGCAGGATCCGGAGCGCCACGCCATGACCGGGATCTCTGGTAGGCTCGCCGACGCGACCTTTGCGTTTTATGAGGATCTTGGCGGGCGGGAGCGCAAGGAGGGGGTCTTGGAGGGACGCATCGACCCTGTCTGGCTGACCGAGAACACCGACATCGAGCAGGCCGACTATTTCATCTGCGGCCCGGTTGGTTTCATGCAGGCGATGGTGCGTGGGCTTAAGGCGGCGAATGTGCCCAATGCCCGCATTCACCATGAGTTCTTCGGACCAGCAGCGGAGGTATTGGGCTGAACGCTCCGGGCACCCGCCGCAGCAGACCATCGCGAGGAGAAAGGCCAATGGACCACGACTTCGGATTGCATGCGGGCACGGTCCAGCCCTGCGCTGTCATGCTACGGTGTCCGAACGTTCATCCAGGGGGGCGGGTCTCGCGTCGTCTGTGGACCAATTCGTCCCCCTGATTCCAAAGCTACTAAGGTTGCGCGGAGTTGCGCCCGGAGCTTTTTCTACCCAAGCGAGAACGCTCCGCTCTGCATTCTTTCTTTTGGCTGCGCTTTGCTCCGCGTTGAGGCTGAAAGATGCGAGTTCTCGGCTGAATCGAACCTGAACCTTGTGCTTGCGCAAAGTGACAAGGGTCCAATCGCAGTGTCCTCCTTCCGAACAACAATCATACCGGAAAGGAGACAAGAAATGCTGACGCGAAGAGCCGCCCTGATGGGCGCCGCAGGGATCGCCGCGACCCCCGTTCTGGCGAAGGCCGCCAAGGCCGAGGAAATCATGGATACGTCGATGGCGGAGCCTGTCGACCTCTCCAGCCTTCAGCGTATCAAGCGCCGGCTGGTCCGTCCGCCGATGGTGCACGAACACGAGCAGACCGCCCCAGGAGGGCCGCGTATCGTGGAATTCGAGATGCAGATCATCGAAAAGGAGGTCGAGGTCGACAGTGGCGCCTACCTGCAGGCGATGACCTTCAATGGCTCGATCCCTGGCCCGCTCATGGTGGTGCATGAGGGCGATTACGTCGAGCTGACGCTCTACAATTCGCCCGAAAACCTGATGCAGCACAATATCGACTTCCACTCCTCCACTGGGGCTCTGGGCGGCGGGTCACTGACCCTGGTGAACCCGGGTGAGAAGACCACGCTGCGGTGGAAGGCGACGCGCCCAGGCACCTTCGTTTATCACTGTGCTCCAGGCGGTCCCATGATCCCGTGGCACGTCGTCAGCGGCATGTCCGGTGCCATCATGGTTCTGCCGCGAGGCGGTCTGACGGATCACAAGGGCGATCCGGTGAAATACGACCGCGTGTTCTACATCGGTGAGAACGATTTCTACATTCCGAAGGACGAGAAGGGGGAATTCAAGCGCTTCGAGGATGCGGGCGAAAGCTATCCCGATACGCTCGAAGTCATGAACGGCTTGATCCCTACCCACGTCGTGTTCAACGGCAAAGTTGGTGCGTTGACGGGCGACAACGCGCTGCATGCGCGCCAGGGCGAGAAGGTCTTGTTCGTGCACAGCCAGGCCAACCGCGACACCCGTCCGCACCTGATTGGCGGTCACGGCGACCTTGTCTGGGAGACTGGTAAGTTCAACAACCCGCCAGAGCGCGATCTTGAAACCTGGTTGATCCGCGGCGGCTCTGCCGGGGCGATGCTCTATGAATTCCTGCAGCCAGGGGTCTACGCCTACGTGAACCACAATCTGATCGAGGCGGTGAACCTGGGCGCGACGGCCCACGTGGTCGTCGAGGGCGACTGGAACAATGACCTGATGGAACAAGTGCAGGCTCCGATCGAGTACGACGCGGTCTACGAGGGCAAGACCGCTCTGCCGTAAGCTCCGGTCGCGGCCCGGCAGAGGGCTGCCCAAACCGAGAGAAAAGTGGGGCGGTGGGGTCAGGCCGGCCGCCCCTTCTGGCTCAGGAGCCTCGCCATGAAACCTTCCCGCCTTGTTGCAGGTGTCGCCGCACTGACTTTTGCAACCGTTCCCTTGTTGCTGACCAAGCGTGACACGCCGAACGCGCCGTTCGACCCGGCCGCACTTGTCGAAGTGCCGGGTGGCACGGTTGAATACCGTCCGTTCGGAAGTTTTTCCCGAGGCGGCAGGGTTGGTGCTCCCGACCCGGTTTCGCTCGAGGTCCGGGCGTTCGAGATCATGAAGTACCAGGTCAGTCGGGAACAATACGGGGCCTGCGTCTCAGCCTCAGCCTGCTCGGAGGTTCCGGCGGCCGGCACTGGGGTGCCTCAGACCCAGGTAAACTGGCAGGATGCCACGGACTTCGCGCTTTGGTATTCCGGGGTCACCGGGCAGACTTGGCGCCTGCCGACAGCGATGGAATGGCAGCACGCCGCGGCCGAACGCTATGCCGATGCAAACGTCGATCCGGGCGACCTTGATCCTGGCGAGCGGATGCTGGCCAATTACAAAGCTGGTGTCCTGCTGCGTGGAACCGCCAGCCCGACCCTTCGACCAACGGGCAGTTTCGGCGTCAATTCCCGGGGGGTGGTCGACATGGCAGGCAATGTCTGGGAATGGACGGACAGTTGCATGGAACGCGGCTCGTTGAACGACGACGGCTCGATTGCCGAAAGCGAACCCTATTGCTGGGTGCGGATCGCTGGCGGGATGCACCGGGCCGCAATCGTGGACATTGTGCGTGACGCCAGTGTCGGCGGCTGCGCTGTCGGACTGCCGCCTGACCATCTAGGCTTCCGGCTGGTACGTTCCCTGGACTAGCAGTTCGGCGCTGACAGCGCCGGAATGGCCAACCCCGGGATGTGCACCAGCTCGGCACCCGCGTATGTGTCACGATGCCTGGCTGTAGCGCGCAGCTTCGGGCACGTGGGCATCAAAATGGCTGGCGATGATGCGGGTCAGGGCCCGCGCCTCGGGCCGGATCGACATTGTCGCGCCGCGGCCCTCGACTATCTCGCCGAAGCGGTCGCGCAGCAGGGCAATTTCGGAGCGCAGCTGGTCCACCGCGTCTCCATGGGCGTCCCGCAGGGTTTCCAGGTCCAATTTGAACGTGCACATGATCATCTCGATCGCGCGGGCGCGCATGAGGTCGTCATCGCTCATCATATGGCCCCGCGCGCCGGCCAGATGGCCGGCCTCGATCCGCTGGACGTAGGCAGGCGTGACGGCGGCGTTCTGGATGTAGCCCGTGGGAAGGCGTGAGATCGACGAGGCGCCAAGGCCGATGAGCGTTGCGCAGGCGTCATCAACATAGCCTTGGAAATTGCGGCGCAGGCGGCCGCTCCTCGCGGCCAGAGCGAGCGCGTCGCCGGGGCGGGCGAAATGGTCGATGCCGATGCTTTCCAGCCCCGCTTCACCGAAGCGACGCGCTGCCAACTCGGACAACTGGTAGCGTTCCAACTCTTTCGGCAGCGCGTCCTCGTCGATCAGCTGCTGCCGCTTCGACATCCACGGCACATGGGCGTAGCCGAACACGGCGATGCGGTCGGGCTTCAGGTCCAGCACCTTGCTCACGGTGTCATCCAGCCGCGCGAGGTCCTGATGCGGCAGGCCGTAGACGAGGTCCGCGTTTAGTGAACGGATGCCAGCGGCTCTAAGACCCTCAACGCAGGCGCGCGTGACGCCGAAGGGCTGCAGGCGGCCGATGGCCTTTTGCACGACGGGGTCGAAATCCTGGATGCCGATGCTAGCACGGTTCAAGCCTTCGTCGGCCAGAGCGGCGATCTTGTCGCGGTCCACCATGGTCGGGTCGAACTCGACCGAAAATTCCCAGTCGTCAGTATGCGGGATGACCGCCTTCACCGCCCGTGCCAGCCGGCGGATCAGTGCAGGCGGCAGGATTGTCGGTGTGCCGCCACCCCAGTGCATCCGGCCCATGCGCAGCCCCTCGGGAAGCGTGTCTGCGAGCAGGGCGAGTTCCTGTTCCAGAGTGCTGATATAGCTTTCCACAGGGCTCAGCGTTTTCGTGCCCTGGGTCCGGCATGCGCAGAACCAGCACAGCCGCTCGCAGAATGGTATGTGGATATAGACCGATACCGGTTCTGCCGGGTCCAGCGCCGCGAGGGCGCTCGCCTGCTGGGGCGCGCAGACGTCGGTCGAGAACACTGGTGCTGTCGGGTACGAGGTATAGCGGGGCACCCGGGCGTCGAAGAGGCCGAGGGTTCTGAGGCGGTCGATCTGTTTCATGTGCCCTGTATGAAGGTTTCCGGCGCGACGTTCTTTGCGCTGAAACAAGTTCAAATCGGGAAGGGCGAAACGCCGATGATCACCGAGTGAAGATGCAAGAGTGCGATCCAGAGGACAAGCCCGACACCTGCCCGGATCGCCGTCCCGCGCGCATTGGCGCGCATCCAGTCGCCGCGCACCAGAGGAGAGAGGGACAGGATAGCGGTATTTGCAAAGAATGCGCCGGAGTTGCCGTTAAGTGAGTGGCGGGCCCGCGCGTCGAAAGCGGGGATTGCGGCCAGTGCCATGACAAGGAAGCTGCCAAACAGGATCACCATGGCCAAATCCCCGTTCGGCACCAGGTGCGCACCGGACCACAGCGCCAGTGCCAGAAACAGCGGATGGCGCGAGATGGCGGCGAATCCGGGCCGTGCGGGGTCGAACTCTGCGCCGCGCTTGCCGCCGAGTGTGAAGGGCTGGCGAAGCCCGGTGCCGCAGGTCACCAGGATCATGGCGATCGGCATGGCGATGTTCGGCACCCAGCGGGTCCAGGGCAGCTGCGGCCAGAGATCGACATAGGGCGCACGGATCGCAGCCGAGACCACCCAGACCAGCAGGATGGTGGACAACAGCCCGTAGACGCCGAAATACACCCGCCGGCCGACCACGCCGATCAGCCGTTCACGCAGGCCGCCGACGCGCGGCAGGAAATGGCTCGCCACGAAAAGCGTCAGCGCGAGCCCGTATTCTGTCCAACCGGTCATGCATCCTCCGCCTTTTCCATCAGCCGCACGATGTGCCCGGCGAAGGCATAGGTGGCGGGCAGGCCGATGACCAGCCCTCCGGCGGCGGCCTGCAAGGGAGTCAGCACTGGCCAGCCGAGCCAAGACCCGATCAGCGCGGCGAAGAACAGGTTCACACCCATCGCGCCCGCGCCGAACGGGTAGAGCGCGGAAAGCAGCTTCCACGAGGGGCGACGTTCAGGTCTCATCGCCGGCTTACCAGCCATTGCACCGCCGCCAAGGCGGCGATCAGCGCGAGGGAGCCGACAAGAAACCAGAACTCGGCCGCCTCGGTCTGCGGCTGCGGGATCGGCCGTTCGAAGGGCTCGGCCAGCGCCGTTGCGGGCAGGGTCAAGACGAGGGCAAGAATGCGTTTCACGTCATCTCTCCATAGTCAGGGTTTGATAGATGTTGGGGAGGGCACGGGGCAGGCGGGCGGGGTTTGGCAACAGCGTAAACCCGGCACGACCGAAGATATGGGCAAACCAGTCCTGTCCGTCCTCGTCCACGATCACACCATGCACCGCCTGTCCCAGCGCGCGGGCTTCGCGGACGGCCATGCGGCTGTCTTCGACCCCGTGCTGCCCTTCGTAGTGGTCCAGGTCGTTGGGCTTGCCATCGGTCAGCACCAGGAGCAGGCGGCGCGTCGCGCCCTCTTCGGCCAGTTGTGCCGATACGTGCCGGATCGCGGCACCGAGGCGGGTGTAGTGGCCCGGAGTGAGCCCGCCGATCCGTGCGGTTACCGCACGGCTCATCGGTTCCTTGAAGGCCTTGGCTCGGTGCACGAACACCCGATCGCGGCGCAGGGACGAGAAGCCCCAGATGCCCAACCGGTCGCCGGCAGTATCGATTCCTTCGGCGAGCGAGGACAACGCCTCGCGCGCGACCTCTATGACAGAGGTGTCGCCTATCGCCGCCTCCGTCGAGCGCGAGCAATCCATCAGGATCGCCACGGACAGATCTCGCGCCATTGGTCGGTTCGACTGCCAGATGCGGTCGCTGCCCTCGTGGCCGCAGGTTATGTCGGTGCGGGATGTCACCACCGCGTCAAGGTCCAGGTCGTCACCGTCGATCTGCCGCGGCAGGACCACGCGCCTTGGATGCAGCGGAGCGAACTGACGTTTGACCCGAGCAACGAGCTTCGGATCCGGGGAATACAGGTCGCGCGGGCTGGCTTCCGCTTCCAGCACCCGCGTGTGTCCGGGCATGTAGTCCCCCGTGCGGCGGTTCCATTCCGGGTAGGTGAACTTTCCTGCCAGGTGCTCGTGTTCGGCATCCTGCGGCGAAAGATCCAGAGACAGGCGCAGGCGCGTGGCAGCGCGTTTCAGGTTCTGGCTCAGGGACAGGTACTCCTGATCCTCGGCGGCCTTGGCGGCGTTATCTTGGTCGTCGTCGTCGACCATCCGATTGAGGTTGAGGCTTTCCGCCCAGGACATGATCGTCTCGAAGCGGTGAATGATGAAGCTGTCGTTGCGGTTGGCCTGGTCGCGGTCCTCGCGGCGGGCATCCTTGCGGGTGGGCACCGCCATCGCGGTTCCGGGGTCTTGCAACTCGTCCGACGCGGACTTGTCGACCCGGGTCGCGTTGCGCAACCGCAGCCAGACCGGGACGGGCGCATAGCTCCGGTACCTTCGGGGGGCGGGGCAGACCCGGCATTCCTCGGCATCTGAGACGCCGCTCAGCTGGTCGAGGATCAGACGTTCAACACCGGCCTCGCAGCGCGGCAGACCGCCGCGGCTACGATACTGTACTATCAGCCGGCACAGACTGTCGTATGCTTGCCGCAGGCCGGGGCAGGCGGCATAGGTCCGGTCCGACGCGGCCGCCAGCGCGGCGATCTCGGCCCGGTCTGCGGCCAATGCGTCGGCCTCTGGCGATGGGACCTCGACATGGGCCGCCAATGCCGCCAGCCACAGGTAACAGGCCCTGTTCAGCTCGTGCGTCGGGAAAGCGTCGATCACCGGTGGCAGGCGCAGACGGTCACCGTCGAAATCAGCGACATGCACCCGTTCGCGCGGCGTTCCGATGCGGCGGATGCGGCCTGTCCGGTGGTCGGAGGTCATGAGCGGGGCGTGCGCGATTTCCACGCCCGCTGCGCCACCGAGTGCTCGGAACAGCGTGGTGACGGATCGGCGCATATCCTCGAACGTCACTGCGCGGGCGGCGTCGCCGGTCGCAGCCCCCCACCGGGAGGCCATGTCGTGCCAGAGGTTGCCGACGGTCTCCTCGGGCTCCATCAGGTCGAGAACGTGTAGCATGGGCCTACCCGTAGATCACGGCGGCGAGGTCTCGCAGCGCCTGTTGCGTGTCCGCCTCGTCGCTAAGCGGTTCGATGATTGCGGCTTCGAGCGCGCGGTCTACTGGCATCCCCTTGGCAATCATGGTGGCTGCGTAGATCAGCAGGCGGGTGGAGACGCCTTCCTCGAGGTCCATGCCCGAAAGCGCTCGGATCTTACCCCCCAGCCGCACCAGGGCGGCCGCGCGCGCCTCGTCCAGACCACTTTCGCGGACCACGACGGGCACCTCCACCTCTGGCGAGGGAAACGCGAACCCGATCGAGACGAAACGCTGCCGTGTCGACGGTTTCAGTTTTTTCAGGATATTCTGGTAGCCGGGGTTGTAGCTGGCCACGAGCATGAAGGAGTCGGGCGCTGCCAGTTCCTCGCCCGTGCGGTCTATGACCAGCCGGCGGCGGTCGTCGGTCAGCGGGTGCAGCACGACTGTGACGTCCTTGCGCGCCTCGACCACCTCGTCGAGATAGCAGATCCCGCCTTCGCGCACTGCCCGTGTCAATGGCCCATCGACCCAGACGGTCTCTCCCCCCTTCAGAAGGTAGCGTCCGATAAGGTCGGCGGCGGACAAGTCGTCATGGCAGGCCACGGTGTGCAGCGGCAGGCGGAGACGCGCCGCCATGTGTTCCACAAACCGCGTCTTGCCGCAGCCGGTGGGCCCCTTCAGAAGAAGGGGCAGACCGTTTTCATGGGCCGTCTCGAACACTGCGCATTCATCGCCGGCAGGTTGGTAGAACGGCAGGTCGGGTGTGTTCATGTCTTTCATCGCTCACTCTCCCGGAACGGCCACGGGGCCGGGTTTGATCACCTCGCGGCGCACCGCGAGCATGGAGTAGATAAACAGGAGCGCGCCCAGCACCACGGCCACGCCGGACCCGAAGCGCATCAGGTAGAACAGACCCAATTGGTCCTGCACGTCCATGTAGTAGTCACCTACGATCCGCTGCATGTGCGTTTGGATCGTGCCGGCAAAAGTCAGCGTGAAGGTCATGAAGGCCATCCCACCGGTCATCAGCCAGAAAGATGCCATGTTCAGCACCTGGTTGTAGGGCGCGCGATTCCGCAGGACCGGCATCGCATAGCTGAACATCGCGAGATTGAGGGCCACGTAGGCGCCGTAGAAGGCCAGGTGTCCGTGGGCGGCGGTGATCTGCGTGCCATGGGTATAGAAGTTCACCCCGTGTAGCGTGTGCAGGAAACCCCAAACGCCCGCACCGAAGAAGGCGACGGTGGAGGAGCCGAGTGACCACAACAGCGCGGCCTTGTTTGGGTGGTTCTTGCGGCCTTTCCAGACCATCACGAAGGCAAAGGACATCATGGCGAAGAAGGGCACCACCTCGAAGGTCGAGAAGATCGAGCCAATCCACTGCCAGTAGCCCGGCGTACCGATCCAGTAGAAGTGGTGTCCGGTGCCGAGAATGCCCGAGAACAGCGCAGTCGCAACAATCACATAGAGCCATTTCTCGATCACCTCGCGGTCCACGCCGGTGAGCTTCAGCATCAGGAATCCGAGGATCGCCGCCATGACCAGTTCCCACGTCGCCTCGACCCAAAGGTGCACCACCATCCACCAGTACATCTTGTCGAGTGACAAGTTGTCGGGGTTGATGAAGGCGAAGACCCAGAGCAGGCACAGCAGCCACAGCCCCATCATCAGGATGTTGGTGATCGCCGTCTTGCGCCCGGCGAGGAAGGTCAGCGACACGTTTACAAGGAAGATCACGGCGGCAACGAGGATCCCGAACTTGACCCAGAGCGGCTGTTCCAGGAACTCGCGCCCGCCGTGGATTCCGGCGAGGTAGGAGACCACGGCGCCAAGCGTGCCGATCACCAAGATGGCAAGCTGGATGTAGGCGAGCTTGACCGAGAAGATCTCACGCTCGCTCTCCTCCGGCACGAGGTAGTAGGCGGCACCGAAGAATCCCAGCAGAAGCCAGACGATCAGCGCGTTTGTATGGATCATGCGAACCACGTTGAAGGGCAGGACCTCTGACAGCGTGTTGGGCGCGACATAGATCCACCCGGCGAGCAGTCCGCCCAGCACCTGGATTCCGAACAGCGCCATGGCCACGAGAAAATAGGCGTAAGCCACCTTTTGCGATTGGTACTTCATTGCTTGTCTCCTGTCAGAGCATCAGCCGGCGTCGTTCGGCGGCCAGCCCTGGGTGTCGGTCTGATCCGCCCAGCGAAGGAACTCGGCAAGGGCGCGCATCTCTTCGTCGGTGATCTCGAAGAAGGGCATCTGGCGGCGCCCCTCGATGCCGGAGGGTTGTGCCTTCATCCAGCCGTCGAGGATCTCGTAGGCCAGCTCGGGATCTTCGGCCGCGCCCCAGCGGGTCATCACGTTGCCGAGTTCGGGGGCGAAATAGGCACCCTCGCCGTGCAGGGTATGGCAGTTGATGCAGGAATGACGTTCCCACACATGCTTGCCGTGGCGGACCTCATCGGTCAGTTCCATCCCGGCGGTCGCGGTCTGGGTGATGTGACGGTGGCTTTGCGCCGTCAGGGCCACGAACACGAGCACGAAGAAAATGGATCCCCCGTAGAACACGTTCCTGGCCCGCGATTTTGTAAGTATCTCTGACATTTCGCGGTCCCGGCAGTTTGTTTCGGATACGCGAGGTCTACGCGGCGGCAGGCGACCGTTTGTTGTGTAAGCGCAAAGAACCCGGTGAAAGGTGCTGGCAGGGTTCCGGAGGAAAGGACTTCTCCATGCGCCGCCGCCCGAACATTGATGATGTTGATCTGACGCTGGCGGACCTATTCGCGCTCTGGCCCGAGGCGGCACGTCCGTTCCTGGACCTAGGAATGCTTTGCCCTGGCTGCCCAATCGCGCCGTTTCATACGATCATGGATTCCTGCCGGGAGTACGGTCTGGACGAAGATACCTTCCGGAACGCGATTGTCGGCCAGCTGGGAGCGGGAAGGTAGCGTTACAGCTAGACAATGGAGTAAGGGTTCAGCCGGTCTCGTTGCTGAGCACGACCAATCGATGCGGATCGGTGACGACGATGTGCTTTCGCGTAGATTGAACCATGCCTGCCTTTTCCCAAGCAGAAAGCAACCGGCTCACAGTATGCAGGGTGGTACCCGTCATATCTGAAATGTTCTGGCGGGTGACCGGAAAGGCGATCTCAATCCCCTTCTCGGTCTTTCGACCGCTTTGATTAACCATGCGAAGCACCGCGGCAGCGACGCGTTTCTCCACTGCCTGAGTCGCCATCTCGGTCAGGGTTTCCTGGATCTGGCCCAGCCTCGCACCCAGCGTCTTGTAGCTTTCGGTGGCGAAACCGTCGTATTTTGACGTGAATTCGGGCCACAGCCGCACCGGCCAAGACAGCGCGATAGATTCCGCCGCCGCGACGGATGTGGCGGGGAATGTGTCACGCTGCAGCGCCGGGGCGATGCCAAAGAGCTGACCGGGCGAGATGTGCAAGACGATGATCTGTTCGCCGCCGGGCGTGGTGCGGATTACCCGCAGATAGCCGTCCAGAAGCAGAAAAAAGCGATCGGCATCGTGGCCCTCGCGGAAAATGGCCACGCCTTCCTCGTAGCGGCGCGAGCTGGCCTGATCGAGGATTTCGCGGATCTGCGATCTGCTGAGCCGCGAGAAGGGTGGCAGGCCGCTCAGAAGGCTTTCGTCGAGCTTCAGCAAGTTTCGGTCCGCGAGTTTGATCAAGAGCAACGTTCAGGAGACTGTCTTAAACCAGAAATGTGCCAGGCGAAACAAGCGGACGAAGAAGAAAGGATGTTCCGATGTTTGCGAAAATGATGGTGGCTGCTACCCTTGCAGTGACCGCGACGATTGCCGGTGCCGAGACCATCGAGATCAAAATGCTGAACCGCGGTGAGGCCGGTGCCATGGTATTCGAACCGGCTTTCGTGAAGGCGGAAGCGGGCGACGTGATCAAGTTTGTTCCCACCGACAAAGGGCACAATGCGGAAAGTATCGATGGCATGCTTCCCGATGGCGTCGAGGCCTTCAAATCCGATATGAACAAAGAATTCGAACTCACCGCCGCGGCGGAAGGCGTTTATGGCATCAAGTGCACCCCGCATTACGCCATGGGAATGGTGGCCCTGATCCAGGTTGGTGATGCGGTGAACTTCGACGCGGCTGCAGGCGTGAAGCAGAAAGGGAAATCGAAAGACCGCATGGCGGAGCTGCTTGAACAAGTCGAATGATCACTCGTCCCTTTGACGTTCGACCGATCCGGGCGGTGCCAGACGCACCGCCCGATTGTCTTTAGGCCTGGAGGAACCCCATGCCCCTTCGTGAGCGTTACCGTGGCCCGGCGCTGTTGTCCTATGGCTTCCGGCCCTTCTTTTTGTCTGCTGTGCTCTTCGCGCTTGTCGCGATCCCCGCATGGTTGTTGATCTGGCGCGGAGAGATCGCCCGCGCAGGCCATTTTATTCCCACCGACTGGCATGTCCACGAGATGGTCTTCGGCTATGGTGCCGCTGTACTGGCAGGGTTCCTGTTCACCGCGGTGCCGAACTGGACCGGACGACTGCCGACACGCGGCTGGCCGCTTGCGTTACTTTTGGCTGTATGGCTGGCCGGTCGCGTGGCGGTGGCCGGAGGACTAGGGCTGAGTCCGACGGCGGTGGCATTCGTCGACCAGATGTTCCTCCTGGCAGTCGCAGCAATGATCGCGCGAGAAATCGTCGCCGGAAAGAACTGGCGCAATCTCAAGGTTCTGGTGCCTGTGTCGCTTCTCTGGATCGCCAACCTGCTGTTTCATGTCGAGGCGATGGTAGAGGGCAGCGCGGATCTCGGTCGCGGGCTGGGAATTGCCCTGCTGATCTTTCTAATCCTGCTGATCGGTGGACGGGTTGTCCCCAGCTTTACGCGCAATTGGTTGGTCCATCGCGGCGCGACCCGGCTGCCTGTCGCCTTCAATCGCTTTGACGGGCTTTGCCTGGTATCCGGCGCGGCGGCGCTGATCGCCTGGGTGGTCGCTCCCTTTGGCATGGCTTGCACCGTGCTCAACTCGGTGGCGGCCATTTTGCACTTAGTCCGGCTTGTCCGCTGGCGCGGCGTGGAGACATGGCGCTCGCCGCTTCTGCTGATGCTGCACCTCGCCTACCTGATGGTTCCGCTCGGTTTCGCATCAGTGGTGGCGGCGGCGATCGACCTTACCGGGCCGGCTGGCGCGGCGCACATCTTCGGGATCGGGGCCGTGGGCGGAATGACCGTCGCGGTAATGATGCGAGCGACGATGGGGCACACCGGCCGGCCGCTGGTGGCTGGCCCAGTGCTGACGGCCGCCTTCGTGCTTGTCGTCGCAGCCTGCGCTGCCCGCGTGGCCGGCACTCATTTGTGGCTGGGCCCGCTAGACGGGATCGACCTATCTGCCGCGCTCTGGACTGCCGGTTTCGCCCTGCTTGCGTGGCGGATCGGTCCGTGGCTTGCCCGACCGCGGGTGGCGCGGAAGATGCCCAGTTCACCGCCTGACAAACAAGAAGCTGCCACATCGGACGCTCGAGCAACAACTTGACTGACTTTGTTCCATGAATGTTCGCCCTGGAGGGCGGGTGCCGAAATCACCGGCGAATACTGGAGCGTCCTCTGACCCGCCGAACCTGCCTGTTGCGAAACATTATCAAGACTTATCAACGCTGGCGCAGTCGAGGCGACGTTCAAGGCTCCGGCTCGGTCGAGCAAACTTCTTCCCTACGCCGCAATACTTGCTGCGGGGCTGAAGATGGAGGTCACGAAGTGCCAGAAGAAGCGCCGGACGCTGATGCAGTTGCAGGGCGATCTCGTGGCTCTCGAATACTCGCGGTCTTACGGCTTTTGGGAGTGTTGATCATTTGGCCAGGGCCGCTGATTTGCTGATCCTGAATAGGTTTGGTCACCACGTTTAGGCGGGTTGCGGATTCCCTCCGGTCTTTGCCACTGCGCTGGACATTGACATGCCAGCCGTTGTTTCCGCCAGCCCTCGCTACCTTGACTGCTTTTCGCTTTCGCCGGTGGGCTTGAGACTCGGTTCGAACCGGACCCGATCAGTCTCCAAGCTTGGGCGAGTTCGTTTCCTTTGGTGTAGGCCGTGATCCGATCTCGTGGCCTTGACGATACTCGAGTCAAAGCATGGCGCCTTTGCGCCGGATGGCGCATCCCACAAGCCCGGCGATGATGCCAATGACCGTCGAGACGCTGTATTCGAGTGTGGTGATCGGCACGTGCGCAGAATGATGTCCCCCGAGAATAATTGGGGTAAGGACCCCGATCACCCCGCCCAGGATCATCGCGATGATCCAGTTCCGGGTCGTCATGCCGAGCGCGACGCCGAGGATGCCGGGCAGGCCGAGGATGCTACCCCCGATGGTGCCGAGTAGATCAAGCAGGCTCAGCATGGTCTGGTCTCCGTGAGTTGCTGGCGTGGGGCCGGCCGGACATCGCCCCGGCGCCGTTTGGCCCGGTAGGTGGTCAGTCCGCCGAGATGCCGAGGTATGAGCGGATCGAGGCGACATCGACGCGCCCCGACGCCTCGGGCATGCGGCTCTGCGCCAGGGTTTCGACCACGTGCTGGTATTCCTCAAGGTAGCCCGGGGCGAGGTCATGCGCGATGCCCTGGTGGCAGTCGATGCAGGTCATGTTCTCGTCGACCGCGCGCTGATGATTTTGTGCCGCCCGCGTCTCCTGGATGGTGAAATCCATGTACTCGAAGGCGTGGCAGTTGCGGCACTCTCGGCTGTCGGTCGCCTTCATCTTCTTCCACACCGCCGCGGCCATCTCGAGCCGTCGATTCTCGTATTTCTCCGAGGTGTTTATGGTGCCCAGCACCTCGTGATAGACATCCTTTACCGCCATGATTTTCGCCTTCATCTTGTATTGCCACTCGTGCGGCACATGGCAGTCCGAGCAGATCGCCCGCACGCCGGAGTGGTTGTTATAGTGGACAGTCTGGCGGTATTCGCCGAGGTTCGTCTCCATCGAGTGGCAGGATGTGCAGAACTCCTCGGTGTTGGTCATCTCCAGCGACCAGTGAAAACCACCCCAGAAGAGGATGCCGCCCAAAAAACCCGCGATCAGGAGGAAGCCGGTGCTGAACAGCCCGGTGGGGCTCCAGAACTTGTCCCAGATCCGAAGCAGGATATTGCGGCGACCGAGCTCGTTTTTATCCGGCATCTCGTCTCTCCCATTGGGCCGTTGCTTCAGCGCATTTCGCTGGAGGCTTCGAAGTCATTGCCGACCAGCGCCGGCGCATCCGCCTGCGGGACGTGGCACTGATTGCAGAACCAGCGGGTGCCGGCCACCGTGTCGAGCTGGTTCCCGCTGCGGTCGAGGTAGTGTGTCATCGACAGCGTCGGAGCGCCGCGGTCACCGGCATTGCTCCAGTCATGGCAACTGAGGCATTGGTTGGTGCGCAGGTCGATCTGATATTGCGTCATGGAATGCGGGATCACTGGCGGCTGCTGCCGGTAGTTGCGCACCTCGCGGCCCTCCTGCTGCTGGTAGATCTCGGGCGGCTGGAGTTCCTGATCGACCGAGGCGCCGCGCAGCGACTGGATGCCTCCGGATGTCTGCGCCACGACCAGCCCCGCGACGAGCAGGGGCGTTGCGAAGGCGGCGATCCTCGCGATGACCGGCAGTTTCATGGGCGCTCTCCGTAGTTGATTGCTGTCACGCAGGGTGGGTCACTCAGGCGGTGGAGTGTCAGGATCGTTCGGGCGGGGAGGAGGGGGCCTCGACATGGGTGTCGAAGTGACAAGTGAAGGCAAAAACGTCGACCGAGCAGGCCTCGACGCAGCGCCCGTGACTGGCGCAATCGAGCGAAAGGACAAGCGGTGTATCGCCATCCTTGACGCGCGCCGCCGCCGGCCATCCGCACGGTATCCTTCAGGAAACTGCGGCGTTGGGGTGAAAACGGCGTGGCGGTGGGCATGGTCGGCCTCCTCTAACCTCTCCTCGGGCGTGGACGGCCCAGCTCATACCCGCTCGACCTTGCAGGCACATTTCTTGAAGTCGGTCTGCTTGGACAGCGGACAGGTGGCATCCAGTGTGAGCTTGTTGATCAGTTGCCCCTCGTCAAACCAGGGCACGAACACCACGCCCTTCGGCGGCTTGTTGCGGCCGCGGGTCTCGACCCTGCTGAGCATCTCGCCGCGCCGGGTCGAGATGGCGATCTCCTGCCCGCGCCGAAGCCCCCGCGCCTCGGCATCCTCTGGGTGCATGAATACTACGGCGGCGGGGAAAGCGCGGTGCAGCTCGGGCACCCGGCGGGTCATCGAGCCGGAGTGCCAATGTTCCAGAACGCGCCCGGTCGAGAGCCAGAGGTCGTAGTCGTCGTCGGGCACTTCGGGCGGCGCCTCGTAGGGGGCAAAGATGATCTTCGCCTTGCCATCCGGGTAGCCGTAAAAGGACACCTCCGAGCCCTCGGGCACATAGGGGTCATAGCCCTCGCGGAAGCGGTAGAGCGTCTCCTGCCCGTCGACCACCGGCCAGCGCAACCCGCGCGCCTGATGGTACTGCTCGAAGGGCGCGAGGTCGTGGCCGTGGCCGCGCCCGAAGGTGGCATATTCCTCGAAGAGCCCCTTCTGCACGTAGAAGCCAAAATGCTGCGCCTCGACGTTGTCAAAGCCCTCGGCGGTCTCCTCGAGTGGGAACTTGTCCACGTTGCCGTTCTGGTAGAGCACTTCGTAGAGTGTCTTTCCGGCGAGCTCGGGCATCTTGGCCACAAGCTCGTCGCCCCAGGCCTCCTCGACGGTGAAGCGCTTGGCAAACTCCATCAGCTGCCAGAGGTCAGACTTGGCCTCGCCCGGGGCCATGACCTGCTGGCGCCAGAACTGGGTGCGGCGCTCGGCATTGCCATAGGCGCCTTCCTTTTCAACCCACATGGCGGCGGGGAGAATGAGGTCGGCGGACATGGCGGTTACCGTGGGGTAGGCATCCGACACCGTGATGAAGTTGTCAGAGTTCCGGTACCCGGGCCAACCCTCTTGGTTGATGTTTGGGGCCGCCTGCATATTGTTGTTGCACTGCACCCAATAGGCGTTGAGGTTTCCATCCCGCAGCGCGCGGTTCTGTTCCACCGCATGCAAGCCCGGCTTATCGGGGATGGTGCCCTCGGGCAGCTTCCAGATTTCCTCGGCATGCGCACGGTGTTCGGGGTTGGTCACCACCATGTCGGCGGGAAGCCGGTGCGAAAAGGTGCCCACCTCGCGGGCGGTGCCGCAGGCCGAGGGCTGGCCGGTCAGCGAGAAGGGCGAGTTGCCCGGCTCGGAGATCTTCCCGGTCAGCAGGTGGATGTTGTAGCACAGCCCATTCACCCATCCGCCGCGCGTGTGCTGGTTGAAGCCCATGGTCCAGAGCGACATGACCTTGCGGTTCGGATCGGCGTATTGCTCGGCCAGCCGTTCGAGCTGATGTGCCGGCACACCGGACATCTCGGAGACTTTTTCCAGCGTGTACTCCGAAACGGCGGCGGCATATTCGTCGAAGTCGATCGGGGTCAGCTCGCCCGAGTTGGGGTTGGCTGCGGCCTGCTGCAGCGGGTCGGTGTCGCGCAAGCCATAGCCGATGTCGGTGGCGGTCTTCGTGAGGTTGACGTGCTTTTCCAGGAAGTCCCAGTTCACCGCATCGTTCTGGATGATGTAATTGGCGATGTAGTTGAGGATCGCGAGATCGGTCTGCGGCGTGAATACCATGCCGTTGTCTGCCAGCTCGAAGCTGCGGTGTTCGAAGGTCGACAAAACATGCACCTGCGCCCCGGGCTTGGTCAGCCGCGTGTCGGTCAGCCGCGACCAGAGGATCGGGTGCATCTCGGCCATGTTCGAGCCCCAGAGCACGAAGGTGTCGGCGTGCTCGAAGTCGTCGTAACAGCCCATCGGCTCGTCGATGCCGAAGGCGCGCATGAAGCCGACCACCGCCGAGGCCATGCAGTGCCGGGCGTTGGGGTCGATATTGTTCGACCGGAAGCCCGCCTTCATCAGCTTGGAGGCGGCGTAGCCCTCCCAGACCGTCCATTGCCCCGAGCCGAACATGCCCACCGAGGTCGGCCCCTTGGCGGCCAGAGCCGCCTTCCATTTCTCGGCCATGACGTCGAAGGCCTCGTCCCAGCTCACCGGCTCGAATTCGCCGTTCTTGTCGTAGACGCCGCCCGACTTGCGCAGCATCGGCGTGGTGAGCCGGTCGGCGCCATACATGATCTTCGACAGGAAGTAGCCCTTGATGCAGTTCAGGCCGCGGTTCACCGGGGCCTCGGGGTCACCCTGCGTGGCGACCACCCGGCCCGCCTTGGTGCCCACGAGCACCGAGCAGCCGGTGCCGCAGAAGCGGCAGGGAGCCTTGTCCCAGCGGATGTCCGAATTTCCCGGGGTCTGCGCCAGCGCGCCGGGGGCGAGCGAGATGCCCGCTGCGGCGGCGGTGCTGGCGGCGGCGGTGGCCTTGAGGAAAGTCCTGCGCGAGTCCGAGATGGTCATGGGTCAGGTCTCCGGATGGGGGGCGGCGGTGGATGGGCGTTGGGCGAGGTCTTCGAAATGGTGGTAGTTGATGGTCAGCGAGATCACGCCGCGGATCTGGTGAAGCGTCATGATGATGTCCGAGGCGAAGGCGGTGTCGGTGTCCTCGACCACCACCACCAGCCTTCCGTCGTCGCTCTGCGCATGCACCTCGACGCCGTCGAGCGCTTCCATCTGCGCGCGGGCATCAAGCAGCGCGTTCTGCGCAACGTGGACGAGGCAGCCGCAGATGTTCATCGCACGACCTCCGTTGCCGGTGCGCGCTGCTCAAAGGAAACGGCGCCGGCGGGGCAGGTGAAAGCGCATTCGCCGCAGCCGGTGCATTGCTCAGGGTCGAGTGTGGGTGCGGCGCGGCCGCCGGTCATCAGGCGAAAGCGGATGGCGCGGGGCTCGCAGGCATCTTCGCAGGCCCGGCAGGCGATGCCTCCCAGAGACAGGCAGGTGTCGGTGATGGTGGCGGTCCACGGCCACTCGGGCACGGCCTCGGGAAGCAGTGCGCCGGTCTCGCAGGCCTCGGCGCAGGCACCGCAGAACGTGCAGGCACCGAGCGAGAAGTCGACCAGCGGCATGGCAGGTTCATGCGGGCCGGGCTGGCGGATGAGGATCGCTTCGGGGCAGGCGCGCAGGCAGTCGCCGCAACCTGTACAGAGCTGCGAGAAGCGGGCCTGAGCCCCCGGGGGCCTCATGAGAGGTGCCTCGGGGCGCGACAATTGCCCGCGAAGGAAGTTGCGTCTGCTGTGCTGGGTCGTCATTGACGTCCTGGCCTTTCGCTGACTCTATAAAATTTAGCAAAATTAAACTGTGAGTTGCAGACTGCCACAGGTTGAGCGTCCTGAAAAGAGCTGCGCCTGACCTAGCATAAAGTGGTGTTGAACGTTGTCCAATTGTGAGAGACCTAGCTGTGAAATCTCGTAAGGTTGTTCAATCACAAATCACGCGTTTCGATCTGACGCCGTGTCTGGCCCGGCCGTTCGCGCAGTAGGACGTGGCGGTCGCCTGCCGCGAGACCGACGGGGTGAGCGACTAGCCCACTCAAGCCCCGAGGGACAGTTAAGCGTTCCAAAGCGGTATACTGGCCCTCCGGTCGGCGGCGTGCCTTGGGTTCTGCGGGACGCGCGATGTGACCGAAAGACCTCGAAGCCAAACATGTTCGGCTTCGCTACAGCATGAAATTTTGAATGTGTTCTAAGCATTCGATGTGGATTTTCTGCTGAGAGCATGGCGCCAACTCGAGCAGTCCTGCTAAGAGTGCGAGCAACCATGCAGGGAGGGCGCGAGGTGCGGCAGTCGAAAGTCTCGATCGGGATGCTCATGATGTGCGTCGGGGTCGCGTGCCTGAGCGTCAATGACGCCTTTGCCAAGCACCTGACGTCTGACTATTCCCCTTTTCAGGTTCTCTTCCTGAGAAATCTCATTGCGCTGCCTTTCGCAATTGCGATCGTCTTGTTCAGCGGCGGAACTGGTGCCTTGCGATCATACCGACCCGCCGCCCATCTCGTCCGCGGTGTTGTCTGGGTGGGCGCCGCCTTCATGTTCTTCTCAAGTTTGAAGCAGATGCCCATCGCTGAAGCGACAGCGTTGGTGTTCGTGGCGCCGCTCTTCATCACTGCGATCTCGGCCATGTTCCTTGGCGAGCACGTCGGATGGAAAAGGTGGCTCGCAGTCTTGGCGGGATTTCTCGGCGTCGTCATAGCGATACGCCCAGGGGCGGCCAGCTTTCAGCTGGTATCACTGCTGCCCATCGGAACTGCCCTTTTCTACGCTCTCCTCATGGTCAGCGCCAGATGGGTCGACGAGCGTGAGAGCGTTTGGACGCTCCTTCTATATCTTACCGGGGCAGGGGCTCTGTTGAGCGCATTCATTGCACCATTCGTATGGCATCCCGTGCCGCTGAATGACCTGTGGAAGTTCGTGGCTATCGCATTTTTTGGGACAGTTGGGATGACGCTGATCACCCAAGCCTTCCGAATGGCGCCCGCGGTTGTCATTGCGCCTCTCGACTACACGGCTCTGATCTGGGCAACGTTGGCAGGATGGCTCGTTTGGAACGAAATCCCGGAAATGCCCGTATTCGCCGGCGCCGCCATCATCATTGGTAGCGGTGTCTTTACAGTGTGGAGAGAGCACAACCGGGAACGACAGTTTGCTCAAGTTGCGCACGCAAACACAGCGGCGTAGGGGTTTGACCCGGCCCCTTGGCGGCACGAAGCCAATACATGTGGCGGTTCAGCGCCAAGTCGAAGGCTAACCTATTGGTGCTTATGCGATTCCGGTGCGGGGTAGGGCAGTCGCCTGAGCATCATCCTCGGCGCCACAAACCGAGCCTCGGGCTTGCCCCTCGTAGTAGCTGTCGACCGCCTCGACGCCCTGGTCATGCAGTATGCGGAGGAAGCCGATCTAGCTGGACGGCGCACCACCGCTGCAGTGCCGAGACGCTGCCGGCCCATGGACGAAGCCGCTCGCGCGGCAATGGCGCGTGTGGCTGGGGTGTGGGACTGATCGCCACCCTGTGCATTTGGGAATGTGGGCAACTGCCTGACGATTGAGGCCTCTCAATCGACAGACAGGAGGTTCCCATGACCGAGGAGAGGATTTCGCCGCTGCGGGCGCGAATGATCGAAGACATGCGCATCCGCGGGTTGGGCGAGAAGGCGCAGAAGTCCCACATCCGGGCAATCAAGGATTTCTCCCAGTTCCTTGGGCATTCGCCGGACACCGCCACGCCGGAGGAGTTGCGCGCCTACCAACTGCACATGACCGACAACGGGGTCACGGCCAGCACGTTCAACGTGCGGATCGTGGCGCTTCGGTTCTTCTTCGGCATGACTTGCGGGCGCGAGGACATGAAGCGCTACATGCAGTTCCGCACGCAGCCACGGAAGCTGCCGGTGGTGTTCAGCGTCGAGGAGGTGTCCGACATTCTGATGGCGGCGCCTGGGCCCGGCCTGAAGTATCGCGCGGCGCTCAGCATCTCCTACGGTGCCGGGCTCAGGGCGGCCGAGGTCTGCAATCTCAAGATCGGGGACATCGACAGCGACCGCATGCTGATCCATGTCGAGCAGGGCAAGGGGCGGAAGGATCGCAAGGTGATGCTGTCCCCCGGCTTGCTCGAACTCCTGCGCGACTACTGGCGCGAAGCGCGCCCCGAGGGCTGGTTGTTCCCGGGCAAGCCCAAGATCAACCCGATCTCACCGCGCCAACTGAACCGCGCGTTCACGTCGGCCAAGACCATGGCCGGGGTCAAAAAGGCGGCCACCCTGCACACCCTGAGGCACAGCTTTGCGACCCATCTGCTGGAGGCCAACACGGATGTCCGGGTGATCCAGGTTCTGCTCGGCCATGCCAAGCTGACGACGACGGCGCAATACACGCATGTCGCCACCAAGACGATCCGCGACACGGTCAGCCCCTACGAGATGCTGGCCAAGCTGCAGGATCACGCCGTGAAGCGAAGTCTGGAGTGACCGGGCGCCGGGGTGCCCCGGCCGACGCTGGAGATCGCTGACATCTTTCGTTCCCATGGTCCTGGGTGGCGGCAGGCCAATGTCGGGCACGTCAGCCTCTCGCAGTTCAAGGTGATGTCAGCCATCGAAGCCTGCCGGACCGAGGCGCTCGGCGGGCATGTAGCGGGCTGCGCCAAGTGCGGCCACCACCACATCGCCTACAATTCCTGCAAGAACCGGCACTGTCCGAAGTGCCAGGGGCCGGCGGCGCGCGACTGGATGGCGGCGCGCGCCGAGGACCTTCTGCCCGTGGAGTATTTCCACGTCGTCTTCACCCTGCCAGCCGAGATCGCGCAGATCGCCTTGTGGAACAAGAAGGCCATTTATGGCCTGCTATTCCGGGCGTCCGCCGAGACGGTCACGACCATCGCAGCCGACCCCAAGCGGCTCGGCGCCCGGATCGGCATGACCAGCGTGCTGCACACCTGGGGATCGGCGCTGACCCACCATCCCCACATCCACATGATTGTGCCGGGCGGAGGGCTCTCGCCTGATGGCACCCGATGGGTCGCCTGCAAGCCAGGGTTCTTTCTGCATGTGCGGGTGCTGTCGCGCCTGTTCAGGCGCTTGTTCCTCGACGGGCTGCTGGCCCTTCATGCCGCTGGCGAGCTGGCCTTCTATGGCGATCTCGAAGGACTGACACAGACGAATGCCTTTGCCGCCTGGCTCGCGCCGTTCCGCAAATCCGAATGGGTCGTCTACGCCAAACCGCCCTTCGGCGGGCCCAAGGCAGTGCTCGCCTACCTGAGCCGCTACACCCACCGCGTCGCGATCTCCAACTCCCGCCTGGTCAGCGCCGACGCCGAGACTGTCGCGTTTCGATGGAAGGACTACCGCATCAAGTCCGGCGACCGCGCGAGGGTCATGCGCCTCGCTACATCCGAGTTCATCCGCCGGTTCCTGATGCACGTCCTGCCCGACGGGTTCCACCGGATCCGGCACTACGGCCTTCTGGCCGGTGCAACCCGCAAGGCCACCATCGTCCGCATCCGTGGCCTGCTCGGGCAGCGGGCGCCCGAACTGGAAGCGCAGGAACCAGCGGAGCCTGCCCCGCTCACCTTGCGCGAGCCGTGCCCATGCTGCGGTGGCCCGATGCGCATCACCGAAATCTTTCGTCGCGGCCAGAAACCGATGTCGCGCGCCCCACCATGGGAGCAGGCCGCATGACAAACCGCCAGTCTCTGCCACGATCAAAACTCCGGATCTCCCGCCCGTTCCGGACCGGCTCAGCCATGCCTCACGTAGTGCCACGCCCGCGAACCGCCGACGAAAGGCGCCGCCCGCGACCGCACATCATCAACTCGGCCGATCAGGGCGCCCTTTGCGACGTTCGATATCATTCGAGCCGTCAGCCACGCTGCACCGGCGCTGGAAACCTGAGCGCACTTTCCCCATAGACAGCACCTGGCCACCGCGGCTTCCACCTTGGGAGGATTTCCAACGCCGGCCGACCACTCGTCAAGCGGCACCGTTGCACCACGGCCCGCATCGAAAATCCTTCACCAGGAACTTCGGCCCGGACGGGACAGATGGCCGCTCCACAGCCCTTCCAAGACATTCGTGCCAGGCGCAGCATGTCGTCAGGCTCGGACACGCAGGGCGGAAAGCTGTCGATAGCTGCTCAGGGAATCAAAGCCCGCTATCCGAATGAAGTTGTCATTAACTAATTCAATCTGATCTTACTCAACTTGTCGGGGTTTCGTGTGATGTAGATTGCGATGATCTGTGTCGCGTCCATTTCGACGGCGGCCGTCTGAATTTCACCACCCAAACGCCAGATGAAACCCGGCAGGCCATCAATCATGGTAAAGTGGATATACTCCATCTCATCCCCTCTTTTGCGCGACAAGCTCTTGAACATTCGCAACAGGTTGTCCTTTCCGTAAATGATATTGAGCACGTTGCGGACCTTGCCGCCGCCATCCGAGTAAAGCCTCGCGCCTTCGGACAGGATGGCAGACAAGGTGCTGGAATCTCCGGTTTTACAGGCGTCGAAAAAGGCACGTGCCACCCTCTCGCCGGTTTCGCGCGGAACCGTATAGCGAGGGCGGTCTACATGGACATGGGCCCTGGCCCGTCTGGCCAATTGCCGTGCCGCTGTAGGAGACCGATCTATTGTCTGGGCGACCTGATCGAGCGGTTGTCCAAAGACATCATGCAAGAGAAAAGCTGCGCGCTCTAGGGGCGACAGTCGTTCCAGTGCCAACATCAGTGACAGGGTGAGGTTGTCAGGCCGTATGTCATCACTTTCCTCTTCGACTAGAGGTTCGGGCAGCCACGGGCCGGTATAGACTTCGCGACGGTTTCGTGCCGACTTCATAATGTCCAGACACAGACGCGAAACGACCGTGCTCAACCATGCGGACGGCTCCGAAAGTTGCGCATGATCTGTAGCCTGCCAGCGCACCCAAGCCTCCTGCACCACATCTTCTGCTTCCCCATGAGAGCCAAGCATCCGGTAGGCGAGACGCAGCAGCATCGGCCGCTGCATCTCGAAGATTTCGGTCGCACCCTCAGGCGGCATGGGCACGTTCGGCAGGAAGCGCATCGGCATGCATTGCCCGAAACGCGATCTGGGTCCGGTTCCACAGATTGATTGCGCCGATGGCGAAGGTCAGGAATGCCACTTCGTCCTTGTCGAATAAGGAACAGACCTCTTCCCAGATACCATCGGGTGCATGGGTCTCCGCCACCAGCGTAAGGGCCTCGGTCCAAGCCAGTGCGGCGCGTTCACGGGGGGTAAAGAGATTGCTGTCACGCCAGCCCGCCAGCATGTGAAGGCGAAGATGGGTTTCGCAATTTTTTAGCGCATCGGCCGCATGGATTTGGATGCAGAACGCGCATCCGTTGATCTGGCTGGCCCGCAATTTGATCAGGTGAAGCAGGGAATGCTCCACCGGCCCCTTCAGCAACTCTGTCTCGAAGGTCACCAACCCCTGAGAGGCGGCGCCAATACGCTGGAAGTGATCGGTCATTCTGGGTGTCATCGATGTCTCCTGTTTAGCTGACACCCATATGACGATTCAGAAAAGGCTGATGTGACATGCCTGCTGCAAAAAAGTATATGGCAGCCTTGATCTCCCGAACGGACGTTCGCCGGGGCGCATACAGAAGGTCAACTGAGGGCCGGGAGAGACACGGGACGCGATTGTCCCCGTCCCGCCGCACGGCCGCAAGCCAACTCTGAGTCCTTGCCACCCAGTTGGCCTCGTCAGCTCAAGCTTATCAAGAGTTCCCTCAGAGCCATGGTGAACCCCTGATTTTTGTGAGATCCGCTGTCCCCGTCGCAACCAATCATCGCAGTCGCCAAGGCGGAGCCATGGGTGAAGTCCACAAGTATATCGCGCCACAGCGGCGTCCGATCATCTGGCAGGCCGACGTCGGCCAGAAGGGCAGAGATCTCGTCGGTGATCCGTTCTGCCTGCTGCGGAAAAACGGTCGGCCGGCTGAAGATCAGCAAGGTCAAGGCTGGGTGGCGAAGCACCTGGGCGTGGTAAGCCTTCAGTAGACCTCCAATCCGATCAATTGGGGTGCCGTCCTCCGGCGCCATTACCTGCGCATAGACCGCGTCCGACATCGCGCCGATCAAGCCATCCCGTCCGCCGAAGTGATGATGGATCGTCATGGGGTTGATGGCGAGGCGCTCCGCCAACGCCCTCATCGTGAGGGCGTCTGCCCCCTCGCGATCCAGAAGCTCGAGGGCGGCCACAACCATCTCGTCGCGCGAGACAGGAGCTTGCGCCCGTGGTGGCCGCCCCCGGGGACGCTTCATGCCTCGACCCGGTAACGGGACTGGAGGAGTCCGGATGGAAAGCTCTTTACGTCCTCAAGGCAGAGGGGAATGTCAGCGGCGACCTTGCCGAAGAGCCGGCGTCCTTCACCAAGGAGCACCGGAACGCTGGTGATCACCATGTCGGCGATCAGGCCGGCCCGAAGGAAGGACTGAATGAGAAGGCCGCCATCGACATATACCTTCCGGTGTCCTTCGATCGCCAGCATATGCATCGCCTCTTCAGGCGCTTTCGTCACGACCCGTACCTTGTTGGCCAGGTCGTCCGGCACGTCGGACTGCGACAGGGTCGAAGACAGGACGACAACTGGACGACTGTAGGGCCATGGTCTTACGGCTGCCATCTTTTCGAATGTTCCGCGTCCCATCAGAATGATGTCGATATCCGCGATGAAGGCATCATAGCCATGGTCTTCGTCGGGGCTATCGCGGTCCAGGAGCCACGCGATATCGCCGTCCTTTCGAGCGATGAAGCCGTCCAGACTGGTAGCAATGAAAACATGCCCTGTGATCATTTCACACCTTTATTTATACACTGTATAATAAATGAAGGTGTGCGTCCCTCGTGTCAAGTGTAACGCCCGTCCACAACGTTGGCACCGCATAGACTTCGTTTTGATTGACGCAACCCGAGACCGAAAGCGAACGGCAGCAGGGTCCGCATCAGCGGCATTCGACCTAGGATTTTTCTGCACTAAGCCATGAACGGCCGTTTCAGGGCAGCCGCACCGCCGCATGTGCGCGTGCTCGACCGTCCGCAATGGGCCGGCCGCGACGGACCGGCCCCAGGCGCTCAAATCTCTACCGACTCTGCAATCGCGAGCGCATCCTCCAGTTCGACGCCGAGGTAACGCACGGTGCTGTCCATCTTCGTATGGCCAAGCAATAGCTGCACTGCTCTAAGATTGCCGGTCTTCCGATAAATCTGCGCAACCTTAGTGCGGCGCATGGAATGGGTGCCGTAGGCGCTTGGCTCGAGACCGATGGAGGTCACCCAGTCCCGGACGAGGCGAGCATACTGCCGTGTCGAGATATGCCGCCGTTCGTGGAACCGTCCCGGCCAGAGATGCTCCGACCCGACCATGAGCGGGGCATCCAGCCAGGCTGCGATTGCTTTCCGGGTACCTTCGGTGACCTCGAAGCTGACAGGCCTTCTTGTCTTGCTCTGAACGATCGTAGCGCGGTGCTTGACCTGACCCGCTGCATAGAGGTCGGCGACCTTGAGCCGCACCAGGTCGCAACCACGCAATTTGCTGTCGATGGCAAGGTTGAAGAGCGCCAGTTCTCTGGTGCGATGCGCGATTTCGAGTCGGACCCGGATCGCCCAGACATGCTTCGGTTGCAGCGGACGTTTTTGACCGACGATGCGCCCTTTGTTCCAAGCGGGGCGGCAAGCACGGATTGCTGGTAGGTTGGCGGTAGACATGGCGGTTCCTCCACTCCACCGGTCCCACCGCGTCTTCGGCGCTCCGCCGACGACCCATTATAACACCGATCCGCAGCGAAGGTCGGCTTGGAGCCCGTTTCGGAAGGGCCAATTCCTCACTGCGCGCGTTCGCAGCAGAGTCTTCGCTGCGGCGCGGTCAAAACTTCATGCTGCACCGCAGCTATGGATCTCGTCGTTCGTGCGCCGCGCAGCGAAATCCTCGGGAGAAGCGACCAAACCGCCTACGGAGTGTCCGTTCGCTGCGAAGGTCGGTCCCAGTAACAATTGGATTCGGAAGTTTCTTGGCTCCAGGTTCGCTGGAACACGGCATCTACCCGGTACTTTGGACACGCGGAGCGGCGTTAGGCTCAGATGGACCCATGGATTAGCACGGCTTCGCGCGATTCAGCCCCCGCTAGAAGGAGGCTGACGATGTGCGATCTTTTCTGGTTGACCGAAGCCCAGAGGGAGTTGCTGCAGCCCTACTTCCCGAAGTCGCACTGCACGCCGCGGGTGGCCACGCAGAATAATATCGGGAAGGAGCTTCTCGCTTTTGAAGAGCAGAACCATCGCATAGCACGTCGACCAACACCGCGTGCCTCAGCCGCGCGGGTGAAGCTCTCATGCGGAGCGGCCGCCTCTTTCCTCGAGCGACACATGGCATTCCTGCCCTCCGATACATCGGCTTAACTCACTCGTCACCGTGAAATGTCTGAACGATTTGGTCTACGAACACCATTTGCGCGCGGTTCTGGCGCGGTAGCGCCACAGCCTGTTCGATCTTGGCGAAACAGTCGGGTACGACACCGAACGCCGCATTTTCGTGGTCGGACAGGGTGTTGCGGATGCCCGCCAGCGCAGCCCCTTCGCCCGCCCGGAACCGCGCGAGCGCCTCGGCGGGCGACGCTGCGGCGACGAGATCGCCCGGCCTCGCCAGGGTTTCGAGGTACGCGTGATAGGCGGCACCGCGCGCGCTCAGGATAGGCTCCCCCGACGCCAGAACGTCTGAACACCGCAGCTTTGGAGATCGGTCGCGCACGAGGAAGGTTGCCTCCACGGATCGGTATGGCACGCTGAAGGCGATCCGATCCGTCCGCGAGGGATCAATGGCGAGAAAGGCAATGTCCCACTCGCCTCCGACGGCGTCGACCGCCGCGCGTGCGTTCGGATACTCGACAGGAACGAGCCGCAGCCCGGCCACTTCGGCAAGTCTCTGGGCGAGCGCGTAGGCGACCCCGGTATACGCAGCGCCGTCCTTCCGGATCAGCGCGGCGTTGTTCATGTTCAGCCCGACGCGGAGCGTGCCGCCCTGTCCGAGCGCGTGGCCTGTCAGTCCCATTCGGCCCGCCGCGACAGGGCCGCCTTGCGGAGAAGTCCGCTATCCACGTCAACCGCGATGAAGCGCGCGCCTGCGGCTTTCGCCTCGCGTAGGAACTCCTGGTCCAGCGAGAGGATGCCCGCCGGAACGCCCAGCCGGTCCAGCTTGGCGAAAGCCTCGAGGATCGCCGCCTTCACCTCGGGATGCGAAGGCTCGCCGGGATAGCCGAAACTGGCGGCCAGATCGGCAGGCCCGATGAAGACGCCGTCCACGCCCTCGACGGCAGCGATCTCTTCGATCCTGTCGAGCGCCTCGCGGGTTTCCACTTGCAGGAGCAGACAGATCTCTTCGTTGGCACGTTGGGCATAGCCCGAGACCGCGGCGTAGCGGGTGGCCCGGGTGATCCCGGACACGCCGCGGATTCCCTTCGGGGGGTAGGTCACGGCAGCGACGGCAGCCCGCGCCTCGTCCGCGTTCTGGACATAGGGGATCAGCAGGGTCTGGGCGCCGGCATCGAGCAGCTTCTTGATCTCGACCGGATCGTTCCAGCCGGGGCGCACCACGGGGCTCGTGGGATAGGGGGCGACCGCGCGCAGGAAGGAGATCGCTTCCGCCGGGCCGACCGGGGAGTGCTCGGTGTCCAGCATGACCCAGTCGTAGCCGCAGCCGGCCAGCAATTCGGCGACCGTGGGGTCGCACAGCGAATGCCAGATGCTGATCTGGCGACGGCCCTCGCGGAGGGCGGTTTTGAAGGTGTTGGGGGGCAGATTCATGATACTGATCCTATTCGAAGCCGACGCCGATCGAGCCAAGCTCGCCGTAGTCCGCCGCGATGACATCGCCGGACTTGATATCCACGGGTCGCGTGAAGGCACCGCCCAGGACGATGTCGCCTTTCTTCAGGCCATCCCCCAGCGGTGCCAGTTTGTTGACAAGCCAGGCCAGGCCCGCGGCGGGGTGTCCCATGACGGCCGCGGCGAGGCCGCTTTCCTCGATCACGCCGTTCTGCGACAGGGTCGCGCCGACCCGGCGCAGATCGACGTCGAAGGGCCGGATCGGGCGACCGCCCAGCACGATGGCGCCGAAGGCAGCGTTGTCGGCGATGGTATCAACGATCTGGCGGGGGACCTCGGTGCGGTAGTCGATGATCTCCAGCGCGGGCTGCACGAATTCCGTCGCGCGCAGCACGTCGTGGATCTGGCACCCCGCTCCGGACAGGTCCTCGCCCATGATGAAGGCCAGCTCGACCTCCAGTCGGGGCTTGATGAAGGTGCCGGCGGTGATCCGGGCGCCATCCTGAAACAGCGCATCGTCGAGGATCACACCATAGTCGGGCTCGGTCATCTTCGAGGCCTGCTGCATGGCGCGGCTGGTCAGCCCGATCTTGCGCCCAACGATCCGTGCGCCGTCGGCGATGCGTGCCTCGGCCCAGCGGCGTTGCACGTCGTAGGCATCCTCGAGGGTCATGTCCGGCCATGTGGCGGAGGGTTGCGGGCAAACCTCACGGGACCGTTCGGCGGTCAGGATCGCATCCGCCGCCGCCTGGCGGTTCTGGTCGCTCAACATCTCAGTCTCACTTGATTGGTGGAATGGGGAGGCGGGATTCGCCGGGTTCCATGACGAGGGTATGCTCGAGGGTGTACCATTCGCCGATGTCGCCCTCCTCGGGGTGCGGCCCGTCATGGCGCTCGAGCTTGCCGATCAGCGCCTCGGTCACGCCGAACTGCACGTCCGATGTCAGGTAGTCGGTTTCGTCCACGTAGGTCTGGTTGATCAGTGTCTTGAAGCCCTGCTTGTGGGCAAGGACATGCACATGCGCAGGGCGATAGGGGTGGCGGCCCTGCGCCTTCAGCAACTGGCCGACGGTGGTGTCGGTCGGGATCGGGTAGCCGATCGGCTTGACCGACTTGAACCGGACGACCCCGTCTGAATCGGTGATGAACTTGCCGCGCAGGTTGTAATCCGCCTGGCTTTCATCCTGGTTCTCGTAGAGCCCCACGGGCGAGGCGTGCCAGATATCGACCTCCAGCCCCTCGACCGGACGGCCGTCCTGATCGTGAAACTGAAACAGACCGTAAAGTCGCGGCCCGGGCGTATCAGAGCGTAGGATCGAGCCGCCGTTTTCGGTCAGCGGCTGGTTCATCCGCCAGAACGGGCCGAGCAGCGATTGCGTCGTCTCTGTTGCGCCGCCATCGCCGTTGTTCAGCAGGCACACAAGCGAGGACACCCCGAGCGAGCCTGCCATCAGCACAAACTCGTTGTGCTTGTCATTCGACTGCTGCCCCATTGCGTTGAGGATCTTGGTGGCGGCCTGAAACTCGGACTCGCTCAGCCGCACATCGCGAATGAAGCCGTGCAGATGGGTGATGAGGGATGTCATGATTTCGCGCAGGCGCGGGTCGCTGGTTTGCGCCATGACGGCCTGTACGGCCGGCGTCACGTCTCGTTCGCTCTTGATGATCGTCATGTCGCAGCCTCCGTCGATCTTTCCACAAGCTGGCAGATGCGCCGCACGCCGGCGGCATAGCCTTCGATCCCGAGGCCCGCGATGACACCGTCGGCGCGATGCGACACGTAGGAGTGGTGGCGGAATGCCTCGCGCTTGTGCACCTGACTGATATGGACCTCGATGACCGGCGGCTCATAGGTGTTGAGCGCGTCCAGAATGGCGACCGAGGTATGCGTGAAGGCGGCCGGGTTGATCACCATCCCGCAGGTCGTCTCGCGGGCCTCGTGGATCCAGTCGATGATCTGGCCTTCATGGTTCGATTGCAGCAGCCGGATATCGAAATCCTCGGCGCAGGCGGCCTCGCAGAGTCGGGTGACATCCTCGAGCGTCTCATGGCCGTAGATCTGCGGCTGGCGCTTGCCGAGCAGATTCAGGTTCGGCCCATTCAGGACCACGATGGTCTTCATGTCGGCTGTCCTTCCAGAAGGGCGGTTGTGGCGGAGTGAATGGCACGGGCGCGCTCCGCCGGGGGGCGGGGGTCGTCGGCTGACGGCAGTTCGACCGAGATGACGGTGTCGGCGGGCAGCGCGGCCACGATTTCGCGCAGGGGCAGGGCGCCCTCGCCGGGTAGGAGGCGCCCGCCGCGGGCCTCGGCGATCAAGGCGTCGGTGGCGCTCGGGCGCGCAGAGGGGGCATCACAGAGCTGGGCCGAGACGACGCGGTCTTCGGGCATCGCCGCGATGCCTTGCGGCGTGCCGCCACAGCGCACGTGATGCAGCGCGTCGACAAGGTAGGCGGCGTTGGGCGCGCCGGATCGGTCGATCAGCTCGAGACAGGCCTGAGGGCTGTCGATGCCGCGCCATGCCATGCACTCGAGATCGACGCCGAGACCGCGCTCCTGTGCCAGCGCGCAGACCTGCGCGAAGCGATCGGGCAGGCCGTCGAACAGGTCGGCGCAGGTGTTCACGCGCCTGCCGCCAAGCTCCGCCGCCGCATCCATCGCCGGGATCAGTGACCGGGGGTCGAGGGCGCGGTCGATGACCACCGTCTCGATGTCGTAGAGGGCGATCCTTTCGCCCTCCATGACGCGGCGCAGCTCCGAAACGTCCTGCGTGGCGGGAAGGTAGTGGACCCCTCCCGGCGCGACGGGGTGAAACCTGAGGCCCACGAAGTCGAACCCCGATCGCCGTGCCAGCCTGACGAGATCGGCGGGGGCGAGGTCGAGAAAGGTGAAATGGCCGAGGCCGAGCGGACGGGTCATTCTGAGACCTTGGGAAGCTCTGCGGCGATGAGGCGGCGCAGGTTGTTCGTGGATCTCTCGATATGTCTGCACAGCAATTCGGCCGCGTCATCGGCGCGCCGCTCGACCGCCGCCTGCGCGATGGCCGTATGCTCGTCGATGACCTCCCGCTGAATGCCGACCGCTTGCAGGTAGATGTGCCGATACCGGTCGTTCAGGTTGACCAGCGAGTTGTACATCTTCAACAGCAGTGGCATGTCGCAACGCTCTATCAGGGCAAGGTGAAACGCGTTGTTGGCAGCCTCCCATTCGGCCAGGCTGGCATTGTCCCCGGCGATGCGGTCGGTCTTGTTGAGGCGGTAGAGCGCCGCCATCACCGACGTCTCCCAGTCGAGGCCGCCATTCGCGATCGACCGGCGCAGCGCGTAGGGCTCGAGCTCGATGCGCAGCGCGCTGACCTCGTCGAGATTGGCGACCGAGGTCGGGGTGACCGTGTAGCCGCGCTGAGTCGCAACCTCGATCAGCCCATCGGACACCAGACGGGTCACGGCCTCGCGCAGCGGCGAGAGGCCGACACCCATCGTCGTGCGCAGCTGATCGAGGTTCAGGCGCGCGCCGGGCTTCAGGATCCCATGCAGGATGTCGTGCCGCATCCGCGCCTCGACCTGACCCGCAATCGTCGGCTTGCCGACGGATTTCTGGGCGGTGTCCGGTGTTCTGGCTGTTGCATCCAACGTGGTCATGGGGCGTGTCCGAAGTTTCTATGAGTGGAAGATTTCATGGCTTAGTATCGATGTAAAGATTGAAAATCGATTTCTCTAGACTGGGTGGATTTATTTCTCTACTCCTCGATTCATTGGATTCGGCGGGGCCGGTGACGGTCGCCCGAACTGAAATTCAGGGAGGAGACAAATGTCATTTTCGGTTACTCGGAGTGCTGTA
The DNA here is from genome assembly GCF_010499845.1 of Salipiger sp. PrR007. Taxonomy (NCBI): domain Bacteria; kingdom Pseudomonadati; phylum Pseudomonadota; class Alphaproteobacteria; order Rhodobacterales; family Roseobacteraceae; genus Salipiger; species Salipiger sp. PrR007. The sequence goes on along the minus strand of NZ_JAAGOZ010000037.1, from coordinate 265 downwards.
CTGGCCGCCACGGCGGCTCTCGCCGTCACGTCCGGCAGCGCGTTCGCTCAGGATAAGGTTCAACTCCGGCTGTCGGCGGTGAATTCCGAAACCGATCAGCGCGCCGTCGCGATGACCGAGGTTTTCGGGCCGGCGGTTGCCGACTTCGCGGACTGAGGTGGTCCCCATTTCCCGGACAGTTTTGCGGCGCTGCTAAGCTTGCCTGGTGATCATGCTGCCGCCTTGAGGCCGGGGCCCTGATGGGCCTCGACCGGTGTTCTGCCTC
>NZ_JAAGOZ010000036.1:0-43170 GCF_010499845.1 Salipiger sp. PrR007 | reverse complement strand
CATGACCCGCTCAGCATAATCCAAGGTGGGTCACTTCTCGATGGAAACCCCGGGTCAGTTCTGGGTGGAAATCAACAGGCCGATGTCTCGCGGTATGTCGATGACATGGCCCGTATCGACCGCCAGGAAGAGGGTGAAGCCCGGGCTGACAAGGTCGCCCATCTCGCCCGCCGCTACGGTCGCATCCGGCAGGAGATTGCCCGGCTGAAGGCAATGGAACAGGCCCTGACCGATACGCCCGACGGGCAGATCTCGCTGACGGATCCCGATGCCCGCGCCATGGCGACCAGCGCCCGGCACAGCGGCATGGTCGGTTACAAAGTCCAGACCGCGGTCGATACCGAGACGCATCTTCGACCGCGACCAACCAGCAGCCGATAACCCCTGTCGGCCAGTTTCCACACAGCCTCGGCCCTGACCTGCCTTTAGCACCCGAACTGGCCGCTGCGGTGCGGCTCCACTAGACCGGCCGTTCGTCCACCTTGCAGCATTATCCTAGGGTGAAGGTCGGCAGAGCGGACCTTATCTGCCCTCCGTGCTCGCCGCACTTCAATCCCGGCAGCGACACGTAGGGCGGGAAGCCGACGTTCGCTGCGTATTGGACGAGCGGCCGCTAAGTACATGACCGGACTTTGCCCCGCTTGGTGCGCGCCCCGGAACCCGCCATTATTACAAAACGCAGCGATTGATCCCCTAGAGCCCCTAGCTGCTTCTCATCTTGAACGCAGGGGTGACCAAGGACAGCCGGTTCGGACGTTCGCGCAGGCCGCAGCGCGTGTGATCGTTCGCCCTATACTGCAAATCAAGCGACGCTCGGCCTGATGCCTATAATCTACATCGAGTGGTTCTTGGCCGAAAATTTCACTGAGAGCTTTGAAATCAAAGAAGTAAACGTGCGACGTTTCTTGCGAGCAGACACGATATCTAAGAATGCTATGTGAGGCGTGAATGGGATTTATGAGTACTAGGCTGTGGCGGGAGGCCTTTGAGGTCCAACCTGGCGAACGAGATGAGGATGCGCGCAATCTCCTCAAGCAGCAACTGCTTAGCATGCGGGATAAGGTGGCTCAGCTCGTAGCCCACATCCCCGCTGACTGCAAAGGCCTCACAGTGCACGATGTCACCCATCTTGACGCACTCTGGGAGGCAGCGGACCTAATTTCTGGAGATAATTGGAAACTGAATCCAGCCGAAGCATTTGTATTCGGCGCTGCAGCGCTCGTGCACGATGCAGGTTTGACCACTCTTTCCTACGCGAATGGAAGAGCCGGATTGCGAGAGACGCTCTTATGGAAAGATGCGGCCTCAGGGCAAAGAGATGGTGAAAATGAAGACCATATACTTTTCGAGGTACTGCGCAATCTACATGCAGAGCAGGCGTCAACGCTTTGCCGTAGAGAGTGGGCGTCGCCTATATCAGGTACTATCTATCTTATTGAGGATAGCGAACTTCGACAATCGTTCGGTGAGGTTATTGGCCGGGTGGCGCACAGCCATCATTGGAGCGCATCTCGCGTTCAAGCAGACCTTCAGCAGCAAATCGGAGGCAGCCACAAGCTTCCACCTGACTGGACTTTAAACGAACGCAAACTGGCTTGCCTAATTAGGTGTGCAGATGCCGCCCAAGTTGACCGGACACGCGCACCGCTGATGACATATGCTGCCCTCGGACCTACAGGGTACTCTGATCTACATTGGAAGGCTCAAGCTAAGTTAAATCGCCTCACCCGCACCAAAGATGCAATTAATTTCACCTCGTCATCTCCATTCTCAATTCAAGAGGCCGATTCCTGGTGGATAGCCTATGATCTAGCTCTTGTTCTCGACGCAGAGCTAAAAGCATCGAATGCTATCCTTGGGGATATGGGAGAGCAGTTGTTCACGGCTGGACGAGTATCTGGCGTAACAACACCTGCGGACTTTTCGGAGCGAGTTAGAACCGACCATTGGCGACCTATTGACGCTAGCGTCCGAATATCTAACCCTCTGCTGATTGCGAAAACGCTAGGAGGCCGAAATCTTTACGGCATGGTTAAGGACGTCCCCTTTCGGGAATTAATACAAAACTCCGTCGACGCCATCCGAGCGAAGCGAGCAATTGTCGGTCAAAGCAGGGAGCTTGGGAAGGTCTCAATAACGATCGACCATTATGAGTCAGATGAGGAGCTCGCGCTCATTCAGATTGACGATGATGGGATCGGAATGAGCGAGAATGTGATAAGCACCGCTTTAGTGGATTTTGGTAAATCATTTTGGAACTCAGATCTCCTCAAAGAGGAATTTCCTGGCCTGAAGTCTAAGAAAGTTAAGGTTATAGGGAAATTTGGCATCGGGTTTTTCTCTGTCTTCGAGATGACCGAAAGGGTTAAAGTTGCCTCTAGGCGCTATGATCAGGGCCTTGAAGACATAAATGTCCTCGACTTTCGCGGTTTGGCAAGTCGTCCCCTCCTTATGAGAGGATCACGGGATGAGCTGCCCTACGGGATTAATACTAGAGTGACGTTAATCGTAGCCAAGTCAGCCGTGGATGACTTCAAGGATGATGAAGATGAGCCACATATTGGTTATTATCGCCCCACGAGACGCCGAAGAACTCATTCGGATCGCATGCAACTCTGGCGAAGGCTGCGTTATATGTGCGCCTTCCTAGATGTTTCTGTGTCTTTTAAAGATAATCGAAATGGGAGTGAATTCTCGCACTCCCCAAATCTATACAGTTCGAACGTGAAGGAACTTACTAGAGACTTAGAAATTTCTGAGCATGAGGCTACTCTTGGATACTTCGATCTAACAGCTTCACTGAAGCCAATTAAGGGGCCTGATGGAGATGCATACGGGATTGCTGCGCTGGATATAATAAGCATAATTCACGAAGAGTCTCCGAGCTTTGGGGTGGTATCTGTGGGTGGTATTATTTCATCAGAAAGCGCTCACACTCTTGAATCTCAATCCCAAGCAAGAATTCCATACATAGGTGTAGCGGAAGCGAGAACAGAGCGGGCCGCGCGAGACCAATCAACTATCATTGCGACGTACGAAGCAATAGATGCTTGGCTGGAAGATCAGTTCGCGATGATTGATACTTCAAAGTTGAAAAACTCCGACCAAATGCAACTTGCTTCATTTTATTACCAGGTGCTTGGTAAGTGCTCTGGGCTTCCATTCACTTTACATCAAGGAGAACCGAAGAGCATTTCAGATATACTCCCACATATAGAGCGCCTGACTTCCGTTTACCTTCCGGTATCGTTTAGGTACGATACTTACATAGAAGTTTTGGGCTACTCAGCACTGACAGCAGAGTTTTTCGAAGCTCAAACGGTAGATAAATTTTTCGTTACGGCTAGGGGCTCCAGACGTATATTCGACAACGAAGACGATTCAAAGCGGGTTAAAAATACTGGCTCCGGAGAGATATCTTTCGATAGGCTCTACAAAGTTTGGCCGGCAGGTCGTTCGATGCTTGAATTACTCTCCAGGAAATGGGGCAGCAAAATCGAATGCAGGTTTTCGCAAGAACCAATATTCTCAACCACAATTCCGAGTCTCTCTGGCAAGCGATGGGTATTGATTTTAAGTCGAGGAACTGGGTCGTAGTTTTTTTGAGCTTCGCGCAATCAATCGTCTGTCTGCATCGTCAAAGGCGGTTCAGAGGCGCTGTATGAGCATTGCGGGCCTCGACAAAGAAATAAACGGCTGAACATCTGATCGTCTTTTGTTGGTGCACGCACCTGTCCAACGAGATCAGGTAGCCTGATCGACCTTTTCCCGCGCCGCCCTGTCTAGTCAGGGCGGCGCGACGACCGTCAACTAACCGGCGCGTCTTTGCCGTTCGTGACAAGAGCAGCAAAGCTCCGCACTCCGCCCCTAGTGTCGATCGAGTGAGTTCCGGCCTTGGTTCTCGCTTGAATGTCCGCTTCCGCAGTGCGGCTGGAGTGCCTTCGCGACCGCGGCGAACGACCGCACCCCGCCCTTCGAGGCAGGTCAGTTCGCCTTCCTGCGCCGGACGTGAGCGGTGTCTACGGGCCGGTTGAAGCCATCACTCTGTTCCCAGAGCCGCGACGCTCAGCGTCTTCTTGGGTAGCGTTGTGTCAACTGGCCCAGGAAGCCCCCGCGAGGCGTCACTCAGGTCTGATCTCGCGCTGGTGGCGGCCAAGGAGGGCGACCAGTCTTCGGCCAGAAATTACCTTCTGACGCTTGAGGTGGATAAGGCCTCGTTCGACCGGGTCGAGGTCAACGCCTTCTCCACAGACGCGCGCAATGGTGTCGGCGTAGACATCGGTTGCCGTGATGGGCACCTGACAATTTCTCCGACGCTGATATCGGTTCAGGATCGTAGCGACAGTTTGCGTCTGCATCATAGTCTTCGTCAGAGCTTCCACCGTTTCAAAGCAACCTTGTGTTCAGGGTCTCACCATCGCGAGCGCCGCTGCGCCATGCCCAGGAGCGCATAGCGACGGCACGACGGCCCTCCGCGACGTCATTTCACGAACCGCACATCCCCTTCATACGCGAAAGGCGCCGGAGCGTCTGCTCCAGCACCTCTATCAACGCCCTTCAGAGAGCAGTCCAAAGACACGAGGCGATACGTTTCGCCCTTGACACCCCTTGCGCAGACTTATGCTTCCGTTTGCGCATTCATCTGCTTTCTCTGACTCTTTGACCCCTCAGCTCCTCAGCCGCACTTCGAGTGACCGCAGCTCGAGCAGGTCATGCAGCCTTCGACCATCATCATCGAGAACTGGCCGCAGGACGGGCAGGCCTTGCCTCGGGGTGCATCGAGGCCCACGACCTTCGCCGTCGGGTCGGCCTTCAGCCCCTTGCCCTCGCCCTCGAGGAAGCCGGTGGCGACGAGGTGCTTCTCGATCACCCCGCCGATCGCCGCGAGGATCGAGGGGATGTACTTGCCCTGCACCCAGGCGCCGCCACGCGGATCAAAGACCGCCTTGAGCTCCTCAACCACGAAGGAGACGTCGCCGCCGCGGCGGAAGACCGCCGAGATCATCCGCGTCAGCGCCACGGTCCAGGCGTAGTGTTCCATGTTCTTGGAATTGATGAAGACCTCGAACGGACGGCGGTGACCCCCGACGATGATATCGTTGATCGTGAGGTAGATGGCGTGCTCGCTGTCGGGCCACTTGAGCTTGTAGGTGTGCCCCTCGAGCGACTGCGGCCGGTCGAGCGGCTCGGACATATAGACCACCTCGGCGCCGCCACCTTCGCTCTCGGTGACCACGGCGGGCGTCTCTGCCGGGGTCTTCTCGGTCTTTTCCGAGACCGACAGGACCGAGCCGGTCACGTCGTTCGGGCGGTAGGTGGTGCAGCCCTTGCAGCCGGTCTCGTAGGCTTCCATGTAGACGTCCTTGAAGCCCTCGAAGGAAATGTCCTCCGGGCAGTTGATCGTCTTGGAAATCGAGCTGTCGATCCATTTCTGCGCCGCCGCCTGCATGCGCACATGCTCGAGCGGGGCCAGGGTCTGCGCGTTGACGAAATAGTCCGGCAGCTCGGCATCGCCGAACTTGTCGCGCCACATCTGCACGGCGTAATCGACCACCTCTTCCTCGGTGCGGGTGCCGTCTTTCTGCAGCACCTTGCGGGTGTAGGCATAGGCAAACACCGGCTCGATGCCCGAGGACACGTTGCCCGCGTAGAGCGAGATGGTGCCGGTGGGCGCGATCGAGGTCAGCAGCGCGTTGCGGATGCCATGGGTGCGGATCACCTCGCGCACGTCGTCATCCATCTGCAGCATGTTGCCCGAGGCAAGGAACTTTTCGGCGTCGAAGAGCGGGAAGGCGCCCTTTTCCTTGGCCAGTTCGACCGAAGCCAGATACGACGCACGCGCGATGCGCTTCAGCCAGCTCTCCGTCTGCGCGGCGGCCTCTTCCGTGCCGTAGCGCAGCCCCATCATCAGCAGCGCGTCGGCAAGCCCGGTGACGCCAAGGCCGATGCGGCGCTTGTTGCGGGCTTCCTCGGCCTGCTGCGGCAGCGGGAAGTTCGAGGCGTCGACGACGTTGTCCATCATCCGCACCGCCAGCGCGACCAGCTCGTCGAGCTTGGACTCGGGGATCTCCGCGCCGGGTTCAAAAGGCGTGTCCACCAGCCGCGCAAGGTTGATCGAGCCCAGCAGGCAGGCGCCATAGGGCGGCAGCGGCTGCTCGCCGCAGGGGTTGGTTGCGGCGATCTGCTCGATGTAGCTGAGGTTGTTCGCCTTGTTGATGCGATCGATGAAGATCACCCCCGGCTCGGCATAATCGTAGGTGGCCTTCATGATCTTGTTCCACAGGTCGCGCGCCTTGACCGTGTGGTAGACCTTGCCGTCGAACTGCAGGTCCCACGATCCGTCCGCCTTCACCGCTTCCATGAACGGGTCAGTGACCAGCACGGAAAGGTTGAACATGCGCAGCCGCGCGCTGTCGGCCTTGGCCGAGATGAACTGCTCCACGTCCGGGTGGTCGCAGCGCATGGTCGCCATCATAGCACCGCGCCGCGAGCCCGCCGACATGATCGTGCGGCACATTGCGTCCCAGACATCCATGAACGACAGCGGACCCGAGGCATCGGCGGCAACCCCCGCCACATGCGCGCCCTTGGGACGGATGGTCGAGAAGTCATAACCGATCCCCCCGCCCTGCTGCATGGTCAGCGCGGCCTCCTTGAGCATGTCGAAGATGCCGGACATGCTGTCGGGAATGGTGCCCATGACAAAGCAGTTGAACAAGGTGACCGAGCGCGCGGTGCCGGCGCCGGCGGTGATCCGGCCGGCGGGCAGGTACTGGAAGTCCTCGAGCGCGCCGTAGAACTTCTCTTCCCAGGCGTCCGCATCCGTCTCGACCGACGCGAGCGCGCGCGCGATGCGGCGCCAGCTGTCCTCGACGCTCTGGTCGATCGGGGTGCCGTCCGCCTCCTTGAAGCGGTATTTCATGTCCCAGATCTGTTCGGCGATGGGGGCGGCAAAGCGAGTCATGGCAGCAGACTTCCTTGTTGGCTCGTCAATTCGAGGGCGCGGCAGCAGCGCAGCGCAGCGGGTGGCAGGGCGGTGTGCCTACTCGCGACCGCCGCCCGATGCAAGAACGCGCGGTACGTAAGGGTACACGTTTTTCCGCGATCAGCCTACCACTGCTTGAAGCCGCTGTCGCAAAGACTACAATATCTGTCTCATCCTGTTGAGGACTCTGTGGAGCATTCCGTGGATAAGTTCACCCATCTGATCAAGCTCAGCGTCGGCACCGAAAGCGTCAAGACGCTGGCCGCCTGGCAATCTGGACGCGCTGCGCAGACCGCCGACCGCCTGCCCTGCCACATCACCCGCATGTGGCCGAAGCGCGAGGCAGAATTGCTCAACGGCGGCTCGATCTACTGGGTTTTCAAGGGGCTGATCCAATGCCGCCAGCGCGTGCTGCGGCTCGACGAGGTCACCGGACACGACGGCACGCGGCATTGCGCGCTGGTGCTCGACCCCGAGATTCACCGCGTCGCCACCAGCCCGCGCCGCCCCTTCCAGGGCTGGCGCTATCTCGATCCCAAGGACGCACCGCCCGATCTTTCGGCCGCCCGCGAGGACGATGACGAGCTGCCGCCCGAAATGGCTGGCGCCCTGGCCGAGATCGGCGTTCTCTAGCCTCCGCACCCCCTCCCCGCTCAGCCGCGCAGCCGCAGCGCGTACCACAGGTACGCGGGCACCTCCCGCAGCCCCACCTTCACCCGGTTTGCCGAAAGCGGCACGCGGGGCGAGTCGCTGCTGAGCGGCCCCAGCGCCGCCAGCCCCAGCCGCCGCGCCGCCAGCCGGGCGCGGGGCGCGTGGAACCCGTCGGTGACGATCACCACGCTTCCCGCCCCAACCTCCCGCAGCAGCGGCAGCGAGAACCGAAGGTTCTCCTCGGTGCTGGTTGAGCGCTCTTCCAACATCAGCACCGCCTCCGGCACGCCGGCCTCGCGGCAGAGCCGGGCGATCACCGCCGCCTCCGAGGGGGCGTGCCGCCCGACACCGCCCGAGGCGAGGATCGCAGACACCTCCCCCGACCGCCAGAGCCCCGCCGCATGAAGCGCCCGGCGCTCCAACGTCGGCGAGGCGCGCCCTCCGGCCCAGACCGCCGCGCCCAGCACCAGCGCCACCCGTTCCCCGCGCATTGCCCGCCCCTATTCTCTTCCCAAATTCGCAAATCCGGCGACGCCGCTCGCCTGCGCCGCCCGAAGCGAAGCACGCCCCGCGCCAAAAGAAAACGCCGCCGGGACATCCCGGCGGCGTTCCTCTCACCCGGCGATGCGGATCAGTTCGGGATCTCGGCGGTCAGCCCTTCGACGTAGAAGTCCATGCCAGCCAGCGTGCCGTCGTCGGCCACTTCGCCCTCGGCGAGCCAGGCCGAGCCGTCCTGCTTGTTGATCGGTCCGGTGAACGGATGGTAAGCGCCCGAGGAGATGTCGTCCTTCATCTTCAGCACGGTGGCCTTCACGTCCTCCGGCACCGGGCCGGTGATCTCGCCGATGCCGACCATGCCGTCACCGATGCCCTGCCAGACGTTCTGGCTCTCCCATGTGCCATCGATGATCGCCTGGACGCGGTCGATGTAATAGGGCGCCCATTCGTCGATGATCGAGCTGAGGCGCGGCTCGGGCGCATAGTCGTACATGTCGCCCGCCTGGCCGAAGCCGAAGCCGCCGGCCTTTTCCAGCACCGACAGCGGCGCGGTGCTATCGGTATGCGCCAGCACCACGTCGACGCCCTGGTCGAGCAGCGCCTGGGTCGCGTCAGCTTCCTTGGCCGGGTCGAACCATGTCGACAGCCAGACCACCGACATCTCGACGTCGGGGTTGGCCTTCTTGGCGTGCAGGTAGGACGAGTTGATGCCCCGGATCACTTCCGGGATCGGGAAGGAGCCGATGTAGCCGATCTTGTTCGACTTGGTCATCGCGCCGGCAAGGTAGCCGGTGATCGCGCGGCCCTCGTAGAAGCGCGCCGAATAGGCCGAGACGTTGTCGGCGGTCTTGTAGCCGGTCGCGTGCTCGAACTTCACGTCCGGGAACTTCGCCGCGACGTTGATCGTCGGGTCCATGTAGCCAAAGGAGGTCGTGAAGATCAGATCGGCGCCCGAGAGCGCCATCTGGGTCAGCACGCGCTCGGCGTCGGCCCCCTCGGGCACGCTCTCCTGCTCGATCATCTCGATGGAGTCGCCGAAGTGCTCCTTCATCTTCACCGCGGCCTCGTGATGGTGCTGCGACCAGCCGCCGTCGTTCACCGGGCCGACATAGACGAAGCCGATCTTCGGCACGTCCTGCGCGAAGGCCGGCGCGGCGGCAAGGGCGAGGCCGACGGCGGCCGAGGCGAGAAGCGTTCTGCGTTTCATTGTGGTTGGACTCCCTGTCTTCAACATTGTCCGGGTCCCCGGATTGGGTCTATGCCCCGCTCAGGCGGAGGCGTGGAAAGAGCGGCCCAGCGATCCGGGCGCGCCATGCACCCCGCGGGCCGAGATGATCACCAGCACGAGGATGGTGATCAGGTAAGGCGACATCGACAGCAGCTCGACGGGCACCTTGGCCCCCGCCGCCTGCAGGTTCAGCTGCAGCACGGTGACGCCGCCGAAGAGATAGGCGCCGATCAGCACGCCAAACGCGCGCCAGCTGGCGAAGACGACGATGGCCAGCGCGATCCAGCCCGCCCCCGCGGTCATCCCCTCGGTCCATTGCGGCACCCGCACGAGGCTGACGTATGCCCCGCCGAGCCCGGCGCAGGCCCCGCCAAAGAAGATCGCCGCCATACGCACCCGCACCACCTTGTAACCGAGCGCGTGCGCGCTCTCGTGGTCCTCGCCCACCGCCCGCAGGATCAGCCCGGCGCGGGTATACTTGAGAAAGCCCCAGACAGCCGCGACCAGCAGGAGGCTCACGTAGACCATGAAGTCATGGCGGAAGAACATCGGGCCGATCCCCGGGATCTCGGCGAGCCCGGGGATCCACAGCTTGCCCATGCCCGGTGCGCGCACGCCCTCGAAGCCCGCCCCGACCAGCGCCGACAGCCCCAGGCCCACCAGCGTCAGGCCAAGCCCCGTCGCCACCTGGTTCGACAGCAGCACCTGAGTCAGAAAGCCGAAACTCAGCGAGAGCACCGCCGATGCGAGCGCCGCCGCCAGGAACCCGACAACCGGCGAGCCGGTGCTCACCGCAGCCGCGAAGCCGACCACCGCGCCGGTGATCATCATGCCCTCGACCCCGAGGTTCAGCACCCCGGCCTTTTCCACCACCATCTCGCCGATGGCCGCCAGCAGGATCGGCGTCGCCGAGACCATGATCGAGGCGACAAGAAGTACGGGATCCATCAGGCCAGCTCCCTCTTGGCAAAGCGGATGCGGTAATTGGTGAAGACGTCGGTGGCCAGCAGGAAGAACAGCAGCATCCCCTGGAACAGCTGGATCGACGCCCCCGGCAGGCCGAGCATCAGCTGCGCCAACTCGCCGCCGATATAGGTCAGCGCCATCAGAAGCCCCGCCAGCAGGATGCCCACCGGGTGCAGCCGCCCGAGAAAGGCGACGATGATCGCGGTGAAGCCATACCCTGAGTTGAAGTCGATGGTGATCTGCCCCGCCGGGCCGGTGACCTCGAAGAGCCCCGCCATGCCCGCCAGCGCGCCCGAGATGCCAAGACAGAGAAAGACGATCCGCGCCGGGCTCACCCCCGAGAAACGCGCCGCCCGCGGCGCCTCGCCGGTGAGCCGGATGTTGAAGCCCTGGATGTGCCGCGCCATCAGCACGTAGGCACCGATCACCGCGATGAAGGCCGCGACCACGCCCCAATGCATGCCGGTGCCGGCGATCAGCTCGTCATTGTGGACCGCCGGCCATTGCTTGAAGTTGCGCGAGCCGGGAAAGCCCATGCCTTCGGGGCTGCGCAGCCAGCTCGCCGAGGCCGAGGCGAGGATGTTCTCGGCCACATAGACCAGCATCAGCGACACGAGGATCTCGTTGGTCCCGAGCTTGGTCTTGAGCACCGCCGGGATCATCGCCCAGGCCCAGCCACCAAGCGCGCCCGCGACCACCATCAGCGGGAAAAGCAGCACGCTTTCGGACGGATAGAAGGCCAGCCCCACGGCCGCGCCGGTCACGGCGCCCATGATGTACTGCCCCTCGGCGCCGATGTTCCAGATCCCCGCCTTGAAGCCGATCGAGAGGCCAATGGCGATGAGGATCAGCGGCCCCGCCTTCACCAGCAGCTGCGGCCGCGAGTAGCCGGCGAACTGCGGGTGGAACAGCGGGTCCCAGAAGATCGTGCGGATCGCCTCCAGCGGCGGCTTGCCGAGCAGCGCGAACATGATGCCGCCCACCACCATGGTCAGCACCACGGCCAGAAGCGGCGTCACGATGGTCCAGAGCCGCGACGGCTGCGGACGTTTCTCGAGGCGGATCATTGCGGGCCTCCCACCGGCGCCGCGCAGCTTGCACCGACGCACCGTGCGTATTTGAAAAGAGACGAAGCGCTGGTGAGGAAGAGGCCTACGGGCTTCTTCTCTTCACAAGTGCGCAATTCCGTCGCCAGCCAGGCGGCGCAGCGCCGGGGGTCAGCCATCGACATGGGCCACCTCCATATCATGCGCCCCGCCCATCATCAGGCCGATCTTCTCGATGTCGAGCTCGGCGACGGCGCGGGCGGGCGAGAGCCGCCCCTCGTTGAGCGCCGCGAAGCGGTCCGAGATCTCCATCAACTCGTCGAGATCCTGGCTGATGACGATGATCGCCGCGCCCTTGGCGGCCAGATCGAGCAGCGCCTGGCGGATCGCGGCGGCGGCAGCGGCGTCGACGCCCCAGGTCGGCTGGTTGACGATGAAGACGTCGGGGTTTTGCAGGATTTCCCGCCCGACGACGAACTTCTGCAGGTTGCCGCCCGAAAGCGCCCGCGCCGCGGTGCCCGGCCCGGGGGTGCGCACGTCGAAGCGCTCGATGACCTTCTCGGCGAAGCTCTTTGACTTGCCCCAGTCGATGAAGCCGCCCTGCACCAGCCCCTCGCGGCGCGCGCCAGTCAGCACGGCGTTCTCGGTCAGGCTCATGTTGGGCGCCGCGGCATGGCCGAGCCGTTCCTCGGGCCCCGACAGCAGACCGGCGTCGCGGCGCGCGACAGGGCCGAGGCGGCTCACGTCCTGCCCCTTGAAGAAGACCGTGCCCGCCGGCGCCAGCCGCTCGCCGGAAAGCGCCATCAAGAGCTCGTCCTGGCCGTTGCCGGCAACCCCGCCGATGCCCAGCACCTCACCGGCGCGAACCTCGAGCGAGACCTCGCGCAGCGGCGTGCCGAAGGCGCCCGGCGCGGGCAGCGAAAGCCCCTCGGTGCGCAGCAGCACCTCGCCCTTCTCGCCCGCCCGTGCCTCGGGGGCGTTGAAGCTCGAGCCGACCATCAGCTCGGCCATCTGCCGGGCGGTGACTTCGCGCGGGGTGCAGGTGCCGACGTTCTTGCCGAGCCGCAGGATCGTCGCCTCGTCGCAAAGCGCGCGGATCTCCTCGAGCTTGTGCGAGATGTACAGGATCGAGGTGCCCTCGGCGCGCAGCTTGTTCAGCGTCTGGAAGAGGATCTCCACCTCCTGCGGGGTCAGAACCGAGGTCGGCTCGTCCATGATCAGCAGGCGCGGGTTCTGCAGCAGACAGCGGATGATCTCGACGCGCTGGCGCTCGCCCGCCGAGAGCGTGCCGACGGTGCGCGTGGGATCGAGCGGCAGCCCATAGGTTTCCGAGACCTCGCGGATCTGCCGCGCAAGGTCGCGCGGCTTCGGCGGGTTCTCCATGCCGAGCGCCACGTTCTCGGCCACGTCCAGCGCCTCGAAGAGCGAGAAGTGCTGGAACACCATGGCCACGCCCGAACGGCGCGCGTCTGACGGCTTGCCGGGCGCATAGACCGCGCCATCGAGCACCATCTCGCCCGCGTCGGGCTTCACCAGCCCGAAGATCATCTTCACCAGCGTCGATTTGCCTGCGCCGTTCTCGCCGAGCAGCGCATGGATCTCGCCCTTGCCGATGTCGAAGGAGACATCGTCATTGGCCACGACGCCGGGGTAGGCCTTGGTCAGGCCCCGGATGCTGAGGAGTGTAGCCACGCCGTCCCGTCCCCTTTTTTCTGCCCCAATAGCTGTCCGGCCACGCCGATGGCAATCGCCTGCGGGTGACGCCCGTATGTTTTTTGACCAATAGGACAAGAAATGCGAGCTATTTGGGCATCTGCATGACCCAACGTCCTGAGCCGACTGCGGAAACGCGCCCATTTGGTCTCCGACCCGATCAGCCCGGCGAAGGCAAACCCATGGGTCAGCAGCGCATGGCAGAGCGCGAGGTCGATCTCGTGGCTGTAGGTGAGGATGAGATGCTCGGCCTCTTGCGGCGCATGGCGCACCGCGCGTGCCGGATCGGCGGCGGGCAGCAGGGTGACGCCCATCGGCACCGCCTCGGGGAAGCGCTCGAGGGCGGTGTCGATCCAGGTGATCGCCAGCTCTGGGAGTGGCGCCATGACCTGTACCATGGCCCGGCCGACATGGCCCGCGCCCCAGATCCAAAGCTGCCGGGCGGGCCGCGCCAACGGCTCGACCATCCAGCCCTGCACAAGCTGCGGCTCGGGCGCGCGACCCTGCGCGCGGGCGCGATCGATCAGCCGTTGCACCGCGAGCGGGCGCTCGCCCTGCCCGCGCGCAACGATCTCCTGCCCCTCCAGCGCCGCGACGCCAGCGGCGTCGAACACCTCGGTCCAGAGCACCACGGCACCGCCGCAGCATTGACCCAGCCCCGGCCCCAGCGGATGGCGGGTGAGCCCCGGGCCGCGCAGCGCCTGCTCCGCAGCCATGAGTTCCAGCGCGCCGCCGCCGATGGTGCCGCTCTGGCGCAGCTTGTCGGCCTCGTCCCAGACCAGCATGGCGCAACCGACCTCGCGCGGGGCCGAGCCCGAGACCTCGGCGATCACCACGCGGGCGACACGCCCATGCGCGGCGACAGCAGCCTTCAGCCCGGCAAGGTCAAACCCCATGGCGCAGCCTCCGTACTGCGGCCAGCAGGTTCTCCGGCGTCGCCGGGGCGATCAGGTCGGGATAGTCGTCGCCGCAGGAGGCCACCGCGTCCGACAGCGCGAGGAAGGCCGAGATGCCCAGCATGAAGGGCGGCTCGCCGACGGCCTTGGAGCGATAGATGGTCTCCTCGAGGTTGCGACCGTCCCAGAGCGCGACGTTGAACACCTCGGGCCGGTCCGAGCAGGCGGGGATCTTGTAGGTCGAGGGCGCATGGGTGCGCAGCGCGCCCTTGTCGTCCCAGACCAGTTCCTCGGTGGTCAGCCAGCCCGCGCCCTGCACGTAGCCGCCCTCGATCTGCCCGATGTCCAGCGCCGGGTTCAGCGAGGCCCCGCAGTCGTGCAGGATGTCGGCGCGCAGGATGCGGTTCTCGCCGGTCAGCGTGTCGAGCACCACCTCGGTCACCGCCACGCCATAGGCGAAGTAAAAGAACGGCCGCCCCTGCCCCCGGATGCGGTCCCAGTCGACCTTGGGCGTCTTGTAATAGCCCGTCGACGACAGCGACACGCGCCCCTGGTAGCAGAGCACCGCCGCCTCCTCGAAGGCAATGTCGGTGCCGCCGACATGCACCCTGCCGCCCTCGAAGCGGACGTTCCCGGGCAGGTCCTGGTGCAGCTCGGCCAAATGCGCGGCCATGCGGTCGCGGATCGTGTCACAGGCCGCCTTCACCGCCATGCCGTTGAGGTCCGAGCCCGAAGAGGCCGCCGTCGCCGAGGTGTTGGGCACCTTGCCGGTGTCGGTGGCGGTGATCTTCACCATCTCGAGCGGCACGCCGAAGCGCGCGGCGGCCACCTGCGCCACCTTCTGGAAGAGGCCCTGCCCCATCTCGGTACCGCCATGGTTGAGCTGGATCGAACCGTCCTGGTAGACGTGCACCAGCGCCCCGGCCTGGTTGAGATGGGTCAGCGTGAAGGAGATGCCGAACTTCACCGGCGAGATGGCAAGCCCTTTCTTGAGCGCCGGGTTCCTCTCGTTCCACGCATCCACCGCCTTGCGCCGCGCCGCGTAGTCGCTGGTCTCTGCCAGCTTCGCGGTCATCGCGCCGAGGATGAAATCCTCGACCGGCTGGCCATAGTGGGTCATCTGCGGTGCGTCCGGGACAGGCGGCGCCGAGGGCGCGGCCGGCGCGTCGCCTGCGCCGGCGAGCGCCCCGCGCGAGGCAAGATCGTCGCTGTCGTCATGCGCCAGCGGCTCTGTCCCCGCGGGGACACCCTTGGCCGACGTCCCCGCGGGGACGCTCTCCTCTGCCGTCCCCGCGGGGACAGTTTCCGCTGCCGCCCCTGCGGGGGCGAGGTCGGCATAATAGTTGCGGCGGCGCAGCTCCAGCGGGTCGATCTTCAAGTGGTGGGCAACGTGATCGATCACCCGTTCGATGCCGAAGAGCCCCTGCGGACCGCCGAAGCCGCGGTAGGCGGTGGCGCTTTGCATGTTGGTCTTCAGCCGGTGGCTCTCGACCCGCAGCGACGGGATGTCATAGGCGTTGTCGGCATGCAGCATGGCGCGGTCGGCCACGGCGAGCGAAAGGTCCTGTGCCCAACCGCAGCGTGTGTACTGTCGGAAGTCTACCGCCTGCAGGCGACCCGTCTCGTCGAAGCCGACGGTGTAGTCGATCCGGAAGTCGTGCCGCTTGCCGGTGATCATCATGTCGTCGTCGCGGTCGTAGCGCATTTTCGCCGGACGCCCGGTTTCCGACGCCGCGACGGCGCAGGCAATGGCCAGCGCATTGCCCTGGCTCTCCTTGCCGCCGAAGCCGCCGCCCATGCGCCGGGTCTCGACCCGCACGGCATGCATCGGCAGGTGCAGCGCATGGGCGACCTTGTGCTGGATCTCGGTGGGGTGCTGGGTGGAGCTGGCGACCACCAGATCACCGTTCTCCTGCGGCATCACCAGCGCCGCCTGCCCCTCGAGGTAGAAATGCTCCTGCCCGCCCATTTCGAGCGAGCCTTCAAGCGTGATCGGCGCGGCTTTCAGCGCTTCGGCAGCATCGCCCTTTTCCCATATGCGCGGGCCCTCCTCGAAGCGACTGTCCGCCGCCAGCGCTTGCTCGATGGTGAGGATCGGCTCGTGCTGCTCGTAGGTGATCCTAGCCAGCCGCGCCGCCTTGCGCGCGGCGAGGTGGCTGGTTGCGGCAACGAGGAAGATCTGCTGCCCGAGGTAGTGGATGGTCCCGTCCGAAAGCAGCGGTTCGTCGTGCAGCGAGGCCGAGCAGTCGCAGTCCGAGGGCAGGTCCTTGGCCTCCCAGACCTTCACCACGCCAGGGGCGGCGCGGACGGCGCCGAGGTCGATCTCGGTGATCCTGCCCGCCGCAATGGTCGAGAGGCCAAAGGCGAGATGCAGGCAGTCCGCCGGCACCGGGATGTCGTCGATGTAGCGGGCCTTGCCCGAGACATGCAGCGGGGCCGCGTCATGCGGCAGCGGTTTGGAGACGCTCATGCCCGCACCCCGCGCACATCGGTGGCCACGCCGAGATCGGCGATCAGGTAGCGGATCAGCATGTTGCGCGCGGCCTCCAGCCGGTAGCCGGCGCTGGCGCGCATGTCGCTCATCGGTTGATAGTCCGCGTCGAACTCCCTCGACGCCGCCATCACCGTGTCCTCGGTCCAGGGCTTGCCGATCAGCGCCTGCTCAACATGGGGCGCGCGCTTGGGTGTTCCGGCCATGCCGCCAAAGGCGATGCGGGCCTCGGCCACCCTGTCGCTCTCGACCTCGATCCAGAAGGCGCCGCAGGCGGCCGAGATGTCCTGATCGAAGCGCTTGGAGAGCTTGTAAACCCGGAGCCGGTCCGCCTTGCGCGGGATCGTCACCGCCTCGACGAACTCGCCGGGCTGGCGGTCCTGCTTGCCGTAGTCGAGGAAGAAGTCCTCGATCGGCATGTCGCGCCGCGTGCCTCCCTTGCGCAGGTGTAGCGTCGCGCCGAGCGCGATGAGCGCGGGCGGGTTGTCCCCGATGGGCGAGCCATTGGCGATATTACCGCCGATCGTCGCCGCCGCACGCACCTGCGCCGAGCCGTAGCGGCGCAGCATTTCGGCATAGCTGGGATAGTGGTCCTTCATCAGCGTGAGGACGCGGTCCATGGTGACCCCCGCGCCGATGCGGATCGCCTCCTGCGAGACGTCAATCTGCTGCAGGTCGGCGCAGCGATGGAGGAAGATCACCTTGTCCAGCTCGCGCAGTTGCTTGGTGACCCAGAGGCCGACGTCGGTGGCGCCCGCGACCAGCGTGGCGTCGGGGGTGGCCTCGTAAAGGCGCGCCAGCGCGTCGGCGGTTTCGGGCGCGGTCTCGGGAGCCGCCGCCAGAGGGGCGCTGTCCGCCAGCAGATTTCCTTCGGCGCTCATCCACTCGGGCACGGGCGCGCTTGCCGCGGCCTCGGCGGCGCGGACGATGGGCGCGTAGCCGGTGCAGCGGCAGAGGTTGCCCGCCAGCGCGTCGTCATGGCCGGTGTCGCCATTGAGATGCGCCGTGGCCATCGACACCACGAATCCGGGCGTGCAGAAGCCGCATTGCGAGCCGTGGTGATCGACCATTGCCTGCTGCACCGGGTGCGCCGTGCCGTCGGGGCCGGCGATGCCCTCGACCGTGCGCAGCGCCTTGCCTTGCAGCTGCGGCAGGAAGAGGATGCAGGCGTTGACCGCCCGGCTGCCGCGCGCATCGGTGACCATCACCGTGCAGGCGCCGCAGTCGCCCTCGTTGCAGCCCTCCTTGGTGCCCCGAAGCCCGCGCTCCTCGCGCAGCCAGTCGAGCGCCGTGCGCGTGGGAGACACGTCGCGCAGCACCACGCTTTCCCCGTTCAGAAGAAAGGAGATGTCCATTTTGATGACCCGCCGCCTTACCATTGATCATATCCCCGGTGCGCGCCCTCGATGCGGCGTAGAAGGCGCGCGGATTCTTGTCTCTTTGCCCTAACGCTAGGCGGCGGCTTTCCGGCTTGGCAAGAAAAATCTGCCCGTTTGGCAGGCAGACGCCACGACAGAGGCGCAAATTTGCGCATGACCGCGCGGGGTTGCCGCCCTGCGGCGATCAGCCCCCGGCAAGGAACTCCGCCAGCATCCGGCTCGCCGGGGCGTGGTTGAGGATGGTGTTGTGATCCCCCTCCTCGAAGACCTCGAGCCGCGCGCCGGGCATCGCCTCTGCCAGCGCACAAGCACCCGCGACGGGGGCCGCGTAGTCGTGCCGCGCGTGGACCACCAGCGTCTCGCCGCGCCGGGCCATGGCTGGCGGCCGCCAGTCGGTTCCGGGATCATAGGGTGCGCAGAGCCGCGCCACCCCCGCTTCGAACTGCCCTAGCGCCGCGCCCTCCAGTCCGTATTGCATACCGCCCAGCCGGATCAGCGCCGGCAGATCGACCGGTGTCGAGATCAGGGCGGCACGCGGGCAGGCGAGCCCCTCGCCCAGCGCGAAGAGCAGGCTGCGCGCGCCGACGCAATGGGCCCCGACGGCATCATAGGGACCGTGCTCGTCGAGGCAGAGGCGGATCGCGGGAACGATATCGGCAAGGCTGCAGAGCGTGCGGGCCGGGTGCAGGTGGCCCGGCAGGATCAGCAGGTCCACCGCTGCCCCGGCCCGGCGCAAGTCGCGCACCAGCCGGGAGAATTGCCGAACGTGACCGTCGTGACCGGGCACGAGCAACACGCGCGGTGCCCCGGCGCGCGGGGCCGCGTGCCGCAACAGGGCAGCCTCGGCGCCGAGCGGGACCAGTTCCGCCCCGTGGCGCGCGACATGGGCCGTGTCGAGATGCGAGGCGGGGCTGAGGTAGCGACGCGCAAGCAGCCGGCCGGTCAGCCTCGGTGCCAGCGCTGCGGCAAGATGCAGGGCCCGGCGACGGGTCGATAGGGCGCCCCGGGGCGCGAGACGCTCCTGTGCCCCGCCCGTATACCCTTCGCTCCGCCGTTCCATGCCGATCTTTCGCTCACTCGTACCGCGCTCCCGCCTTCAGGATTGCGCCATCAACGGCGCCGCGACAATTCACTTTCTCCGGGAATTTGCCTTGCTTTCTAAATGAGGTAAGCCTGCATCACCCTGGGCGCGCGCGCCGCCACGCGGGGGCTTTCGCCGCCCGCCGCCGCGCAATACTCTAAGCGCCATGAGCGATCCCCGATTCATCCACCTCCGCGTCCATACCGAATATTCCCTGCTCGAAGGCGCCGTGCGGCTGAAGAAGCTGCCCGGGCTCTGCGAGGCCATGGAGATGCCCGCCGTGGCGGTGACGGACACCAACAACCTCTTTGCCGCGCTGGAGTTCTCTGTGACCGCCAGCGGCGCGGGCGTGCAGCCGATCATCGGCTGCCAGGTCGATCTGCTCTACTTCGAGCCGGTGCCGGGAGAAAAGCCGAAGGCCCCCGCCCCCATCGTGCTCCTGGCGCAGAACGAGCAGGGCTACGAGAACCTGATGAAGCTCAACTCCTGCCTCTACCTGCGTGGTGACGGGCAGGAGCCGCATGTGACGCTGGACGATCTGCAGACCTATGGCGAAGGGCTGATCTGCCTTTCGGGCGGTCCCGACGGCCCCATCGGGCGGCACCTGCGCGAGAACCGCCGCGCCGCGGCGCAGACCCTGCTGACCCGATTGCACCAGATCTACGAGGACCGGCTCTACGTCGAGCTGCAGCGCCATCCCGGCGAGAACGGCCTGCCCCCCGAGGAGCGCATCGCCGAGCAGGGCCATGTGGAGATGGCCTACGAGATGGGCCTGCCGCTGGTCGCCACCAACGATGTCTATTTCCCCAAGGCCGAGATGTACGAGGCGCATGACGCGCTGATCTGCATCAGCGAAGGCGCCTATGTCGACCAGCAGGAACCGCGCCGCCGGCTGACCGCGCAGCACTACCTCAAGAGCCCGCAGGAGATGGCGACGCTCTTTGCCGACCTGCCCGAGGCGCTCGAGAACACCGTCGAGATCGCCCGGCGCTGCGCCTTCATGGCCTATCGCCGCGATCCGATCCTGCCGAAGTTCGCCGACGACGAGGTTGAGGAACTGCGGCGTCAGGCCAACGAGGGGCTTCAGGCACGGCTCGCGGTGATCCCGCACGCGGTCTCGGTCGAGGAGTACCAGAAGCGGCTCGACTTCGAGCTTGGCATCATCGAGGGCATGGGCTTTCCCGGCTACTTCCTGATCGTTGCCGACTTCATCAAGTGGTCCAAGGACAACGACATCCCCATCGGTCCGGGCCGGGGCTCGGGCGCGGGCAGCCTCGTCGCCTATGCGCTGACCATCACCGACCTCGACCCTTTGCGCTACTCGCTGCTGTTCGAGCGCTTCCTCAACCCCGAGCGTGTGTCGATGCCCGACTTCGACATCGACTTCTGCATGGACCGGCGCGAAGAGACGATCCGCTACGTGCAGGAGAAGTACGGACGCGACAAGGTCGGCCAGATCATCACCTTCGGCGCGTTGCTCTCGAAGGCCGCCGTGCGCGACGTGGGCCGGGTGCTGCAGATGCCCTACGGCCAGGTCGACCGGCTGTCGAAGATGATCCCCGTGGAGGGGGTCAAGCCCGTCTCCATCGAGAAGGCGCTGCAGGACGAGCCGCGGCTGCGCGAGGAGGCGCGCAACGAGGAGGTGGTGGACCGGCTGCTGACCTACGGCCAGCAGGTCGAGGGGCTGCTCAGGAACGCCTCGACCCACGCCGCGGGCGTGGTGATCGGCGACCGGCCGCTCGACCAGCTGGTGCCGCTCTACCAGGACCCGCGCTCGGATATGCCCGCCACCCAGTTCAACATGAAGTGGGTCGAGCAGGCGGGGCTGGTGAAATTCGACTTCCTCGGCCTGAAGACGCTGACCGTCATCCAGAACGCGGTGAACCTGATCCTGAAGTCGGGCCGCCCGATCCATGTCGCCGCCGATGGCACCGAGCTCTACGCCCCTCCCGAGGGCGCCGAGAACCAGATGAACCTCATCCCGCTGGATGACGAAAAGACCTACGAGCTCTATTCCGCCGCCAAGACGGTGGCGGTGTTCCAGGTGGAAAGCTCGGGCATGATGGATGCCCTGAAGCGGATGAAACCGACCTGCATCGAGGACATCGTGGCGCTGGTGGCGCTCTATCGTCCCGGCCCGATGGAGAACATCCCGGTCTATTGCGAGGTCAAGAACGGCCTGCGCGAGATCACCTCGGTGCACCCGCTGATCGATCATATCCTCGAGGAGACGCAGGGCATCATCGTCTACCAGGAACAGGTGATGCAGATCGCGCAGGAGATGGCGGGCTACTCGCTCGGCGGCGCCGACCTGCTGCGCCGCGCCATGGGCAAGAAGATCAAGGAGGCGATGGACGCCGAGCGTCCGAAGTTCGAGAAGGGCGCGGCCGAGAACGGCGTCGACAAGAAGAAGGCCTCGGAGGTCTTCGACCTTCTGGAGAAATTCGCCAACTACGGCTTCAACAAGTCGCACGCGGCGGCCTATGCGGTGGTGTCCTACCAGACCGCCTGGCTGAAGGCGAACCACCCGGTGGAGTTCATGGCTGGTGTCATGAACTGCGATATCCACCTGACGGACAAGCTCGCGGTCTATTTCGACGAGATGAAGAACGGGCTGAAGCTGCCCTACGTGCCGCCCTGCATCAACCGCTCGCAGGCGAGCTTTGACGTGGTCAATGGCGAGCTGGTCTACGCTCTGGGGGCATTGAAGAACGTCGGACTGGATGCCATGCGGCTGGTGGTCGAGGGACGGGGCGACACGCCCTTCACCACGCTCTTCGACGTGGCCCGCCGGGTCGATCTCAAGCGCGTCGGCAAGCGCCCGATGGAGATGATGGCCCGCGCGGGTGTCTTCGACCAGCTCGACAAGAACCGCCGCCGGGTGTTCGACAGCCTCGACGCGCTGGTCGCCTATTCCGCCGCGATCCACGAGCAGAAGGCCTCGGCGCAGGTCTCGCTCTTCGGCGAGGCCGGGGACGATCTGCCTGAGCCGCGGCTTTCGCCTGTGCCCGACTGGCTGCCCGCCGAGCGGCTGTCGGAAGAGTTCAAGGCGATCGGCTTCTACCTCTCGGGCCACCCGCTCGACGACTACATGCCGGCGCTGAAGCGGCGCGACGTGATGACGCTTGAAGAGGCGACGAACAAGGCGCGGGGCGGTCCGTGCATCGCGAAACTCGCGGGCGTCGTCGCCGGGCGGCAGGAGCGCAAGTCGGCCAAGGGCAACCGTTTCGCCTTTGCCCAGCTTTCCGATCCCACCGGCGCTTATGAGGTCACGCTCTTCTCCGAGACGCTGGAGAAAAGCCGCGAGTTCCTCGAGACCGGCTCGAAGGTGGTGATCACCGTCGAGGCCACCATGGAGAGCGACCAGCTCAAGCTGCTGGCACGCTCGGTGGGGCCGGTCGAGCAGGTGGTCGCGGGCGCGGGCGCCACGGGGCTGAAGATCTGGATCGAGGGGGCGAGCGCGATCAACCAGATCGCCTCGGTGCTGTCGCGTGCCGCCGAGCAGATGCCCAAGGCCGGGCGCGGCCCGGTGCGGCTCTGCCTTGCCGACCACGGGCTGCCGGGCGAGGTCGAGATGGACCTGCAGCAGGACTTCCCGGTGACGCCGGAGATCAAGGGCGCGGTGAAATCGCTGGGCGGGGTGCTGGCGGTCGAGGACTTCTGAGCGGTCCGCCGCCGGTTTTCCAAGCCTCGACAAGGGCTTGTGGATCCGTGCTCGAAAAAGGGTTACACGAAGGTTGAACATTCTGGCCCGCGCGCTGGTTCGCGCAGGCCACCACTGCCGACGGTCCCTTTTCTGGAGAGCCCTCGTGGCACCCACCGCCCCGCCCCTCCGCGCTTTGGCGCAGATCCTCCCGGCCCTGGTCGCGACGCTGGCCCTGGCCGCCTGCGAAACACCGGGCGAAGTGCCGCGGCTGTCGGAGGTCGAGCTGGATGAGAGCGCCGGTCAGAGCGCCGCCCTGCCCTCCGAGGCCGAGCTCTCGGATGAGGGAGGATTGCGCGCCGCCCCCGAGACCCCCGTGCCGCGAACAGCGCCGCCGCAGGGCGGGCTGCTGGGCTGGCTCGGAGGGCAGGCCGCGGCGGCCAAAGGCACGGGTCCTGACGCGCGGCAGGTCCCCTTCGGCACCGCCCTGCCCCATGGCGAGATCGCCCGGGTCTGCGGCGTTCCCGAGAGGCGGCTGGGCGTGCCGGTGGCGCAATATCCCGAGACCCGGCGCGGCTACGTTCTCTATGACAGCCGCCCCGGCACGACAGCGCCGCGCGCGCTCTACATCACCGGCTTCGACGATGGCTGCGCCCGGCAGGTGACCGGGGCTCTGGCGCTCTTCGGCGATCCCGAGCTGCATGAGCAGCTGCGCTACGGGCTGGCGGGGGGCAGCCTGCCGAAGGGGCCGGTGGACGGGGCCTACGAGACGGTGAAGGCCGAGGTTTGCGGCGTCGCTCCGGGCCGTCCCTGCGGCCGGGCGATGCGGAGGCTTGCGCGGGACACCGCCTTTGTCAGCGTCTACCCGGCCTTCGGCAGCGCATCCTACGTGAACCTGCTGCTGCACGACGGGCAGGTCGTCGCGCTCGAGCAGCACTGACGCGCGGCGAAACTCTCAGTAATGCGGCGGGCGCTCGTCGCCGAGGACCACCCCGCCGCCGCCGTCGCTCTCGCGCGCGGCCTCGCGCTCCATCAGCAACTGAACGCGGTACTGGAGCAGGGCGATGTCCTTGTCCTGCCGGGCAACGGTCTCGGACAGATCGTCCACCGCGCGCTGCAGATGCGCGATGCGTTCCTGCAGGTCTTCTAGCTGCTGCGGCATGCGGGGCTCCTTCCCTCGCGGCGAGGGGTTGGGGGACGTCTGCCCCGCAGATAGGCGGCGCGGCGCGGCTTGTCCATGGGGCCGAGGTCGGGACTCTGCCCCCCCCCCGCCCCGACGCTGCCTGCGTGTCCCCCGGGACAAATCCCCGTTGACGCGAGGTCACGCCGCGCGGCGGCAAGCGCCGGTTTCCAGCGCGGGCCAGAGACTTTGCGCCGCGGAGCGCATGCCGAGGAGCGTGAGCTCCGACGCGGAGGGGCGCAGGGCGAAAGATGGTCGTGCCGGTTTCGGGGATCGCCTTGCCGGTCAGTTCCGCCATTACCGCGAGCGCGGTGACTTTGGCGGTCTTGTTCTGATCCGCCGCCATGCCGAGGGTCGCCCAGCATCTCAGGGGCTCGACCGGGCGCATGTTCTCCTTGTGCGCCAGCGCGACGTCCTTGCAAAACCCCTCTGGCGCGCCCGTCCCGCCTACACCCCCCGGAGACAATCGCTGGGCCGCGGCCCAATATGCCTCCGATGCCAAGGCCTTTGCTTGCTCCTTGGTGGTCAAGCGGCTATGGGATGCGCGCAATCTGGACAGCCGGAGCGAGGCCATGGCCAAGGAAAAGAAAGCCCCCCGCCCCCGGGCACAAACGCCCAAGGGGTTCCGCGACTATTTCGGCACAGAAGTGACCGAGCGTGCGCATATGCTGCATACCATCGCCGGGGTCTACCATCGCTACGGCTTCGAGGCGCTGGAAAGCTCCGCCGTGGAGACCGTCGAGGCGCTTGGCAAGTTCCTTCCGGACGTGGACCGTCCGAACGAAGGTGTCTTTGCTTGGGAAGACGATGACGACGGCTGGGTGGCGCTGCGCTACGACCTGACCGCGCCGCTGGCGCGGGTCTATGCCCAGCACCGCAACGACCTGCCGACCCCCTATCGGCGCTACGCCATGGGGCCGGTCTGGCGCAACGAAAAGCCCGGCCCGGGCCGCTTCCGCCAGTTCTACCAGTGCGATGCGGATACCGTGGGCGCGCCCTCGGTGGCCGCCGATGCCGAGATCTGCGCGATGCTCTCGGACACGCTGGAAGAGGTCGGCATCCCGCGCGGCGACTACCTTGTGCGGGTCAACAACCGCAAGGTGCTGAACGGCGTGCTCGAGACCATGGGCCTGTCCGATGATGCCCAGCAACAGGCGGTTCTGCGCACCATCGACAAGTTCGACAAGGTCGGCGAGAACGGCGTGCGCGAGCTCTTGGGCAAGGGGCGTCTCGACGCCTCGGGCGCCTATATCGACGGCGTGGGCCTTTCCGACGATCAGGCGGCGCCGGTGCTGGCCTTCCTGACCTCGAAAGGGGCCGATGCAAGCGCGACGCTGGCCAACCTGCGCGCCGCCATCGGCGGCTCGGCAGTGGGTGCCGAGGGCGTGGACGAGCTTGAACAGATCGCCACCCTGCTCGACGCGGGCGGATATGGCTCCAGCCGCATCGAGATCGACCCTTCGGTGGTGCGCGGCCTCGGCTATTACACCGGCCCGGTGTTCGAGGCAGAGCTGACCTTCGAGATCCTCGACGAGAAAGGCCGCAAGCGGCAGTTCGGCTCGGTCTCGGGTGGCGGGCGCTACGACGATCTGGTCAAGCGCTTCACCGGCCAGTCGGTGCCCGCGACCGGCGTGTCGATCGGTGTCGACCGGCTGCTCGCCGCGCTGCGCGCCAAGGGCCGCATCGGCGGCGCGGCGCAGGGCCCGGTCGTGGTGACGGTCATGGATAAGGCGCGCATGGCCGACTATCAGGCGATGGTCGCCGAGCTGCGCAACGCCGGCATCCGCGCCGAGGTCTACCTCGGCAACCCGAAGAACTTCGGCAACCAGCTCAAGTACGCCGACAAGCGCGAGTCTCCCGTGGCCGTCATCGAGGGCGGTGACGAGAAAGAGCGCGGCGTGGTGCAGATCAAGGATCTCATCCTCGGCGCCAAACTGGCGCAGAACGCCAGCCTTGAAGAGTGGAAGGAGCGCCCCTCGCAATACGAGGTGCCACGCGACCAGCTGGTCGCCAAGGTGCGCGAGATCCTGAGCCAATGGGCGTGAGTTTCGCTGCCGAGAAGGCCGAGGCGGAACGGCTGAGGGCGGTCTTTGCCGAGGCCGGGGCGCAGCCGCTCGACTGCGCGATCATGCAGTCGGCGGAAACGCTGCTGGATTTGTATGGCGAGGACATCCGTGCCCGCGCCTATGTCACCCACGACCCGTCGCGCGGCGAGATGATGCTGCGTCCCGATTTCACCGTGCCGGTGGTCGAGATGCATATGTCCGACGGCGCCGAGCCCGCCCGCTACACTTATGCCGGTGAGGTCTTCCGCCGCCAGGAAGAGCACCCCGAGCGCCCCTCGGAATACTACCAGGTGGGCTACGAGGTGTTCGACCGGGGCGACCAGGCGCAGCTCGACGCCGAGGTCTTCGGCCTCTTTGCCGAGGTGCTGAAGCCGGTGAACCTGCGCCCGGTGACCGGCGATATCGGCATCCTGACCGCCGCCGTCGCGGGACTGCAGACCTCGCAGGAGCGCCGCGACGCGCTCTTGCGGCACATCTGGCGCCCGCGCCGCTTCCGCGCCCTGCTCGACCGCTTCTCTGGCAAGACGCCGGTGCCCGCCCCGCGCGCCGCCATGCTGGCACAGGACGACCCGATGGCCAAGGCCGGGCGGGTGATCGGCCTGCGCTCCGAGCGCGAGATCGAGGCACGCATCGCCGCGCTGCGCGCCGATGCCGCCGAGCCGCCACTGTCCCGCGCCCAGGTCGACATGATCGACGCCGTCCTTGCGGTGCGCGAGACCTGTTCGTTTGCGCTCGAGCACCTGCGCGACATCGCCGTGGATATGCCCGCCCTGCTGCCCGCGCTCGAGACCTTCGAGCGCCGCTGCGAGGCACTCGCGGCGCGCGGCGTCGACGTGGCGGAACTGGACTTCGAAGCCAGCTACGGCCGCAGCTCGATGGAATATTACGACGGCTTCGCCTTCGGCTTCGTCTGCGAGAGCCGCCCGGACCTTCCCCCCATCGCCACCGGCGGGCGCTACGATGCGCTGACCCGGCGGCTCGGCGGCGGGCAGGAGATTCCGGCGGTGGGCGGCGTGATCCGACCGGGCATCCTTCTGGAGGTGGCGAAATGACCATCAAGCTCGGTGTGCCCTCCAAGGGCCGTCTGATGGAGAAGACCTTCGACTGGTTCGGCGCGCGCGGCGTCACGCTCTCTCGCACCGGATCGGACCGTGAATATGCGGGCGCGGTCGAGGGCGTGGACGGCGTGTCGCTGGTGCTGCTGTCGGCGGGGGAAATCCCGCGCGAGCTGGCGTCGGGGCGCATCCATCTCGGCGTCACCGGCACCGACCTCATCCGCGAGAAGCTGGTGCAATGGGACCAGAAGGTCGAGCCGCTGGCCGAGCTGGGCTTTGGGCAGGCGGACCTCATCGTCGCCGTGCCCGCCGCCTGGGTCGACGTGGACACGCTCGACGATCTCGACGGGGCCGCCGCCGCCTTCCGCGCGCGCCACGGCTTCCGCATGCGCATCGCGACCAAATATCACCGGCTGGTGCGCGACTACCTGCGCATGGGCGGTGTGGCCGACTACCAGCTCGTGGACAGCCAGGGCGCGACCGAAGGCACGGTGAAGAACCTCACCGCCGAGGCCATCGCCGACATCACCTCGACCGGCGAGACGCTGCGCGCCAACCACCTCAAGGTGCTGGCCGAGGAGCCGGTGCTGCGCAGCCAGGCGACGCTCTTCCGCTCGCGGGCGGCAAAGATGAACGATGCCGACCGCGAGGCGCTTCGGGTGCTCTGCGAGATGCTGCACGTCTGATCAAGAAAAGGCCCCCGCCAGTGCGGGGGCCTTTTCTCTTCGAAGGGAGGTGCAACGCCCTTGGGACGTAGCCACCCCGCTCACGCTTCCAGCTTGTCCTGCGTGCGGGTCTCGAAATCCGAGGCATCGTGGCGCTCGTGCAGCTGCTCTTCGAGCGGGCCGCTGGCCTTGTTGACCATGCGCCCACGCTTCACCGCCGGGCGCGCGTCGATCTCCTTGGCCCACCGCTGGACGTTCTCGTAGCTTGCCACGTCGAGGAACTCGGCGGCCTCGTAGGCACGGCCAAGCGCGAGGTTGCCGTACCAGCACCAGATCGCGATGTCGGCGATGGTGTAGTCGTCGCCGGTCATGAACCTGCGGTCCGCGAGGTTGCGGTCCAGCACGTCGAGCTGGCGCTTTGCTTCCATGGCGAAGCGGTTGATCGGATATTCCATCTTCTCGGGCGCATAGGCGTAGAAATGCCCGAAGCCGCCGCCGAGATAGGGCGCACTGCCCATCTGCCAGAACAGCCAGCTCAGCATCTCGGCCCGGTCCTCGGGCTTGCCGAGGAAGGCGCCGAACTTCTCGGCGAGGTGCAGCAGGATGGCGCCGGATTCGAAGATGCGCACGGGGGTGTCGCCCGAGCGGTCCATCAGCGCCGGGATCTTCGAGTTGGGGTTCACCTCGACGAAGCCCGAGCCGAACTGGTCGCCGTCGCCGATCTTGATCAGCCAGGCGTCGTATTCGGCGTCATGGCCGGCGGCGAGCAGCTCCTCGAACATCACCCCGACCTTCTGGCCGTTGGGCGTGGCGAGGCTGTAGAGTTGGAACGGGTGCTTGCCGACCGGCAGCTCCTTGTCATGGGTGGCCCCGGCGATGGGGCGGTTGATCGAGGCGAACTGGCCGCCGCTCTCGGCGTCCCATGTCCAGACCTTGGGGGGGGTGTATTCGGCAGTCATGAGAGGGCTCCATTGTCTGATTGCGCCGAACGGTAGCGGTTTGCGTCCGAAAGGCCAGAGCCAGCCCTGTGCGTGGCGGCACATGTGGGTGTGAGGCGGTGGGGTGCGAGGCGGTCGCCATGCGACCCCCGGCGGCGGGTCTGGTTCTGCCGCGGCGGGGGATTGCGGAGTTTGCCCGCGCCCGCACCAGGCGCGTTTTCCCGCGGGATATTCCCCCCACAAGAAAGCACATGCGGCGCGCTTTTCCTTGGCCGGCGCGCGCCTATCTTGGGGGGATGTCCGCCTTGCCCGCTTCCCTCGACCAATGGTTCTCCGCGCGTGGCTGGAGCCTGCACCCGCACCAGCGCGCGATGCTGGCGCGCGCCGGCGCTCCGGCGCTGCTGCTCATCGCGCCCACCGGCGGCGGCAAAACGCTGGCCGGCTTCCTGCCGACGCTGGCCGAGCTGACCGAGGCGCCGAGGGCCGGGCTCCATACGCTCTACGTCTCGCCGCTGAAGGCCCTGGCAGCCGACATCCGGCGCAACCTGCTCATCCCCATCGAGGAGGCCGGCCTGCCGATCCGCGTCGAGGACCGCACCGGCGACACCTCGTCCTCGCGCAAGCGGCGGCAGCGGGCCGACCCGCCGCATATCCTGCTGACCACGCCCGAGAGCCTTGCGCTGCTGACCTCCTACGAGGATGCGCCGCGCATCTTCGCGGGGCTGCAAAGGGTGGTGGTCGACGAGATCCACGCCCTCGCCGAGAGCAAGCGCGGGGATCAGCTGATGCTGGCGCTGGCGCGGCTGCAGACGCTTTGCCCGGGGCTGCGGCGGGTCGGGCTCTCGGCGACGGTCGAGGATCCGCAGGCCATCGCCCGGCTGCTGGCCCGGCACCCGGACCCCTGCGAGATCCTCGAGGCCGACCCGGGGCCGGAGCCGGATATCTCGATGCTCGAGACCGAGGCCGCCCCGCCCTGGTCCGGCGGCGGCGCGGCCTATGCGATCCCGGCGGTGCTGGAGCAGGTGAAGCGGCACCGCACCACGCTGATCTTCCACAACACCCGGGCGCAGGCCGAGATCTTCTTTCACAAGCTCTGGCTGGCCAATGAGGACGCGCTGCCGATCGGCATCCACCACGGCTCGCTCGACCGCGGCCAGCGCGAGAAGGTCGAGGCCGCCATGGTGCGCGGTGATCTGCGCGCCATCGTCTGCACCGGCTCGCTCGATCTTGGCATCGACTGGGGCGATGTCGACCTGGTGATCCAGATCGGCGCGCCGAAGAACGTGAAACGCCTCGTGCAGCGCATCGGCCGGGCCAACCACCGATATAATGCGCCCTCCAAGGCGCTGCTTGTGCCCGCCAACCGCTTCGAGGTGGTGGAATGCCTCGCGGCGCTCGAGGCGGTTCGGGCGCGCGATCTTGATGGCGAGAGCCGGGGCCCCGGCCCGCGCGACGTGCTCTGCCAGCACATCCTCATCGCCGCGTGCGCCGGGCCGTTCGAGGCAGAGGCGCTTTACGCCGAGATGATCACGGCGGGGGCCTATGCCGGGCTGAGCCGGGCCGAGTTCGACGATTGCCTGCAGTTCTGCGCCACCGGCGGTTACGCGCTGCGGGCCTATGACCAGTGGCAGCGGCTGAAGCAGCGCGAGGACGGGCTCTGGCAGCTGCGCGATCCGCGTTCGGCGGCGCGCATCCGGCAGAACATCGGCACCATCCAGGACACCGATACGCTCAAGGTGCGCTACCGCGGGCGCGGCGGCGCGCCCTTGGGAGAGATCGAGGAGGGCTTTGCCGCACAGCTGACCCGTGGCGACACCTTCCTCATTGGCGGGCAGATCGTGCGCTACGAGGGGCTGCGCGAGATGGTGGTGCAGGTCAGCCGCGACGCCCACAGCAAGCCGAAGATCGCCACCTTCATGGGCACCAAGTTCGCCACCTCCACCCAGCTTTCCGAGCGCATCCTGCGGATGTTCCAGCAGGAGGACTGGCCGGGCCTGCCGGAGCACACCGCCGACTGGCTGCGCCTGCAGCGCGAGGTCTCGCGCCTGCCGCAGCCCGGGCGGCTGCTGATCGAGAGCTTTGCGCATGACGGGCGCGAGCAGCTGGTGGTCTACGGCTTTGCCGGGCGCAACGCGATGCAGACCCTGGGCCTTCTGCTGACCAAGCGGATGGAGGAGGAAGGGCTGGCGCCCATGGGGTTCGTCGCCACCGATTACGCGGTGCTGATCTGGGGGCTCGATGCGGTGATCGACCCGGGCCCGCTTTTCGATCTCGCGGCGCTGGAGGCGGGGCTTGAGGGCTGGCTGGCGGGCAACGCGGTGATGAAGCGGACCTTCCGGGCGTCGGCCACCATCGCCGGGCTCATCGAGCGCAACATCGGCGGCCAGCGGAAGACCGGGAAGCAGGCGACCATGTCCTCGGACATCCTTTACGATACGCTGGTGAAATACGACCCCGGGCACCTGCTGCTGCAAATCACCCGCGAAGAGGCCATGCGCGGGCTGGTGGATTTCGCCCGCATCCGCGAGATGTGCCAGCGGGTCGAGGGGCGGATCGATCTTGTCCGGCTCGAGCGGCTCTCGCCGCTCTCGGCGCCGCTCTTCCTCGAGCCGGGCCGGGTGCCGATCCGCGGCAGCGCCGAGGCGCGGCTGCTGGAAGAGCAAGTCGGGGCGCTCCTTCGCGAAGCGGGGCTGGCGCAGATCGGCGCATGACGGACCATGCCGCGGACCGCGTTTGGCGGGCAGAGCAGCACAGAGCGGGCTTGGCCCCCGGCCGCAGCGCGGCCTCCCCCGGGGTATTTGGGCCTAGAAGCAGGGCGCGGGCTCTGGCATTGCAGCCCGCATGACACGCGTGAAGATCGATTTTTGCGGGGCGGCGCTGGAGGCGCTCGGATCCGGGGCGCTGTTCTGGCCTGCCGAGCGGCTGCTGGTGGTCTCGGACCTGCACCTTGGCAAGTCGGCCCGGCTCGCGGCGCAGGGCGGCGCGCTGCTGCCGCCTTACGAGGGGCGCGAGACGCTGATGCGGCTGGAGCGCGACCTCGAGGCCACCGGCGCGCGGCGCGTGGTCTGCCTCGGCGACAGTTTCGACGCGGCGGGGATCGACCTCCTGCTCCCCGAGGAGGAGCGGCTGTGGATCGCCCGGCTGCAGGCCGGGCGCGACTGGATGTGGATCGAGGGCAACCACGACCCGGGTCCGGTGTCGCTCGGCGGTGCGCATCTGGCCGAGCTCGATCTGGGCGGGCTGGTGCTGCGGCATATCGCCGAGCCGGACGCGCGCGGCGAGATCTCGGGGCATTACCACCCCAAGGCGCGGCTGGTGCTGCGCGGCGGGCGGGTGGTCTCGCGGGCCTGTTTTCTGGTGGACGGGGCGCGGCTGCTGATGCCCGCCTATGGCGCCTATACCGGCGGGCTGCGCACCGACAGCGCGGTGCTGGCCGGGCTGATGGAGCCGGGAGCGCGGGCAATCCTCACCGGCGAGGTGCCGCTGGCGATCCCGATGCCGCGCTGAGGGTGCCGGGCGGGGTGCCGCCCGGCGTTATCATGCTCAGGCCGTCAGCCCCTCGGGCTCGGCAAGGCCATTGGCGCGGCAGCACGCCGTCACCGTGTTGGCCAGCAGGCAGGCGATGGTCATCGGGCCGACGCCGCCCGGCACGGGGGTGATCGCCCCCGCGACCTCGGCAGCCGAGGCAAACTCGACATCGCCAACCAGCCGGTGCTTGCCCTCGCCCTTTTCCG
Organism: Salipiger sp. PrR007; assembly: GCF_010499845.1. Taxonomy (NCBI): domain Bacteria; kingdom Pseudomonadati; phylum Pseudomonadota; class Alphaproteobacteria; order Rhodobacterales; family Roseobacteraceae; genus Salipiger; species Salipiger sp. PrR007. The sequence goes on along the minus strand of NZ_JAAGOZ010000036.1, from coordinate 10,955 downwards.
GCGCGGGGATGCGGTTGATGCCCACGTCGATCACCGTGGCGCCCGGCTTCACCCAATCGCCGGGGATCATCTCGGCGCGGCCCACGGCGGCGACGAGAATGTCGGCGCGGCGGCAGACCTCGGCCAGATCCTTGGTGCGCGAATGCGCGATGGTCACCGTGCAGCTGTCGCCGAGCAGCAGCTGTGCCATCGGCTTGCCGACGATGTTCGAGCGGCCCACCACCACGGCATTCAGCCCCGACAGCGCGCCGAGGTGGTCGCGCAGCATCATCAGGCATCCGAGCGGCGTGCAGGGCACCATGCTCTTCTGCCCGGTGCCCAGAAGCCCGACGTTGGAGATGTGGAAGCCGTCGACGTCCTTGGCCGGGTCGATGGAATTGATCACCAGGTCGGAATTCAGGTGCCCCGGCAGCGGCAGCTGCACGAGGATGCCATGCACGGCGGGGTCGTTGTTGAGCCGGTCGATCAGCGCCAGCAGGTCCGCTTCGGAGGTCTCGGCGGGCAGCTTGTGCTCGAAGCTGTTCATCCCCGCCTCGAGCGTCTGCTTGCCCTTGTTGCGGACGTAGACTTCCGAGGCCGGGTCCTCGCCCACCAGCACCACGGCGAGACCCGGGGTGATGCCGTGCTCGTCCTTCAGTCGGGTCACATGGGCGGCGACCTGCGTCCGCACCTTTTCGGCAAAGGCCTTGCCGTCGATGATCGTTGCGCTCATGCGCCTCACTCCTGTCCCAGTACCGTTTCTTCGCGGCGGATCGACCAGTCCACCAACGCACGCCAGAGCGTCTCGCTCAGCTCGGGGTCGATCCCCTCGGCCTCGGCATTGCGCCGGGCGTTGGCGATGACCTCGTCGACGCGGGCCTCGATCCGGGCGGGCAGACCCGCGCCGGTCTTGATCTCGGCGGCACGGTCGATGAGGCTCTGGCGGTGCGCCAGCAGCGCCGTCAGCGCCTTGTCGGTGGCATCGATCTCGGCGCGCAGCGCCGTCATGTCGCCAAGGGTTGCGGGATCGCGCATGGGTGTCTCCTTGCAGGCTGACCGTGGACCGCTGCGCCCCCTATGCCGCGATGCGGCGCGATGATCAACGCACCAGTGCGGCAAAGCCCAGTACAAAGACGACACTCGGCGCGCGGATCGGAAACCGCGGGCACCTTCCGGAGACGGCGCCCGCGCTCGCGGCGGGGAAGCCGGCCTCAGAACAGCCCCTCGACCTCTCCGGCGTCGTTGAGACGGATGGTCTCGGCCGCGGGGACCCGCGGCAGTCCGGGCATGGTCATGATGTCGCCGCAGATCGCCACGACGAACCCTGCCCCGGCCGAGAGCCGCACCTCGCGCACCGGCACCATGTGGCCCGTCGGGGCGCCGAGCTTCTTGGGGTCGGTCGAGAAGGAATACTGGGTCTTGGCCATGCAGACCGGCAAGCTGCCGAAGCCCTGCTCTTCCCATTCGGCAAGCTGCGCGAGGATGCGCGGATCGGCGGTCACCTCCTCGGCGTGGTAGATGCGCTTGGCGACGGTCTCGATCTTTTCCCAGAGCGGCATCTCGTCGGGGTAGATCGGTGCGAATTGCGCGGCATCTCCGTCAGCAATATGCGCGACGCGCTCGGCGAGCTTGGTGATGCCCTTCGAGCCCTCGGCCCAGTGGCGGCAGAGATGCGCCTCGGCGCCGCGCGCCTCGGCATAGGCCTTGACCGCGGCCACCTCGGCCTCGCTGTCGCCGGCGAAATGGTTGATCGCCACCACCACCGGTACGCCGAACTGGCGCAGGTTCTCGATGTGGCGGCCAAGGTTGGCGCAGCCCTTCTTCACCGCGGCCACATCCTCGGCGCCAAGGTCGGCCCGGGCGACCCCACCGTTCATCTTCAGCGCCCGCACCGTCGCCACCAGCACCACGCAATCGGGGTGCAGCCCCGCCTTGCGGCACTTGATGTCAAAGAACTTCTCGGCCCCGAGATCCGCCCCGAAACCCGCCTCGGTCACCACGTAATCGGCAAGGCTCAGCGCGGTCTGTGTGGCCATGACCGAGTTGCAGCCATGGGCGATATTGGCAAACGGCCCGCCGTGCACGAAGGCCGGGGTGTGCTCGAGCGTCTGCACGAGGTTCGGCTGCAGCGCATCCTTGAGCAGAACGGTCATCGCGCCGTCGGCCTTGAGGTCGCGCGCGTGCACCGGGGTCTTGTCGCGGCGATAGGCGACGATCATGTCGCCGAGCCGCTGCTGCAGGTCGGTCAGATCGTCGGCGAGGCAGAGGCAGGCCATAACCTCGGAGGCAACGGTGATGTCGAAACCGCCCTGCCGCGGGAAGCCGTTCGGCACGCCGCCGAGCCCTGTCACCACGTCGCGCAGAGCGCGGTCGTTAACGTCGAGCACCCGCCGCCAGACGATGCGCCTCAGGTCGATGTCGAGCGCGTTGCCCCAGTGGATATGGTTGTCGATCATCGCCGACAGCAGGTTGTGCGCCGCGGTGATCGCGTGGAAGTCGCCGGTGAAATGAAGGTTCATCTCCTCCATCGGCACCACCTGCGCGTGCCCGCCGCCCGCCGCCCCGCCCTTCATCCCGAAGTTCGGCCCGAGCGAGGCCTCGCGGATGCAGATCGCCGCCTTCTTGCCGATCGCCGCCAGCCCGTCGCCAAGGCCGACGGTGGTGGTGGTCTTGCCCTCGCCCGCCGGGGTCGGGTTGATCGCGGTGACGAGGATCAGCCGGCCCTGCTTGCGGCCCTTGAGCCCGGCGATGAAACTCGCGGAGACTTTCGCCTTGTCATGGCCGTAAGGGATGAGGTCCGTACCGGTGATGCCGAGTTTCTCGCCGATCTCCTGGATCGGGCGCTTTTCGGCGGCGCGGGCGATTTCGATGTCGGTGGTCATCTTGCTGCTCATGGGCGGGGGCCTCCTTCCCGTCTGGTCGTCTGCCGCCCTCCATAGCCGCTCGCCGCGCGCCGGTCACGCGCGAAGCGCTCAGCCCTTGCGGACGGCCTTGAGGTGTGCCCAGACACGCTGGTCGGGGATGTGCAGCCGCATCTCGTCGCCAAGCGCCAGCCGTCCCGGGCGCTCGACCCAGGCGGTGACGCCGCGCCTGCCCTTGGCCGCGGCCTTGAAGGCCTTGCCGTGGCCTTCGTGCTCTGCCTCGATCTCGCGGGCGGGCAGGTTGCAGGGGCGGTTCTGCATGTCGATGATCAGCGTCACCCCATCCGGCCCCTGCAGCCGCGACGAGGGCGGCAGGTGGCTGAAATCGGGAATCCCCTCGAGCACCAGCGTCGCCCCGGCGAGCTGCGGGTCAAGCTCGTCCAGCTTCACACGCTCGGCGATCTCGGCCAATTCCTCGGCGGACATCAGGCACATCTGGCGGACGTTGGCGATCTCGGTGCCGCGCTTGTGCTGCGAGGTCACCCGCGAGCAGGACGGCCGCGTGCGCCCGGCGTGGCGCTCGCCTTCCGGCCCGCCCCAGCCGATCTCCAGCGACTCGACCGCCCGCGAACGGATGTCGTCTCCCTCCGGCGGGACCTGCCCCAGCCAGGTGATGCGGGCGGAGAACTCGGTGGGGATGAGCGCGGGCATGAGAGGATCCTTGAACGACTGATACGGCGCTTAGTTGGGCCACAGATGCCCGGCGAGGTCGAGAGGAGATCCGCGCGGATCGCCTTTCAAAAGGCCGGATGCCAGCACTCGGCAAAAGAAAGACCCCGGGGCCGTTTCGGGCTCCGGGGTCTGCATCTTTTCAAGATCGAGGCGCTCAGGCCGAAGGCTCGGGCTCAAGGCCGCCCTCGTCGGCGGGCTTGGGCTTGGGCTTGGTCTTGGGGATCGCGGTCAGGCTCGGCGTATCGTCGGCGTCATCGTCGTCGCCGCCCGAGGCGTTCGGCGGCTCGCCCTTCATCACGCGCTTGATCTCGTCGCCGGTCAGCGTCTCGTATTCGAGCAGCCCCTGCGCCAGGCGCTCCCATTCCTCGTTGTTGTCGGTGAGGATCTGGTAGGCGCGCTCATAGGCGGTCTGGATAAAGGTACGGACCTCTTCCTCGATCAGCTCCTTGGTGTGCGCCGAGACCGACAGGCCCGCGGTGTTGCCCTGGTAGCCCTCATGCGCTTCGGAGTAGTCGATGTTGCCGATCTTGTCCGACATGCCCCACCGCAGAACCATCGCGCGCGCAAGCGCCGAGGCCTGCTGAATGTCGCCGGCCGGGCCGTTCGAAACATTGGGCTCGCCGTACTTGATGATCTCGGCCGCTTTGCCCGCCATGGTCATCGCGAGCTTTTCCTCGCATTCCGACTTGTGCCAGTTCAGACGGTCGATCTCGGGGAGCGAGACCACCATGCCGAGCGCACCACCGCGCGGGATGATCGTCGCCTTGTAGACCGGATCGCACTGCGGCAGCATCAGGCCCACGACGGCGTGACCGGCCTCGTGGTAGGCGGTCTTTTCCTTCTGCTCGGCGGTCAGGACCATCGATCGGCGCTCGGCGCCCATCATGACCTTGTCCTTGGCGTTCTCGAAATCTTCCATGGTCACGAAGCGGCGGCCGACGCGGGCGGCCATCAGCGCCGCCTCGTTCACGAGGTTCGCCAGATCCGCGCCCGAGAAACCGGGGGTGCCGCGCGCGATGATGCGCAGGTCGACATCCGGGCCGAGCGGGGTCTTGCGGGCGTGCACGCCGAGGATCTTCTCGCGGCCCTTGATGTCGGGGTTGCCGACCATGACCTGACGGTCGAAGCGGCCCGGACGCAGCAGCGCGGGGTCGAGAACGTCGCGGCGGTTGGTGGCGGCAATGATGATCACGCCCTCGTTCGCCTCGAAACCATCCATCTCGACCAGCAGCTGGTTGAGGGTCTGCTCGCGCTCGTCGTTGCCCCCGCCATAGCCCGAGCCACGGTTGCGGCCGACCGCATCGATCTCGTCGATGAAGACGATGCAGGGGGCGTTCTTCTTGGCCTGCTCGAACATGTCGCGCACGCGGGACGCACCGACACCGACGAACATCTCGACGAAGTCCGAGCCCGAGATGGTGAAGAAGGGCACGCCCGCCTCGCCCGCGATGGCGCGTGCCAGCAGCGTCTTACCGGTGCCCGGAGGGCCAACCAGCAGCGCACCCTTGGGGATCTTGCCGCCGAGGCGCGAGAACTTCTGCGGGTTGCGCAGGAATTCCACGATCTCCTCGAGCTCTTCCTTCGCCTCGTCGATGCCCGCCACGTCGTCGAAGGTGACGCGGCCGTGCTTTTCGGTCAGCAGCTTGGCCTTGGACTTGCCGAAGCCCATGGCCCCGCCCTTTCCGCCGCCCTGCATGCGGTTCATGAAGTAAATCCACACACCGATCAGCAGCAGGAAGGGAAGAAGGCTGAGCAGGAAGGCCTGGAAGCCGGATTGCTGCTGCGCCTCGGCCCGGACGGTGACACCCTTGTCGATCAGCGTGTCGGTGACCTGGGCATCCTCGGGCTTGACGGTGACGTAGTCCTGACCGTCATTGCCGCGATAGCGGATCTGCTCGCCGTCGATGGTGACGGAGCTGACGGATTGCGAATCCACCGCCTCCATGAAGTCCGAGTAGCTGATTTCCCGGCTCTGCAGCGTGCTTCCGCCTCCGGAGAAGAGGTTGAAGAGCGCCAGAATCAACAGGAAAAGAACGACCCAGAAGGCGATATTTCGTGCGTTGCCCAAGGACGGCCTCCTAAAATGACGTATCTCGCGGACCTCTCGGTTCCGCGATCTGTGCCTAACATAAGGGCTGTGCCCGCCGGTTCAATGCGATTTCACCCCGAAGCCGGGCCCGACCTCAGGAATACCGCGAAGTCAGAGGGCAAGCGCCCGAAGGGGCAGAGCTGGAAAACCGGGTCTTCTCCTGCAGGTTGCAGCGCGTCGCAGGCAACCAGCCGGTCGCCCTCGAAAATTGCCGGGGCGCTGCGCGCGGCATGGAAAGGAACCGGCGGCTCGGCCTTTCTGTCACGCTGCGCCCAGCCGTCCTCGCCGAGCGCGCGCAGGGTGAGCCCCGCAGGAACGGCGCGCGCAAGGCGCCAGCGCCCGTCCCAGAGCGCGCCCGGCTGAGCCGCGCACGACAGATCCTGCACCGCTGCGTACTCGCGGAAAAGGGCGATCTGTCCGCGTTCGATCCGCGCCTCGCAGCCGTGCAGCGTGCCCCCCCCGCCGCCGAGCAGCCGGTCGAGCAGCGCCTCCAGAGGCCCCTCGCGGGGCGGGTATTCCGCGCCGGACACGAACCGCAGCGCCGCCGACAAAAGCCGCAGCTGGGTGTCGCGCTCGATTGTCTGAAATGCGGTCTGATCGAAGATGAGGTCGCCGCAGCGCTGCGGAGGCACCTCGGCCGAGATCTCGCCCCAGACCTGCGCCGCCCGCGCCCGCAGCGCCTCGGAGGCGCGCGCCATGCGGGTGGCGGCCGCGGCGAGATCAGCGCCGGTCAGCGACCCCGCCGCCTCGAGACGGGCGACGAGCTTGCGGGCCCGCACCCGCTCATAGCCCTCGTCATCGTTGGATGGATCATCGACCCATTGGCCCTGCAGCACCCGCAGGTAATGGCGCAGCTCGGCCCGGCGCATGGTCAGGCAGGGTCGGACGACACGCATCGGTGCGCCCTCCCCGAGCTGCACCTCGCGCAGCGGCCGCATCGCCGACAGCCCCTCGACCCCGGCCCCGCGCGACAGGCGCATGACGAAGCTTTCCGCAACGTCATCGGCGGTATGGGCAAGCAGCACGTCGCGGGTTTCGCCCCGCCAGCCGTCGATGAGGGAAAGCCGGGCCCGGCGGGCGGCATCCATCAGGTTGCCTTGCCCGTCCCAGTGCCAGCGCAGGGTCTGGTGCTCCCAGCCGAGTTCGGCGCAGGTCTCGGCGACCATCTCCGCCTCGGCGGCGGCCTCGGGGCGCAGCCCGTGGTCAACCGTCACCACCCGCAGCCGCACGCCCCAGACATGGGTCCAATTGTGCGCCAGCGTCAGCATCGCCATGCTGTCGCCCCCGCCGGAGACGGCGAGGGCAATGCTCTCGGGGAAATCGGGGCCAAGCGCCGCGCCCATGGCCTCGGCGAAGCGCTGGTCGAGCGAGGCGCTCACCGGGATGCCGCCCGTCGGCCTCACTGGCAGCCGAGGCGACCCATCTCCTCCGCCGCCTTCGCCACCTCTTCGGTGCCCGGGTAGCGGGTTGCCACCTCGCCCAGCGTCACGCAGGCTTCGGTCGTGCTGCCCAGCTCGCCAAGCGCCGTGCCGAGCTGCCAGAGCGCCGCAGGGGCGACCTCGCTCTCGGGGTAGTTGGCATAGGCCCCAAGGAAGCGGCGCGCCGCCTCCCGGGTGTCGCCCGCCTTTTTCAGCGCCTGGCCCTCGGCCAGGAAGCTCGCCGCCTCTAGCGGAGAGCCCGGGTAGGTCTGGCGGAAGGCCGCAAACTTTTCCGCGGCGGATTGAAAGTCACCATTGGCGAGCGCCTCCTGCGCCCGCCGGAAGTCCGTCTCTTCGCCGACGGCAAGCTGCGCACCGCCCGCGAGGGGCGTTTCAGCGGTCTGCGCCGGGGTCGGCGCGGGCGCGGGCGTGCCGCCCGTTGCGGGTTGCTGCCCGCCGAGCGGCTTGGTCTGGCCGATGGCGCCGATGTCGCAACCGGGCTCCAGCTCGCAGATGCGGAACTCCAGATCGCCGATGCGGTTGGTGCCATCCGCCACGACGCTGTCGATGCGGTGGCCCAGTTCCTCGGTCTTGGCGGTCACCCGCGACAGCTCGGCCTCGATCGCGTTGACGCGGTCGAGCGTGCTGGCGGGCACGTTCATCGAGCCGATGCCGGTGGTGTTGAGCTCTTGCTTGAGCTTCAGAAGTTCACCGTTCAACAGCGCGAGGTCCTGGCGGAGGTCCGCCAGGGTCTCGGTTTGCTGGGCCTGCGCGCCGGACGCGATCAGGCCCAGGCACAGGGCGATGCCGGTCAGACGCATCCGCCCGGCCTCAGCTCGTCATGCCCATGGAGATCACCGTCACCGCGCGACGGTTCTTGGCGTAGCACGCTTCCTGCGAGCAGACCTCGATCGGGCGTTCCTTGCCATAGGAGATCTGGCGCAGGCGGCTCGAAGCGACGCCCTTGGAGATCAGGTATTCCATCACCGCGTTGGCGCGGCGTGCGCCGAGCGCGATGTTGTATTCGCGGGTGCCCTGCTCGTCGGCGTGTCCTTCGATCACCGCGAGGTAATCGGAGTTGGTCATCAGCCATTGCGCCTGCGCGTCCAGCGTCGCCTGCGCGTCGGCGGAAAGCGTCGACTGGTCGACGGCAAAGAGAACGCGGTCGCCGATCGCCTGGTTGAAATAGGCGGGCGAACGCGGGTCGCTGGCGGAGCCGTCGAGGTAGCCGCCGTTCACGCCGCTGCCATTGCCGTAGCCTGCGCCGCCGGCACCGGTGCCATCGCCCGCGCCGAAGCGGTCCGGGTTGGTACAGGCGGCAAGGCCAAGGCCAGCCACCAGCATCAGAACCTTCGGAAGATATGTCATTGGATCACTGTCCTGCTCGTGTGTTTGCCGCAACGCTAGCACAGCGTGAAAGCCTTGGGAACGTGGCGCATTGAAGCCGAGATAACCCTTTTGAGAGGATTGTTTCCAAGGCAACAGGGCCAAGGAGCCCCGCCCCTTGGCCCGGCGTGCCCGCCCGGCTGTGCGTTTATTGCAGCGGGCCCCAGCTCGGGTCCGACGCGCCGTCCGGCGTGCGCACCCGCTTGAGGTTCCGCCCCGAGACATCGACCGTGTAGAGCGAGCTCGCCCCGGTGGCGCCCTGCGTCTCGCGCGCAAACATCAGCACGCGGCCATTCGGCGCCCAGGTCGGGCCCTCGTCGAGGAAGGAGGCAGTCAGCAGCCGCTCCTCCGAGCCGTCGGTGCGCATCACCCCGATATGGAAGCGGCCCGCGTTCTGCTTGGTGAAGGCGATGAGATCGCCGCGCGGCGACCAGACCGGCGTGCCGTAGCGGCCCTGGCCAAAGCTGATCCGCGTCGGCTCGCCGCCGCCCACCGGCATGACGTAGAGCTGCTGGCTGCCCGAGCGGTCGCTCTCGAAGACGATCTTGCTGCCGTCGGGCGAGAAGCTGGCGCCGGTCTCGATCGAGGGCGCGGTGGTCAGCTGCCGGGTCTGGCCGGAGTTGATGTCCATCGCGTAGATGTCGGTGTTGGAGCCGCGGGTCATCGAGTAAAGCAGCTGCGAGCCGTCCGGCGAGAAGCGCGGCGCAAAGCTCATCACGCCATCGGTCGTCGGCAGCATGCGGCTCTGCACCGAGCCGACGTCGAGCACATGGATGCGCGGCTCGCCCGTCTCGTAGCTGGTATAAAGCACGCGGCTGCCGTTCGGCGAGAAGCGCGGCGCGATGACGATGGAATTGCTCGAGGTGAGGAACTGCACGTTGGCGCCGTCGTAATCCATGACCGCAAGCCGCTTGGCACGCTCGTCCTTGGGCCCGGTTTCCGAGACGTAGACCACGCGGCTGTCGAAATAGCCGCCCTCGCCGGTGATCCGCGAATAAACCTGGTCGGCGACCTTGTGGGCCAGCCGGCGCCAGCCGTCGGCGGTGGCCGAGAACTGCATCCCCTGCCCCAGCTCGGTGCCGGCAAAGACGTCCCAGACGCGGAACTTCGCGGTGAGCTTGCCCGCCCCGTCCGACGACACCGCGCCGGTGATCAGCGCCTGCGCATTGATCGCCTTCCAGTCCGAGAACTGGATCGGGCTCGAGAAGTTCGACACGCGCGAGATATGCGCGTCGCGCGGGATCTCGCGGAAAAGGCCAGTGCCGGTCAAATCGTCGGCGATCACCCGGCTGATCTGCTGCGCGTATTGCGCCGCGTCATCGCTTTCGGCGACGAAGTCGGGCACCGCATAGGGCAGCGGTTCGACCACGCCTTCGGTGATCTCGATGCGCAGCGGGCCATCCTGGGCCAGCGCCGGCGCGGCCAGCCCCGCCACTGCCAGCGCAGGTGCAAGGATGAGGGCCAGTAGTCTAGTCATGCTCGTGTTCTCCTTCCCGGTCGCGCCGACGCGCTTGTGTGCCGCAGGAATGACTGCCTCGGGGCCAACATAGCGCGGGGAGGTGCCCCGGACAAAGCGCCGCAACGCGCGGCCTGCGCAAATCCTTGCCTGAGGGGCGGTCACCGCAGCCTCATCTGCTCGGGGTTGAAGGTCATTTCGATGGTCTTCCACTGGTCGTACTTGTCCGCCGGAAGCGGGTAGCCGTCGGCCTGGCAGCGCAGGATCGCCCGGCGCGCGTTCTGGAAGGCGGTCTCTGCCGCCGAGGCATCGCCGCCGGACGAGCCGATCATCCGCAGCGAGGACGAGACGACCCGACCACCGGGCTCCATGTCCATGCTGACGGTGACCGTCACGTTGGCGGCCTGGCTGCCGACGTCGACCACCCAGCACTTCTGCACCGCAACGCGCAGCGACTCGCGCTCGCCCTGCGTGAGCGGCGGCCCCGCGGGCCCGCGTTCCTCGGCAGCACCGCCAGCAGCCAGCGCCTGCGCGATGGCATCGGCGACGGCATCCTCTGCGGGCTCCGGCGCGGCGGGCTCCGGCGTTTCGGTCTGCGCGGTCTCGGTCCTCGGTGTTTCAGCCGGTTTTTCGGCAGGAGTCTCCGCGGGTGTCGGCGCTTCCGGCTCGGGTTCCGGCTCGGGGCGCTGCGCGAGCTGGGTCGGACGGGTGAGCGGCCGGCGCGAGGCATCCGGCGCGAGGGTCGGCGCGGGCGGCGCGGGCTCCTCGGCGGCGGCGGGCTCCTCGGCCTCAGTGACGATCTCGGTCGCCACTTCCTCCGGCGCGGTCGCCTCCTGCTCTTCCTCGACCACCTCGGCGGCCTCCGACTCCGCCTCCGCGGCCTGCTGCACCTCCTCGGCGACAGTGGTGTCGGGCTCAGGCGGAGCCACAGGCTCTGGCGCCACGCGCGGCGCGGGGCGCGGCACCGGGCGCTCGGCGCGCTCGGGAGCGAGCACCGGCGGCGGGGCCGACGTTTCGGGGGTCGGCGGCGCCTC